>JBHACZ010000013.1:0-23870 GCA_041854825.1 Porphyromonas sp. | reverse complement strand
TTATCCTTAAGATGTTGATTGTCAGATAGGTTCTCTACACTCCACCTCATCTTACCCTCCTTTTAGTGGAAGAAGGGATTATTGATAATCAGCTAGTTATATTTTGATGCGGTTGCCCTGGGCACTTGTCGTGTCTTATCTGATCTTGCGAGATTTGATAATACACCACCTCACATGCACATTCTTGAGCATTCTTCTTTGAACCAGCGGCTACATTTGGGATATCTACACAAAAATCGTAACTTAGCTCCGCAGTCAGCATAGCCTCTTTTTCAGAGGGGAAGACTAAGCCTCAAAAGGAGCAAAACGCTGGCACGCTAAAAGTCTGATAATACTTCTCATATGAGTTATCTAAGATTCGATAGACGGCTAATGTCTAATCTCGATGAATCCCTACACAGGGAGTACATCCGCACGAACCGGATGGGAGCGTACTGTTGCTCCAGCATCGTAGACTGTAACACCCGAAAATACCATGGGGCACTCGTAGTTCCCATCCCAGAGCTAAGTCGCAACAATCACGTCCTACTCTCTTCACTCGATCTAACGATCCTACAGCACGGTGTCCCTTTCAATCTCGGATTACATCACTATCAAGGAGAAACGTTCTCCCCTAAGGGGCATAAGTATATCCGTGAATACAATGTAGATGTAGCTAGCGAGACGACCTATCGTGTGGGAGGCGTCGTACTGCGCAGGGAAATCTTCCTCTGCCACTACGAGCACCGAATCATCTTCAAGTACACTCTACTCGAAGCCCATAGCGAAACCACCCTTCGCTTCTCTCCCTTGCTAGCATTCCGCGATGTAAAGATGCTGACTCATCGCAACGACCACATCGATCGTCGCTATGAGAGTGCGCACGGAGGCTACAGCTTCTGTCTGTATCCTGGATATCCTCGCCTCTACCTTCAGCTTAGTCAGGAGGCGCAATTCGTTGATCACTCCTACTGGAACGAGCATATCCTCTACTTCAAGGAACGTGAGCGAGGCTACGAGCATACCGAAGATCTATACGTCCCTGGCTACTTCGAGTGCGTGATCGAGAAGGGCAAACCTCTGTACTTCTCAGCTGGCATCACAGAGGCGAATCCCGATAAGCTAGAGGAGATGTTCGAAGCAGAGCGTGCCGTACGCATCCCAAGATCAGACTTTCGATCATGCTTACTAAGCTCTGCGCAGCAATTCTATTACAGACCAAATGATAAGGATGGCTACCTACTAGCAGGTTATCCTTGGTTTGGCGTTCGTGCTAGAGATTTGTTCATTGCCCTGCCAGGGTGTACCATATATGCTGATGCCCCAGAGCGATATTATCGCATAATGGACACCGTCTTACCAGACATCGTAACTTATATGTATGGTGGAAGTCCTAGAGGGCTTATGTCCTCTCTAGAGGATCCCGATGTTTTCCTATGGGCAATATGGAGTATACAGCAGTATGCACAGCTCTACGGGATCGAAGATACCAAGTCAAGGTACGGAGACTTCGTCCATCAAATTATAGAGTACTACATCTCTGGGTATCATCCTATGGCCCCTATGGATCCTGCCGACGACTCTGGACTACTCTATGCGATCCATAGTGGCACCCCCGTCAGCTGGATGGATGCAAAACTTGACGGACGCTCCGTAATTGGGCGTGAAGGATTCCTTGTAGAGCTCAATGCCCTATGGTATAATGCCCTATGTTTCCTTCAGGAACTCCTTCCCGAATATTGGACAGAGTCCCTTGATACCCTCCGCGGAAGAGTCAAGACAAGTTTCTGCGCTACATTCATCAATGAGCATGGCTATCTCTACGACTATGTCACCCTGTCAGGGACACGTGATCTAAGCGTCCGCCCCAATATGCTCCTGGCTGTATCTTTACCATATTCCCCGCTATCCAAAGGGATGCAGCGTAGCGTACTAGATTTCGTTACACGCGAGCTAAAGACTCCCAAGGGGCTTCGTAGCCTTAGTCCAAAGAGCGAGGGCTACCGCGCACGCTGTGAAGGTCCACAGAGAGAGCGAGAGCTATCCTACTACAATGGTTCTGTGTGGTCATGGCTACTAGGTGCCTACATTGAAGCATATCTTAAGCTCTATGGCAATAGTGGACTCTCCTTCGCAGAACGGGCTCTCGTAGGCATAGAAGAAGAAATGCATGAGCACGGCATCGGTACCATCAGCGAACTATTCGATGGCAATCCACCCTATCGCGCACGCGGAGCTATCTCACTCGCAATGAGTGTAGGGGAGATCATACGCGCTCAAGCGCTTATAAAAAGAGTGCAGGTACAGCATAGTAATACAAACTCCGTCATCAGATACAATATATGAAAGCACTGATGTTTGGGTGGGAGTTCCCCCCCCATATCCTAGGAGGTCTAGGGACAGCAAGCTATGGCCTAACTAAAGGGATGTCTACTCAAGGTGATATGGACATTACTTTTGTCATCCCACGCCCCAGCGGGGACGAAGACAAAAGTTTTCTCAATATCATCGGAGCAGGAGACACCCCCATCGTTTATCGTGATGTCTCCGAGGATTACCTACGCGAACGCCTTGCACACAGAATGTCCCCCGAGACATACTATCACCTCCGCGATCATATCTATGCGAATTTTAGCGATAGGTATACCAATGATCTCGGCTGTATAGAGTTCTCTGGTAGATACCCTGAGAATCTTCTTGAGGAGATCAACAACTACTCCATCGTGGCTGGTGTAATCGCTCGTGCTCAAGAATGTGATGTCATCCACTCACACGACTGGCTCACCTACCCTGCAGGAATACATGCCAAGAAAATCACGGGCAAACCCCTAGTCGTACATGTGCATGCAACCGACTTCGACCGCAGTCGTGGCAATGTCAATCCGACTGTGTATGGCATCGAGATCGATGGCATGAATAATGCAGATCACATCATCACTGTCAGCGACCTCACTAGACGTACCGTCATTGAGAAGTACCATCAAGATCCCAGCAAGGTGACTACGGTACATAATGCTGTCACACCCCTTGATCCAGACATCTTAGCTCTGCCAGACAGACGAGGTGTCAAGGATAAGGTCGTGACTTTCCTCGGACGCATCACAATGCAAAAAGGATGCGAATACTTCGTCGAGGCTGCTGCTCGAGTACTAGAACGCACCAGTGGAGTACGTTTTATCATGGCTGGCAATGGTGATATGATGGATGCAATGATCCGCCTTGCGGCAAAATACCGCATATCCGATCGCTTCCATTTTACAGGTTTTATGCGAGGCAAGGAAGTTTACGAGGTTTTCAAAAGTAGCGATGTTTATGTAATGCCCTCAGTAAGCGAACCCTTCGGCATATCTCCCCTTGAGGCCATGCAGTGTGGTGTGCCATCGATCATTTCCTACCAGAGTGGCTGTGCAGAGATCCTAGATTATGCCGTCAAGGTAGATTACTGGGATGTCGATGCTATGGCTGATGCCATATATGGCCTAATCACCTATCCAGAGATGCATGCTTTTCTCAAAGAGGAGGGACTTCGGGAGGTAAACAGCCTCACCTGGGAAAATGCGGGTCACAAGGTACGCCACATCTATGACCAAGCCATACGCTACAGACGCTAGTCCATTCATTAGTTTTCATCCATCATCCACTACAGACAAGACAGTATTATGAAGAAGATTTGTCTATGCTTCCAGATACATCAGCCCTATAGGCTTCGCCCCTACAAGTTTTTCGACATCGGCAATGATCACTTCTACACCGATGACATACCGAATACAGAGATCTTCACGCGCATTGCCGAAACCTGTTATCTGCCTGCCAATCGTATGATGCTTGACCTCCTACGTCAGTATCCAGAGTTTCGGATTAGCTACAGCATCTCGGGACTGGCCATCGAACAAATGGAGAACTATGATGCCTCCATCGCAGAGAGTTTCCGAGAACTGGCAGCCACGGGGCAGGTAGAATTCCTTGCAGAGCCTTACGCCCACTCCCTTACATCTCTGTATGACGTTCAGGAGTGGTGCGCTCAGGTACGCATGCAGCAGGACAAGCTCACTGAATGGCTTGGTATCAAACCCTCACGCACACTCTGCAATACCGAGCTCATCTATAGCGATGACATCGAAACTGAAGCAAGTAGGCTGGGTTTCGAAGCTGTACTGACAGAAGGGGCAAAGCACATCCTAGGATGGAAAAGCCCTAACTATCTCTATAGTTCGCCTTCTAGCCATCCCGTTACCCTCATCATGCGTAATAGTGGCTTGAGCGAAATGATCTCCCGAGATTTCTCACGCTATGATGCCCCCGAATATCCGATCACAGCTGACAAGATCCTTAGCCGAGTAATGTGGTTGCCCGAAGGCGAAGAGTTCACAACACTGTTTATGAACTATGAGGTACTCGGCAATATTCATCGACCCGAAAGTGGCATCTTTGATTTCTTCCGGGCTCTCCCCATGATGGCAGAGCGCTATGACATAGGCTTTGCGACTCCCAGCGAACTGCTAGCCGCACACAGCCCTGTTGGCACGATCTCTGTACCATCTCCTATAAGTTCCTCGGGCGAGGAAAAGGGAGTGCATCAGTGGGTGGGCAACATCCTTCAGCAAGGAGCGCTCAGCAAGTTAGAAGAATGGGGATCACGCGTACGAGCTCTGGACAAGAAGAATCGTGGAAGCGCACGGCAGAGGCTACTCGAAGATTGGCTGCGCCTACAGAGTGCAGACCACTTCTACTACATGAATACTGGTGATGAGGGCAAGGGCTTTAGTCCTTATGGCTCAGCCTACGAGGCCTTCAATAACTACATGAATGTCTTGAGTGACTTTCTCCTACGTGTAGAAGGAGAGGCTCCCAAGGACATCGATACTGAAGAGCTCAATAGCTACGAGCGAACAATCACCGAACAAGCCAAGCAGATTCGAGAACTTAAGGCTGAAGTCGAGCGCTTGCAAACAGCAAAGCCTACACCTAGAGCGAAGAATAAAACCAAAAGCCTAAGTGAAGGAACTGCCACAGAGAGCAAGCCACGTAAGCCCCGTAGCAAGGCGAAGAGTTCTGAGGCTGGATCTAAATAAAACTCCACTCTCCCAATCCTACCCAAAAGCGAGGGGTACGAAGCACTCATCAAGGGCATCGTACCCCTGCTCTCAATATATATTTCTCAAGATGAAGAACGAGACTCGACGCAACATCCCTTCCACAAACATCCTCACTCGCACGAAAGACCGAATCATTAAGGGTATCCGCTCTCCACTGCGGAACATCCTTCACTCCTCCGTGCTTAATTATCATCCCGTTCACTTCATGACAGCTGAGGAGCAGGCTCGCTATACTCCTCAGATGGTTCTAGAGGATTTGATCGCTGGTAATGAACGTTTCAGCAGAGGAGAACACACTGTCCGCGATCACTCTGAGGTAATTCGCAAAAGCTATAGCTCTCAGTATCCCAAGGCGTTTGTCTTGAGTTGTATCGACAGCCGTGTTCCCGTGGAAGATATTTTTGATCAAGGAATAGGAGATATCTTCGTGGGACGTGTAGCGGGCAACTATGCTACGGACGATATGATAGCCAGTATGGAGTATGCATGTCTCGTCGCAGGGGCGAAGGTCATACTCGTCCTAGGACACGAGAATTGTGGCGCGATCCGTGGCACCATAGATGGTGTACAGGTCGGGATGCTCTCCCGACTACTGGATCAGATCCGTCCCGCCGTAGAGAGCTGTGCCTCTAGACATAGCCACTCTTCGAGTGATTACGACTACATCCACGATGTAGCAGTCTGGAATATCCGGCACTCACTCCAGCAGATACGCCGTGCTAGCCCTGCCCTTAGGGAGCGAGAGATCGCAGGAGGACTGATCATCAAGGGGGCGTTCTATGCGCTCTCCACCGGAACCATCGAGTTCTTTGACCACTAACTCCTGACTTTCTCTATAGAGCATCCTCGGCTCTATAATACACTGTACAGCATAGGGGGCTTGATACGATTCGTATCAAGCCCCCTATCTGTATATCTACCACTAATCTTTGTACAGTAGCATCTGGCATCGAGCACAGTCAAACTCTAGTCTTAGGCGATTCCCTCCCTGCTCTAGATACAGAGGCTGAGTGTATGGCATACGCTCACGCGTCTCTCTAGTGCAGTATCCTAGCTCGTGTCTGATGCAGTGCTTCGTCGTCATCAGCGCAGCTCCCTGCTGGGGCATTAGCTCATAGGCATCTGTTACCTCCGCATATCCCTGCTCCTGGTAGTGAGCACGCGACAGATGGTTGGCTATATTGGCACGATAGTCGGGGACAAAGTGAGGACGGCGGGGCAGACATGCACGATCAACCTCTGGCATTCGCTGAGTCTTGGCACTGACATCAGGGCGAAGGCATATACGCTGTACCCGAATGAATGCGGCCGCTGCATCTCTACGCAGACCTCCCAGCAGAGAGATGGGGATGAATGGGGGTATCTCTCCGAGATCGAAAGTTATCTCCTCTGCTACTAGAGGTGTGTCACCCAGGCGAGAGAGTTCGCTCCGAATGCGATCGTAGTCAAACCTCCTGGCGGGCTCCAGTGTCATCTCGAGACCTACCGACACCCTGAGTCGCTCTATCTCCAGGCTCTCGACGTCGAGAGCTATCCCCCAGGCTGTAGCCCGCAGGCATAGGCGTACCCCCAGTACACGTCGTGCCGAAGGGGCTGAGAGCAGACGCTCGAAATCCTGATCATAGTTTCGCCACACACGGCTTCCTACAGGTATGGGAGTACGGCGTGCCAGCTCGACCCGACCATCAAGGAGGATCTTATTCACCTTCGCGCCTGCACTCTCCCCACTTGGGGTTATGTAGAGCAACCCATCTCCATTAGCCAGCGGGATCTTGGTATCTATCCTGAGGATATGCCCCTGGACAGCTGTGACTGTCCCGAGATATTGACCTTGGCTTTTGGGAGAATGACGATTGATAACTGACTCTGCAGGGCGTGCCTGTGTCCGTGGCTCGAAGATATAGGGAGTAAACCCGCGATTGAAGCTACGCACAGGATCGGGAGTGAAGCCTAAACGGGTCTTCCCATACGACGATCTGCGGTAGCGCTCTGGATAGCGAGCGATGATCTTGTCCAGCTCCTTCCGATAGTGAGCCGTAATGTTCTTGACATAGCTCACTCCTTTGAGCCGTCCCTCGATCTTGAGCGACGAAGCTCCTGCCTCTAGGATATCCTCCAGCAGAGCACTACGATTCATATCTCTCGGAGAAAGGAGGTGCTCTCCCTTACGGATCAACGTACCTGCGCTATCGCGTAGATCGTAGGGCAGACGACACTGCTGTGAGCATTCACCCCGATTGGCAGAGCGATCAGTAATATCCTCGGAGAGATAGCATCGTCCGCTATAGCTCACGCACAGAGCCCCGTGGACGAAGACCTCCAGAGGTATCGATGTCACAGCTCGCACACGACGTATCTGCTCTACATTGAGCTCACGTGCCAGCACCACCTGCTCGAATCCCAGAGCCTCCAGCACCTGCACATCCTCGGGTTCCGTAGTATCGCACTGCGTACTGGCGTGTAAAGGGATCGGTGGCAGAGCCATCTTGGTCATCGCCATATCCTGCACGATAAGAGCATCGACACCACAGCGATAGAGTTCCCACGTAAGCGCCTCAGCATCCCGCAGCTCAGAATCGTAGAGGATAGTATTGAGCGTAACGTATACACGTACTCCATAGAGGTGTGCTTCGTAGCAGAGCTGACAAATATCCTCTATCGGCACACCAGCCGAGGCACGTGCCCCGAAGCGTGGTGCTCCTATATATATAGCATCCGCTCCGTGCGCGATAGCCTCCCGTGCTGTCGGAAGATCGCGCGCCGGAGCGAGCAGTTCGATGGGTCTAGGATTAGTCATCTAGGGTCTAGAAGGCACTCGAGACAAATATCTCGAGCCTACGAAGAATATTATAGCTTCTCCCCGTAGGCTAGGTCTCCAGCGTCACCGAGTCCTGGCACGATATACGCCAGTTCGTTGAGCTCGGGATCTATAGCTGCTACCCAGAGGTGGACATTTGCTTCGGGGAATTGTCCCTGCAGGTAGTCTACTGCCTCCTGGCTTGCGATGATAGACACGAGATGGATTTCACTAGGAGTACCCTTGGTGAGCAGAGCGCGGTATGCGAGCTCCATAGAGCTTCCTGTAGCAAGCATCGGATCCACGAGGACGAGTGTCTTACCCTCAAGGCTTGGCGAGGCAATGTACTCGATGAAGATATCGAAGTTCAGCCTATCCTTGTGCTTACGATAGGCAGACACGAACGCATTCTCTGCTCTATCGAAGTAGTTGAGGAAACCTTGGTGAAACGAAAGACCAGCCCTCAGGATCGTCCCTAGCACTACTTGATCAGCGATGTGGGCACACTGTGCCACTCCGAGCGGAGTCTTGACGGGCTCGATGGTATAGCTAAGCGATTTGCTTAGTTCGTACGCCATAATCTCTCCCACTCGCTCAATATTACGACGGAAGCGCAGAGCGTCTTTTTGAATCTTTACGTCTCGCATTTCCGAGACGAAACGGCTAAGCAACGAATGCTCAGTGATGAGATGTCTTACCTGCATACTGCGATGTATAGTCTATATATTTGTTTATCCCAGCAAAAGTACTGCTTTCACTTCAGCTAAGCAATCCTCTACTGGCGTATTTTCTCCAGGTTTCACTCTAGGAGCGGGGCAGAACGTACACTCTATGCGTACCTCTACCGCTCGCGAGGAGCTTACCTTCATCCTCTAGACGGCGCAACTCCAGAGAGGCTGCCGTGCGACTAAGATGTGTCAGAGCCACATAGTCTCCTATCGTGAGCGTCGGGTGCGTCTGCAGGTGCTCCAGAGCTAGACCTAAACGCTCAGCCTCGGGGACTGCCACTTCACCTGGCGCCCTGTACGGCTGGCGCACGAGACTACACTGCGCGCGAGCTCTCGAGACGAATGAGCGATCAGGGCGAAAGGTCGCCCCACGAAGCTCTATGCTGGCAGCGTTGCGCCTGCTAGATCCGTCAGCCTGCTCACGCTCCACTCCCCTACGGAAGCCTAGCGACGCTGCAAAAGCCCCTAGGCCTGCGATGCGAACGCTATGCCCATCGGCGATACCCTGCGCGATGCGTCTCGACAGATCGTGGATGACTGCCAGCACTTCCCCCTCGGAGAAGGTAGTTGCCTCTGCTATCTTACGTGCAATATCTTCCTCAGTCATCGTCCCATCGATAACCATCTTAGGATAGGTTACCCCCTCCTCTTGTCCATTGAGGCGGGGCATTTGCTTGATGATGTACCTTGCCATTGTCTATATCTACGGTTAATCTGATGGAGACTCCCAGCCCATACCTAGAGATCTCCCAAGCAAAGTTAAAGAAAGTTCCACGAAATAGTTGCCAAACATCCCCCGAATAGTTCCCACAGATCCGGCTTATTCATTATCCTTTGGCTTATATAAGCTATCTTCCGCCTTATATTTCTTATCCTTAACCTAATATTTCTTAGCTTTAATCTTCATCTATATATCTGAATCCTTCATCTACATATTTGATGCCATAGTCTATATATACTAAGGCGTATATTTTATATTCAAAGGCGAGAAATACATAAACTAAGGCGACAGATATATAAACTAAGGCGAGGAATATATAGATTAAGGCAGAGAATAGAGATTAAGCCGGATCTGTGGGAACTATTCGCGGGATGTTTGGCAACTATTCTTGGGATGTTTCGGAAGTATTCGACGGGAATCTTGAAAAAAACCTCAGAAGGACATGCAGATTACCCTAGATGCTCCTACCGAGGCACAGCAGAGTCACCCCTGCACCCTAACCCTCATCTACGAACAAGCTACATCTGCGGTCAGCAATCGAAGAGCTACTATTCGGGCACACGGCTATATCTCCCAGACAGAGCTAGCCCTCGAAGCACAGAGGAGCAGAATTGTCTCAGGGTGTAGTATCTTTGTCGTCAAGATTATTATGATGAAGCAGATAACTAGTCATAGCAGGCTCAAGGAAATCGCCACGCTACTGAGCAAACCTATAGAGCAAGCCCTAAATACCCCCCGAGGTTCAGGCAAAAGCTCCACCAAAGACAAGCAGTCCCAGAGCAAAGACAGCTCCCCCATCACATCTCTAGCACCGAGTACCCTAGCAGTAGAGGGGCTAGTCGGTTCGTCCGTCGCACTTGTGCTGGCACAGCTTCAGCAGACACGCCCACTCCTCTGCATTATGGACGATGCTGATACTGCGGGATACCTGTTTGCCGACCTAGAGCAACTATTAGGCAGCGATACAGTACAGCTATTCCCCTCTGCATGGAAGCGGGCGATCAAGTACGGACACCGCGATGAGGCGGGCGCCCTAGCCCGCTCTATGGTACTGACAGCCCTAGCCTCTGCCGAAGGGAATGACCTCCCGATCATCATCACCTACCCTGAGGCTCTAGCCGAGGGAGTAGCTGCCAGCACAGAGGTAGCCAGTGAGCACCTAACCATCTCCCGAGGAATGACGATAGAGCGCCAGCTGATCACCACTCAGCTACTAGACTGGGGCTATGAGCGGTGCGACTATGTCTATGAGCCGGGGCAGTTTGCTGTCCGAGGGAGTATCTTCGACATCTATTCCTATGCCGATGAACGCCCCTATCGCCTAGATTTCTGGGACGATGAGCTGGAAAGCATTAGATCCTTCGAGGTAGAGAGTCAGCTCTCTGTGGGGCAATTGGAGCATATTACCCTCGTTCCCGATCTCGGAAGCCAGGCAACAGCCCTCGGGACTTCCCTGATCGAGATTATACCAGCTGAGACACTCATTGTCACCTCGGACGGCACCTACATGCACGAACGCATCCGTTTGGTTTGGGAGGACGAGCCTCGCGTCAGTGATGAGGAGGGTTTCGCCGATATTGAAGCGCTACGCGAGCGGCTCATCTCTCCCGAGCGATGCCACACACTCATAGATGCCCACCAGCACCTGTACCTACATAGTACGGGAGACAGCACTGAGCGCCTCAGTCTAATGCCTACTGCAGAGATGGCTCCCCAGCCTCTCATTGCCAAAGACTATGACCTCCTGTGCCAGTACCTCGGACAGTGGCAGCTGGACGACTACCATATATATATAGCCTCAGCGAGCTCCAGCCAGTGGGAGCGCATCTGTGAGATCATCACTGAACACGCTCCCCACCTACGTCTACCCGAGCGATTAGATATTACCCTGCACGAGGGCTTCGTAGCCCCTGCCCTGAGGGTGGCATTGCTCACAGAGCATCAGATATTCGGACGTTTTCACAAGTATAGTCTGCGTAGTGACCGAGCCCGTTCGGGCAAGATCACCCTCTCTCTGCGCGAGCTAAGTACCTTCCATCCTGGAGATCTCGTCGTACATACCGACCACGGCATAGGACGCTTCGGCGGGCTGATCACGATGGTCAATGGAGATCGGACTCAGGAGGTAGTCAAGATCGAGTACGAACGTGGGGATACCATCTTCGTAGGGCTACACAGCCTGCACAAGCTCTCGCACTACCGCCAGCGCGATGCTGCAGAGTCCGTCAAGCTATCTACTCTAGGCACCAGCGCCTGGGCACGCCTCCGAGACAAAACTAAGCGCCAGGTCAAGGATATTGCTAGAGATCTCATCCGACTCTATGCCCAGAGACGCGAGGCAGAGGGCTTCGCTTTCAGCCCAGACAGCTATCTCCAGCACGAGCTGGAGGCGAGCTTCGCCTACGAACCAACGCCCGACCAGATACGTGCCACAGAGGACATCAAGGCAGATATGGAGCGTGCCTATCCGATGGATCGACTATTATGTGGAGATGTCGGTTTCGGCAAGACCGAGGTCGCCATACGAGCAGCCTTCAAAGCTGCCAGCGACAGCAAACAAGTAGCAGTACTCGTGCCCACCACTGTGCTAGCCTACCAGCATTACCGCACATTCTCCGAGCGGCTAGAGGGTATGCCCGTGCGCGTCGAGTACCTCTCTCGTGCCCGTTCGCCCAAGGAAACGAAAGCCATCCTGCAGGATCTCGCAGAGGGACGTATAGATATTATCGTCGGGACGCACAAACTCACGGGACGAGATGTGCGATTCCGAGACCTGGGACTACTGATCATCGACGAAGAACAGAAGTTCGGAGTAGCAGTGAAGGAGCGCCTGCGCAAAATGCAGGTCAGCGTAGACACGCTGACGATGAGTGCTACGCCCATTCCACGCACCCTTCAGTTCTCCCTAATGGGAGCTCGCGACCTATCCAACATCAATACTCCTCCCGCCAACCGCGTCCCTGTGGAGACGATCCTCGATCGCTTCTCCTCAGACACCATCCGCGAGGCGGTAAACTTTGAGCTCAGTCGCAACGGACAGATATTTATCATCCACAACCGCATTCAGAATATCGAGGAGATCGCCGCCGTCGTGCGTCGAGAGGTACCCGATGCACGCATAGCTATCGGACACGGGCAGATGAGCCCTAGCGAACTAGAGCAGATACTCATAGACTTCACCCGACACGACTATGACGTCCTGATCTCAACGACAATCATTGAGAACGGGATAGACGTACCCAACGCCAATACCATCATCATTAATGATGCGCATAGGTATGGTCTCAGCGAGCTACACCAGCTCCGCGGACGTGTGGGGCGCAGTGATCGCAAGGCATTCTGCTACCTTCTCACTCCACCACTGGCTACCCTCACCGATGAGGCGAGACGTCGCGTGCGGGCTATAGAGAATTTCAGCGACCTAGGTAGTGGCGTCCGAATAGCTCTTCAGGACCTCGACATCCGAGGAGCAGGCAATGCCCTCGGAGCAGAGCAGAGTGGATTCATCTCCGACATGGGGTATGAGACGTATCAGAAGGTCTTTAACGAAGCTATCTCTGAACTCAAGGCAACAGAGTTCGCAGAGCTCTACGCGAGCGAGAGCTCTTCGCTCTCTGCAGAGCACTTCGTCGCAGAGACTACCGTAGAGAGTGACCTAGAGCTATCCCTGCCTGAAGACTATGTGCCGAGCGATGCCGAGCGCATCATCCTCTATCGAGAGCTAGACAACCTAAGTAGCGACAGCGAGCTGGATGCTTATGCCGAGAGACTAAGAGATCGTTTCGGCACGTTGCCCGAGGTAGCCCGCGAATTAATCTCTGTTCCCCGTCTACGACGTCTCGGACGTAATCTCGGGGTGGAGAAGATTATCCTCAGAGGAGGCAATATGAGCTTCCATCTTCCAGCACAAGAAACGACAAGCGCCTATTATCAAGGAGAAGTATTCGGGAGTATTCTCAACTTTGTAGCACGGCACGCCCAGCGATGTGAGTTTCGTCAAAGAGGTAGCAGACACATCATTGGGTTTATGGATGTACCTTCAATAGACGAAGCTATCACCCTATGCCATTCTATCATTGCTGAGAAATAAAGAAATGCACTCATCTGAATGCAAGTGCTAATGGCTCCTGCTGAAGAATTGCCGTCACAACCATATAAGCCTCTATTGCTCAGACGCCCAACCTTCATGACTAGCATTTAACAAGCGCTAGTCTTCGCCGACACTATCTGAGAGAAAGAGAAGGATTATCCCCATTTTTGTGGATATCGGTGCCATATATTCGGAAGAGAATACCTACATTTGCGGATGTATAGCATTGTAGTTTATGAGTCGATAACTCCGACTCCAGCACAATAAGATATGACAGCAGTATCCCGCCGTAGCGGTGTCATCCACAAGACACACGCAGGCGAAGTAATAGTATGCATACAGCAGCTGAGCGCTTGCTCAGGGTGTCACGCCAGACAGGCCTGCACCTCTGCTGACTGTGCAGACAGATACATCACCATCCCCACCACGGACACGAACTACCGTGTGGGAGATCGTGTCATCGTGCAGGGAGAAGACCGCATAGGTCGTCTCGCTGTGTTTCTTTCTTTCGTTATCCCTATCGCACTCACCATTGCCTCCGTTGCCACGAGTACCAAAGTGCTCGGGGTAGACGAGAGCATCTCCGTACTGATTGCCCTGGCAATACTCGGACTATACTTCCTCCTGCTCAAGCTCCTCGATCCTCAGCTCGGACGCATTATACACTTTAGCCTAGAGCGCGATATTAGCTCCGAGGTGGAGGAGCCCTCTCTCTCGGAGGAACGTCCGTCTTAGCACGTACACTATCACTACTCAATATGATAACGGTTATTGTTTTAGCTCTTCTCGGCGCTGTAGGTGCCTTGCTCCTCTTCTTCGTCTCCAAGAAGTTTGAGGTCGTAGAGGACCCCCGCATCGCCGAAGTAGGCGAAGTACTACCTCAAGCCAACTGTGGGGGATGTGGATTCCCCGGATGTGCTGCATTCGCTCAGGCGTGCGTCAAGAGTGATACCCTCGATGGACTATTCTGTCCCGTAGGTGGATCACCCGTAATGGCACGCGTGTCGGACATCCTCGGACTTGCATCGACTGCCTCCGAACCACTCATCGCAGTCGTTCGATGCAACGGCACTTGCGAAGCCCGTCCACGCACCAATGTCTATGATGGCGTGGCGAATTGTCGCGTTGCCTCTGCCCTATACAAGGGTGATACGGACTGCTCATTCGGATGTCTCGGGCATGGAGACTGCGTAGTAGCCTGCCCCTTCGACGCAATCCATATCAATAAGGAGACACTCCTGCCTGAGGTCGTCGAGGATAAATGCGTTGCCTGCGGTGCGTGTGTCAAAGCTTGTCCGAAGAGCATCATCGAGCTACGCAAGAAAGGTCCCAAGAGCCGTCGCATATTCGTCAGCTGTGTCAACAAGGATAAGGGCGGAGCTGCTATGAAAGCCTGTAAGAGTGCCTGCATAGGTTGCTCCAAGTGCTTCAAGGAATGCAAATTCGAGGCCATCACGATGGCAGACAACCTCAGCTATATCGACCATACTAAGTGTCGCCTCTGCCGTAAATGCGTAAGTGTATGTCCTACCAACGCTATACACGAGATAGGCTTCCCACCCAAGAAGGAGACTCCTTCTGCAGCACCCGCTGAGGCTCCTGCCTCCACGCCCACCCCTGCGCCAGTAGCCGAGGGCACCACACAGGAATAGATCCACCACACTATTACATCACGCCAGCTATATGTTACGAACGTTTAGCCTTGGGGGCATTCATCCCCCCGAAAACAAGCTATCGGCAGGGATGCCCATCGAGACACTCCAGATGCCTCGCGAGGTCATCATACCACTAGGTCAGCACATCGGAGCTCCTGCCGTAGCAGCCGTACAGAAAGGAGACATCGTCCGTGTCGGTACAGTAATCGCACGCTCTGGTGGCTTCGTGAGTGCCAATATTCACTCCAGTGTCTCGGGCAAAGTAACCAAGATCGAAAGTATCTTCGATGCGTCTGGGTACAAGCGCCCTGCCGTATTCATCGCCGTCGACGAAGAGGACACCTGGGAGGAAGATATCGACCGCTCACCAGATCTAGTCAAGACCTGCGACCTCAGTCAGAGAGAGATCATCGACCGCATCCTATCCTGCGGTATCGTCGGTCTCGGTGGCGCGACTTTCCCCACGCACATCAAGCTCACTCCTCCTCCAGGGCAGACGGCTCAGACACTGATCGTCAATGCTGTCGAGTGTGAACCCTACCTCACCAGTGACCATCAGCTAATGATGGAGCGCGGTGAAGAGATCCTCGTCGGCTGTACTCTCCTAATGCGCGCCATAGGCGTAAGCCGATGCGTCATCGGAGTCGAGAACAACAAGAAGGATGCTATCGCCCATCTGTCCAAGATCGCCAGTGCTTATCCCGGCATAGAAGTAATGCCTCTCAAGGTACAGTACCCTCAGGGGGGAGAGAAACAGCTCATCGATGCCGTCCTCGGCAAGCAAGTCAAAAGCGGTGCTCTACCCATCTCTGCTGGAGCTGTGGTGCAAAATGTCGGGACAGTCTTCGCCGTCTACGAAGCAGTGCAGAAGAATAAACCCCTCATCGAGCGTATCGTCACCGTCACAGGTAAGGAGCTCGCACGCCCAGCAAACTATCTTGCACGTATCGGCACACCGCTCTCACACCTCATCGAGGCTTCGGGAGGATTGCCTGAAACCACGGGAAAAATCATCGGCGGAGGCCCTATGATGGGTAAGGCACTACTCGGACCAGAGCTACCCGTTACGAAGGGGACATCGGGCATCCTGCTCCTGCCTCGCCAGGAGAGCGTCCGCAAACCTATGCGCAACTGCATCCGCTGTGCCAAGTGTGTCAATGTATGCCCCATGGGTCTCAACCCAGCCTTCCTTATGCGCGATGTACAGTACAAAGACTGGGACGTAGCCGAGCGTGGATATATCGTAGACTGCATAGAGTGTGGCTCGTGTAGCTATACCTGTCCATCGAGTCGTCCACTGCTAGACTTCATCCGCATCGGCAAACAGCAGGTCATGGGTATCATCCGCAGTCGCAAGTCCTAACCCTCCGCATTTGACCATAATGAATAGACTAATCATATCTCCATCTCCGCACATACACGGCGGAGACTCTGTAGAGCGCAATATGTATGCGGTCATCATCGCCTTGATGCCTGCCGTACTGGTATCCCTTGCGCAGTTTGGGCTAGGAGCACTCGTCGTGATAGCTACCTCTATCGCGGTATGTGCACTCGTCGAATGGGCTATCGTACGATACGTACAGCACGGCTCCTACACCCTCAGAGATGGCTCTGCGATACTCACAGGGCTACTACTAGCGATGAACCTGCCCAGCAATCTCCCTATGTGGATCGTAGCCATCGGTGCTATCGTAGCCATTGCTGTAGGTAAGATGAGCTTCGGCGGTCTCGGCAGCAACGTATTCAACCCTGCTCTCGTAGGCCGTGTCTTCCTCCTAATCGCCTATCCCGCTCAGATGACGATGTGGCCCGAGGCACATCAGTGGGCTAGCTACACTGATGCTACCACAGGTGCCACTCCACTAGGCGTGATGCAGGCTGTGATGGCAGGTGCTCCTGGTGCTAGTCTAGATCAGCTCCCCTCTAGCCTTGACCTGCTGCTGGGCTTCTCGGGTGGCTCGCTCGGCGAGATCAGCGCTCTAGCACTACTGCTCGGGCTCGTATATCTCCTCATCAAGCGAGTAATCACCTGGCATATCCCTGTCTCTGTACTAGGCTCTGCCTTCGTGCTCGGTAGCATTATGTATCTAGTCAACCCAAATCTCTACCCTACACCTTGGTTCCATCTACTTACAGGAGGGATGATGCTCGGAGCTATCTTTATGGCTACAGACTACGTTACTAGCCCTATGAGTAAGAGAGGTCAGTTGCTTTTCGGAGCAATGATCGGCATCCTCACCGTCACCATCCGACTCTGGGGGGCATATCCAGAAGGGATGAGCTTCGCTATCCTGATAATGAATGCCTTCACCCCACTGATCAACGCATACATTCGTCCCAAACATTTCGGAGGTAGATAAGAGTATGAAAAAACTAGCTTCAACACTCCCCAACATGCTACTCTCGCTCGTGGGGATATGCATCGTGGTCTCGGGAATCCTGGCATTCCTCAACCATATCACCCAAACTCCCATCGCCGAAGCTCAGATCAAGGCGAAGGTAGAAGCGATCAGTCAGGTTACACCAGCCTTTGACAATAATCCTTTCGAGGAGCAGTTTCGCATTCTCCTACCTGGAGATCCAGACTCACTCACCGTCTACCCTGCCCGCAATGGCGAAGAAGTCGTAGGTTATGCTATCGAGAGCTACACCCGCCAGGGTTTCAGCGGACTTATCACCATTATGATGGGAATTGATGCGTCTGGACGACTTGTAGATTTCACCGTACTAGAAACGGCAGAGACCCCAGGTCTAGGATCTAAGATTGCAGATTGGTTTCATACAGCCTCTACCAATGGCAACATCAAGGATATGCGTGGCGTAGACCTTACAGCTGAATATCCTCTACAAGTAGCCAAGGATGGGGGTAGAGTGGATGCCATCACGGCAGCGACCATTAGTAGCCGTGCCTTTCTCGATGCTATCAACCGTGGCTACAAGGCTACCCAGTCCTTATCTAATAATTAATTCTCTAGACAGATTCCACTATGAAACCATTAGACATCATACGTAACGGCATCATCACGGAGAATCCGACCTTCGTCCTTCTCTTAGGTATGTGCCCGACACTGGCTACCACCAGTTCGGCCGCCAACGGACTAGCTATGGGACTAGCGACCACCTTTGTTCTCATCTGTGCCAATGTCGTCATCTCGCTCATCAAGCATCTCATCCCCGATGCCGTACGTATCCCCAGCTATATCGTCGTTATCGCAGGCTTCGTTACCGTGGTTCAGATGCTCATGCAGGCTTATCTGCCAGAGCTCTATGCCAGCCTCGGGTTATTCATCCCCTTGATCGTAGTGAACTGTATCGTCCTCGGACGTGCTGAGGCAGTAGCTGCTAAGAGTGGTGTAGGACATTCAGCTTTTGACGGCATCGGTATTGGACTTGGCTTCACACTGTCGCTAACTCTGCTTGGGATAGTGCGTGAGCTACTCGGCACGGGCAAGTTCTTCGGATCACTTTCTCTATTTCCAGAGGAGTATGGTGCCCTAGTCTTCGTCCTAGCTCCTGGAGCTTTCATCGCGCTGGGTTACCTCATCGCCTTGATCAATAGCTTCAAGAATAAGTAGTACTCGCTCAATGACTCTGTAGACAATGGAACACTATCTCATTATATTCATCGCGGCGGTATTCGTCAATAACGTCGTCCTCTCACAGTTCCTAGGGATCTGTCCCTTCCTAGGAGTATCCAAGAAAGTAGATACCTCCCTTGGGATGGGCGCTGCAGTAACGTTCGTGCTTATCATTGCCACGATGTTTACCTTCTTAATTCAGGATTTCGTCCTTGTTCCCCTAGGAATGCAGTATATGCAGACGATCTCATTCATCCTAGTCATCGCGGCTCTCGTGCAGATGGTGGAGATGATCCTAAAGAAGGTTTCCCCTGCCCTATACCAAGCCCTCGGGGTCTTCCTACCACTCATCACGACCAACTGCTGTGTGCTCGGGGTAGCCATCCTCGTTATCCAGAAGGAATTCAATCTCCTTGAGAGTATCGTCTATGCGACCTCTACGGCTATCGGCTTTACCCTCGCAATGGTAGTCTTCGCAGGTATCCGTGAGCAGCTTGATCGTACCGAGGTGCCCGCAGCTATGCGTGGCATTCCCATTGCTCTCGTCACCGCTGGTATCCTAGCCATGGCATTCATGGGCTTCAGTGGCATCGCAAGCATCTAAGATTATCTCCGAGACTTATCCCCGAGGCAAGTTCCATATGGACTTGCCTCGGGGATAGCCTTTCCTTCAAATAACGCCAGGACGAATTCTACCGAAAACTCGAGCTATATCATAAGACTCGGACAGCGATTTATCACTACTTTTGTGGCAGTATGACGAATGAACCAAGAATAAAGATAGTCTGCCGAGCAAAGGACACGCCACTACTCAAACGTATCCTAGAGCTCGTGCAAGACTTCGAGTGCCACCAGGACGTAGGAGCCGAGAGCAATGCCTCTCGCCAGACATGCGCCCAGGTGGTCGTCATATATGCAGGACGCAATAAGCTGTATCGTGTGACGGTACCAGAGGGGAGTTTCGTCGTCAAAGCATTCGGACGATTGGCGCTCATGCGACAAATGTATTATGGATGGCTAGGGGCAAGCAAGGCCAAGCGTTCGCATGAGCATTCGGAGCGACTAGATATGCTTGGGCTGTCTTCTGTTCGAAGTCTTGGTTATGCTGAACAGCGGACACGCCTCGGGTTGCTCGCACGTGCCTACTATGTCAATGCCTCGATCGAGGCGACGGAATATGACATCCATCCGCACATGCGGGGTTGGATGGCACCTGAAGGATTTACTGAGAGCCTTGCGCAATTTATCGCTCGGCTACACGAGTGCGGAGTCATACATCGGGACTTATCCCCAGGGAACGTACTTTATAGGGTCCAGGCAGATGGCTCCTACACTTTCTATCTCGTGGATCTCAACCGCATGCAGTTCGTCTCCCATCCCCTATCACTGGCTGAGGCGTCTACTAATATCTCTCGCCTAACCAGTCGCACTTCGGTGACTAGCCAGCTGGCGACCTTCTATGCAGGCTGTCGGGGCTGGGATATCACGACGACTGAGCGAGCATTCTCCAAGGCGACCGATAGCTTTTGGCTTGGTCGCCTCGCCAAGCTATCCTATCGCTTCGAAGCGCGTCGGTCAGGAATGTCGCTCTTCGCTTTTGCCCTGATCTATCTGCGCTATCGACTGCTACGCGCCATACGCCGATGTCCTCTACTCCCGCAGGCTTGGCACACGTATATATATAAGGTGGAATGCGCCCTTTACCACCGCTATCTCTCTGCTGAAGATATCCGCCACGCCCTAGCACGTCGGGAGGGTTACGGGCGAAGGCTCACTTCATCACCGCACTAGACTAGACAATATGAATATAGCATTTGATGCCAAGCGCATCACGAACAATGCCACAGGGCTCGGCAACTACAGCCGATACATCGTCCAAGCCCTTGCCGAGTACTACCCTGAGAATAATTATCTCCTCTGCTCACCCTCGGTAGGTAACCCCCGTCTCTACAAATCGCTTCTAGAGCATCGCTGTGTGAGCCTACATCAGCCCGAGACTGCCCTAGGGAGAATGCTCGGCACGCACTGGCGCAACTGGGGGCTCAAGCCCATGCTTCGCCGTGAAGAAGTAGACCTATATCACGGACTGTCCAATGAATTGCCCGTCGGGCTCTACCATTACAAGCGCATCGGCACGGTCGTGACGATCCACGACTTGGCATTCATCCGTTACCCGCAGTTCTATCGTCGGGCAGACAGAGTCCTCTATACCCACAAATATGGGCGCTCGGCACGCAATGCCGACCATGTCATCGCTGTCAGCGAATCGACCCGCAAGGACATCATCGAGCACTTCGGCGTAGAGCCCGAGCGCGTCTCCGTGGTCTATCAGGGTTGCTCTCCCCTCTTCTCCTCTGTCAAACCCGAGCAAGCTGCCTTCGCTCGCGGGCATTATCAGCTCCCTGCGAAGTATCTCCTTTTCGTCGGAAGCATCGAGGAGCGTAAGAACCTCCGCCTTATCGTCCGTGCCCTCTCGCTCATTCGGGACAAAGGCATCCATCTCGTAGCCGTCGGCCGCCGCACGCCTTACTGCGAAACAGTACTAGCCGAAGCCCGCAGGCTCGGTCTAGCCTCTAGGGTTCATCTGATGCACGGTATTCCCACGGAGCATTTGCCTGGCTTCTATGCAGGGGCAGAGATGTTCATTTACCCCTCGCGCTTCGAAGGATTTGGCATTCCCCTCATCGAAGCCCTGAGTGCTGGTGTGCCAGCCATCGGTGCCACGGGCAGTTGCCTGGAGGAGGCAGCAGGTCCTCACAGCCTCTACACCGATCCCGACGATGCCGACATGCTCGCCGCTCATATCGAGCTCATCCTCTCGGACATCCACCTGCGCCACGAGATGCGTCATCAGGGCAAGCTCTGGGTACGTCGTTTCACACCGAAGCAGATCGTCCGTGACCTGCGAGAAATTTACGAGAACGTCCTACTCACACACGACTAACCGCCTCACCCTACACGACGATCGCCCCGAGAATCTTTCCTAATTCTCAGGGCGATCGCCGATTCTGCCCGTACCCATATGCGAGCCCTGTCCTGAGCTTATTCGCCCAGCAGACGCTTATCGATCATCTCACGCAGTTCAGCTATACCCATCACTCCGAGCATCGTCGTAGCCTTCGTATCTGACGGACGCACCACCAGAAGCGTCGGCACCATCCGCACGTTGTACAGAGCGGTCAATTCCTCCTCTTGGTCTACATCGACCTTAAAGATCTCAATTCGCCCCGCATATTCCTCTGCCAATTCGTCAAGCAATGGGGCAAGCGCCTGGCAAGGTTGGCACCACGTACCATAGAAATCGACTATCACAGGCTTATTGTGTCGAGCCTTCCAACCCATTGGATCCGTATCTACATCGTGCAGTTCTCTTATAAATTCTGCCTTAGAAAGGTGTCTAATACTCATATTTATTTCAATTCTTATACTCATTCTACCTCTCCCTATAACGAATCCACACCCTAGAATGTTCGTCCCTACTTCCCCCGAATACGTATCGTCCAATAGCTTTTGCCTATTGCCCTCTTACATCGAATGCTAACCCTCTTGAAACCTTCCCCTACCCCACGTCAAACTTTATCCCAACCCACGCCACACTACCATACAACAGGTATTCGTTCTCTGTCTCTCTAGTTCCTTTCGATCAACCTGATAGGCTACGGGTCAAAAATGATAGAACTTTTCTCTCAAAAACATCGACCTTTTTCCTCAAAAACATCGATCTTTTTCCCCGAAAACATCGATGTTTTTGAGGGAAAAGTTCTATCTTTCTCGAGAGGATGTATATCTATCTCTATAAGAACTTGCTCAAGTCCATAATAGCAGAGGCAAGGCACCACCCCAAAAGGCATAATAATAGCCCACCAGCTTGTGCTGATGGGCTATTATAAATTACTATCGTGTCTTAAGCTTCTTCGTCGAGAAGGATCTCAAGCACCTTGGCAGCCGAATAGGCCACAGGAGTACCAGGACCGAAGATCGCCGCTACACCTGCCTGATAGAGGTATTCGTAGTCCTGTGCGGGGATTACACCACCAGCAGTCACGAGGATGTCGGGACGACCGAGCTTCTTGAGTTCCTCGATCACTTGAGGGATGAGGGTCTTGTGACCTGCTGCGAGCGACGATACACCCATGACGTGCACGTCGTTCTCTACTGCCTGACGAGCAGACTCTGCGGGTGTCTGGAAGAGAGGTCCCATGTCCACGTCGAATCCACAGTCTGCATAACCCGTAGCGACTACCTTGGCACCGCGGTCGTGACCGTCCTGTCCCATCTTGGCAATCATGATACGAGGCTGACGACCATGCTTCTCTGCGAACTCTTTAGAGAGCTTCTTGGCTAGAACGAAGTCCTTGTCTTCGCCACTTTCTGATGAATACACGCCTGAAATAGTTCTGATGATAGCCTTATAACGCCCAACGATCGTCTCGCAAGCGTCCGAAATTTCTCCGAGTGAGGCACGTACAGCAGCAGCCTTGACTGCGAGGTCGAGCAGGTTGCCCTCGCCCGTCTCTACGCAATGCGTAATCGCCTTGAGTGCTTCCTGTACCTTGGCTTCATCACGCGCGCCACGTAGCTGAGTGAGGCGATCGATCTGCTGAACGCGTACGGCAGTATTGTCGATCTCGAGGATGTCGATAGGATCTTCCTTCTCGAGGCGATACTTATTGATACCGACGATCACCTGCTGACGAGAGTCGATACGAGCCTGCGTACGTGCAGCAGCCTCCTCGATACGCATCTTGGGTAGACCTGTCTCGATAGCCTTAGCCATACCACCCATCTGGTCTACTTCCTGGATGAGCGACCAAGCCTTGTGCATCAGTTCGTTCGTGAGAGACTCCACGTAGTAAGAGCCTGCCCATGGGTCAATCTCCTTACAGATATGCGTCTCCTCCTGGATGTAGATCTGAGTATTACGTGCGATACGTGCAGAGAAGTCCGTAGGTAGAGCAATAGCTTCGTCGAGTGCATTGGTGTGGAGCGACTGCGTGTGACCGAGTGCTGCACCCATTGCTTCGATACAGGTACGTCCGACGTTGTTGAATGGATCCTGCTCCGTGAGCGACCAACCAGAAGTCTGGCTGTGCGTGCGCAGAGCTAGTGACTTGTCGCTCTGTGGATCGAACTGCTTAACGATCTTGGCCCACAGACAGCGTGCAGCACGCATCTTGGGTAGACCTGTCTCGATAGCCTTAGCCATACCACCCATCTGGTCTACTT
>JBHACZ010000012.1:0-6126 GCA_041854825.1 Porphyromonas sp. | reverse complement strand
CCCATTCCGAACAGAGAAGTTAAGCCCAATTGTGCCGATGGTACTGCGTATAGTGGGAGAGTAGGTAGCCGCCGCTTTAAGAGAGAGCCGAGTGTTGCGCAAGCGATGCTCGGCTCTCGGTGTATATAGACACCGCGAATCATTCGCCTTGCCCGGATCTTACTTCTACGAGCCCCTCCTCCTCACCCCTTTCTCTTCCCTGGAATCCCTTGACTCGCTTCCTCTATCTTTCCCTCTGGCTGCTACTCCCTCACTCCTTCTCCGAATGACGCAAGGCGGGAGAAGGATGGATACATAGCTATGGAATAATGGTGCTCGGGAAAATGATAGGACTTTTTGCCCAGAAAGTCCTATCATTTTCCCGAAAAAGTTCTATCGTTTTTGGGAGGAGAGATTTATTCCCTGGGTGAAAGGGACTAGCTTGGGTGATCTTAGGATGGTGGGGGAGGGAATAGAATAGCCTGCTATGCCTTGGTCTGTCGGCTAAAGTTGGGATTCTCTGAGGAGGAATGCTAATTGGTAGAGA
This sequence comes from Porphyromonas sp., assembly GCA_041854825.1. Classification (GTDB taxonomy): domain Bacteria; phylum Bacteroidota; class Bacteroidia; order Bacteroidales; family Porphyromonadaceae; genus Porphyromonas. The sequence continues at coordinate 5,600 of JBHACZ010000012.1, read as the reverse complement.
GTTTTAGAGTTGGGTGGATTAAATAAAACTGTGTACCTTTGCGGTGGCTTTTGGTTGTGCTGGGGTCGAAAGACGCTGGCGCACGATAGAGGGAATTGGGTGAAAAGCCCAGACAGTCCGGCTGCTGTAAGTTCCATTGCCATAGGCAAACTCGGGGCGCACGATGCCACTGCACAGAGATGAGGATCGGTGTGGGAAGGCGTGCCCTAGAGGGGAATGAGTCAGAAGACCTGCCAGAGGCCTTACAGTTCTCGCTTTCCAGGGATAGAGCAAGGGACACAATTTGATATAGGAGTGTATCGGCAGGTCTGCTGTGGCGGATCGTTTGGCTCGAAGCTCCGTTCGTGTGCATTATCCACTGGTCCTACTCGCTAGGATGGTGTGATGATGCATTTTGCGTTGTATAGAGAGTCAATTAAATCATAGCAGAAATGAAAATGAACTACTTAATCAAGGGTATGACCCTGCTCGCCTCAGTGGCGCTGTTCGTCTCGTGTAGTAAGGACGACGATCCTCAGAATCCGCCTATACTGGTGAATACTGATGGATTCACCAAGGGAGTATTCGTGCTGAGCGAAGGTAACTATGCTGGGGAGACAGGGAAACTGGGCTTCATCTCGCCCGACGGCTCATTTGCCGACAGCATCTACCGTAAGGCTAACTCTACGAATGTCACTACGCCTGTTACGCGTCGTCTTGGCAACGTGATGCAGGATCTGTTCCTCGCGGATGGCAAGGTCTATATGATCGCGCAGAATGGTGAGCGTACGATGGATGGTAAGACTGTGTTTGAAAACTCGGGCATGCTCTTCGTCTGTGATCAGCGCACCCTAGGCGTGGAGCGCACGTATCTCTCTACGGATCTCAAGGAGCTCCAGATGCCAACGAACCTAGCTGTGGTTGGTAACCAGATCTATATTCGAGACGACAAGGGGATCTATGTCCTAGACCGCACGACAGGTGCACTGACTTTCGTCGATGGTACGGAGGGCGCTCAGAGCACGCGTATGGCAGTGGTAGGCACGGCGGTATTCGCTCTGACGAATGGTAGCAAGATCCTGTCGCTCATTAATGGTCGTGTCGCTGGCGAGAAGCAGCTTGACGTGGAGCCTAATGGCATCGTGCGTTCGTATGATCAGAAGCTCTGGGTCTCTACGACCAAGAGCCAGATCCTAAAGGTTACCCCCGCTCTAGAAGTCGAAGAGACACATACACTGGAGGGTAGTAAGGGTGTAAGCCGTGGCTGGGGCTCTAGCTCAGGCTTTGCCGCTTCTCGTGATACGCTCTACTTCTCGAATGCAGACTTCGACCTCTATCGCCATATATATTCGCAGAATAAGACAGAGAAGATCGCAGACATCAAGTCATTTGCTCCTCGCGGTACGCAGTACTATAATAGTGTAGCGGTGGATCCTGCCTCTGGTCTTGTTTACTTCGCTACAGCAGAATATGGTGCGAGCTACCTCGTAGACAATACCATCCTCGCCCTCGATCCCAAGACGAACTATCAGGTAGCGCACCGCTACGATAGCCAGACGGCATTCCCTGCAGGGATCTACGCTACGGCTTCGTTCTAATAAGGGTGTATCGCAAGCAAGATAAATCAATCCTTTATATACTATTCACTAAAAGCAAAGATGAAAAGAATTGCAACTGCAGTGATGTGTGCCTCCCTCATTGGGCTGGCATCATAATGCTCCAAGGGGGACAATGTCCTCACAGCTCCTAGTGTAGACGACGCTTCACGCCCCGAGGCTGTAGCTGGTGCTGCTCTGCGTACGGATAGCCTTGCGCTCGTTGGTCTCTATAAGGCGACCGAGGGTGAAGGCTAGTACCGCAATGCTGGCTGGTGCACGGACGCTCCACTAGAGAAGTGGTATGGCGTCGAGCTCGGTGCTGTAGGTGGAGAGCTACGTGTGGTAGGTCTTCGTCTCGGTGCGAACCGTCTCAATGGTACTATCCCAGCTACGATCGGCAAGCTGTCGGCTCTACGTACGCTCAAGCTCCAGTGGAATGAGAAGCTTACGGGTACTATCCCCGCAGAGCTCTATGATCTCACGAATCTGGAGGTGCTTGCTCTCGGCTTTAGCGGTCTGACGGGAGAACTCTCGCCTCGTGTCGGTCAACTTACGAAGCTGGACACGCTCGACCTCCGTACTAGCCCCTGGGCTGGCACGGGCAACTTCGAGCCTAATCCTCATACGCTCTCGGGCGCTCTGCCTAAGGAGATCGGTCAGCTCGCTAACCTTCGCTCGCTTGACCTCGGTCGTCAGAAGTTCTCTGGGAATATCCCCGCTGAGATCGGTCAGCTAGCGAAGCTGGAGCGTCTTAGCCTAGAGAATAACGCTTTCACGGGTGAGATCCCCGCTACCATCGGCAACCTCGGTCGCCTCTGGATGCTTATGCTCAATGACAATCAGCTCACGGGTGCTATCCCTGCTGAGATGACGAAGATGGCTAAGCTCTCTGCGCTCTTCCTCAGCGACAATAAGCTCTTGGGTGTATTCCCTGCTGGCTTCGCTGGTGAAGGTATGGCGACGCTTGCCTTCGTCGATGTGACGAACAATAATCTGACGGGTGCTCTGCCTACGCCAGTCCTCCACTCGTGGTATGCTGGTAGCGAGTACATCCAGACGAAGTTCCCAGGTCTAGAGGCTAAGGGCTACACGGAGTTTTGGCTCAAGGGTAACCGCTTCGCTGGCGTACTTCCCGCAGAGTATATGCGTATCAAGGAGAACTATACCAAGCTCGTGCCTCAGCAGACTGGCTATGGCTTCGACAACCTCAGCGTAGAGGAAGCTCAGAAGCATGCTCGTGCTGAGCGTCCTGAGGACAAGTATCTCATCGACGTACCCGCAGGCTGGGAATAATCTCTTTACCTTGCGAGAGCTTGATGCATTATATATTTTAGGTCAAGCTCTCGCTCTATGACGACACGACGAGCCGAGCGGGGGATCTCTCCGAGAGCTCTCACCCGATGACGGCTCGTCGTGTTGCTTTTTACTCCGACCCCATTACCGAAACCTCTATGTTCAGACAGTGTACCCTTCTCTCCCTTGTGGCTCTGCTTACGCTCGGGAGCTGTGACAAGCGTTCAGACGCTGGCGGAGTGACGCCACCACCTCCCCCTGTGGAGACCTTGCTGACGGCAGATCTCGGCGCACGTGCTGACGCATTTCTACTCCTTGATCCAGGGAATATCGCCTGGGAGAGTGGAGTATTCTCCGAGCATCACTCCATCACGCCCCGCCTGAGTCGTCTCGATCGGGCAGGACGCTTTACCCTCTCTGCGCTCGTAGGGAGCAATCTTTCGCTCTCGCGTATCGACCTTGGCTATTCAGCTATGGGTTATCGCGTAGGGGACGATATTTATATTATGACGCTCCGCGAGGCGGTGGAGAACTTCAGCACCGAGGAGCTGTACAATCGGCACGGGCTGCTGACCATCCTCGATGGGCATACGCTTGCCATTCGCCGTCAGCTGGCGTTCGACTCCGATTATATCTACTCACAGACCTCAGGGATTGCGCTTGATCGTGGCTTCGCTTCGGTGTAGCGGTGGCAGTCTCGCGCGAGCATCTCTATGTGCATTACAGCCGTGCGGCTCGGACGTATGCTATCGATCCCGTCACGGGCGATCGCAGCAGGGAAGATGTCGCAGCACTGCGTGGCAGAGCGATGACTAATCCCTATGCCTACTCGGGCAAGCCCTATGTTCATGACGAGACGCTCTACTGCTATGACCCTGCGACTGCGAAGGTGCAAGACCTTGACCTCGGAGGTCGGGTGCGTGTAGTCCTCTCGTGGGATGGCGATCTTGCCTATTGTGACCTAGAGGGTGGTCGTCTAGTGGTCTACTCTCTGCGCCTAGGGCGCGTCGTCGTGCCACCGATGAGCTGCCGAGTATGGTACGAAGGTCAATGCAGCAGTGCTGGATGGTACTACGGGACGTCTCTTCCTAAGCTTCGACCGCAATATCCACCGCATCTACCGCAGTGATGTCTCTAATTATATTGGCAAGCCTGCGGGCGGTGCCTTGGTCTGCCAAGAGATTACCCGCCTAAGGCTCAACAACTCCGATAAGAACGCCGGTCAGATGCGCCTGCTCTACGATAGCTCCACAGAGCGACTCACCATCGCCTACCTCGCGGACTGGCGCACAGGGCGTATCGCTCGCTATGATAAGCCCGTCCAGGCGATGGCATTGCCACTAGTGGCAAGTGCTGAGCATTATCTAGACGGGATGGTGCGCCCGATCGTGTGGCTCCCGCTGTCAGACAAAGCCGTAGAGCGTACGGATGCTCCTATGACGATCACGCCCGAAGGTGTGCTAACCTCCTTGCCACGCTCTGCCGTCTCGGCGGATGGCTCGGTAGTCCTGCCTGCCTCAGTACGTGCGATAGCTCCCTCTGCCCTCTGGGGGCGTGGGGGTATCGTCTCACTCTCTGGAGCGTCGGTGCGTATCGTCGGAGAGAAAGCTCTGTATGGCTGTGCGAATCTTCAGCGTCTCTCTTTGCCCCAGCCCGACAGCCTCGGGCGCAATGCCCTCGTACAGTGCCGTGCGCTTCGCTCGGTAGAGATCGGGGTGCGTGCGCCTCGTCAGGGCTTCGCGACGCTCGGTGGCGTGACTATTGACACAGGGAAGCCCGAGCCTCTGCCCGACTATCTACGTGCCGAGGGTCGTCGGATCGTAGGGGTCGTGCCCTCGCGCATTCTCTCTATTCCTTACACGGGTGTCGTCATCCCGACCTATTGTACGATCACCGTCGTGGCTAAGCCCGATGCAGGTTACAAGATCTCTGCCCTTAGGGTGAATGACGAAGACATCCTGGCTACCCGCCAGTTCGTTGTCAAGACTACTTCGATCGTCTTTGCGACTTTCGTTGTGGACACGGCTCTCGACGGTGTCGAAGGCATTAGCCTGCGCGTTTATCCCAACCCTGCCAGCGAGCACCTCTTCATCTCGGGTGTAACTCCTGCGAGCCAGATTCGCCTCGTGAATCTCGCAGGCGTGTCTGTACTTGTCACCGAAGCTGATGCCTCGGGCAATGCTCAGCTCACGCTCTCTGGCGTACCCAGCGGTAGCTACCTCCTCATCTCTGGCACTACGACGACCAAGATCCAGGTGCGCTAACCGAACCATCCAACTATGATCCGCGGAGGGCGGACGAGCAGAATAGACCTGCATATTATAGCGCGGGAATATCTAGAGGCTTGTCCGCCCTCACTGCGCTCTAAGCTTTGTCCTCTCCCGACACGCACCTTGCTACTCCCCCGAGCCTCTACTTGAGTGTCCTCTGCCTCTCTATTGAAGTCTCCCCCGACACTTCAATAGGGACTCGGGTGACACTTCAATAGAGAGGCAGAGGACACTTCAATAGAGAGGCTACGGAGTGGGGCGATAGATGCCTCATGCCGTAGCCCGCGGGGCTGTGGTGTCGCTCTGTGGCGGTGCCTTAGGGCAGGGCAACCGCATCAAAATACAAGCGCTATCTTTGTAAGCATGAAATACTTCGAGACTATCCCAGATCCACGCGTATTAGGCCGCTGTAAATATAGATTGTGTGACATCCTATTCATCGCCCTTGCAACATATGTTT
>JBHACZ010000011.1:0-21985 GCA_041854825.1 Porphyromonas sp. | reverse complement strand
TTCTGTCTCTGCGTGGATCCGAGACTAGGCGAAGGCTATTCAGTAGTTGGGCGTACATATGCTTGTTATAGTTATGGGTTTATACTTAGCTTTTGCTTTACGACTACAAAGCTAGCAACTTTTTAATGCGTCAGCCCTGGCTATACCAGGGACACAACGCACTAGCCATCAGCCTTGCCACTGCCATCGAATGCTTCTTTAGGTCTCGTGCTCCGTTCGTTTTGTTCCCTATCTGTCCGAACTCTGTCCTTTTGGTTCGTCCGTTTCGTCTCTGACTGCTCTGCTATCCACCTGCCGAGGCGAGCATCTCCATCCCCCTTTTTGCTCCTTCCCTGCTAGGCTCTGTCGCCGCTCTCTGACCCAATTTCTCCCTTTGATTAGACGCTCTGCATCAGTCCTACGACTATCCCCGAAAAATGATGGATGTTTTTCGGGAAAAACATCGATGTTTTCCCCGAAAATGATAGAACTTTTTCCCGAAAAACATCCACCATTTTGCGCAAAAACATCCATCATTTTTCGCGCCTTCATAGAAGGCTCTTAGTCAGTGCAATAGGAATCTCGTTGTAAACGATGGTGCGATGGTAAGGAAATATCCGTGTGGAGGCACGAATAGCTTGACTTTGCCCTTCGGAGGTGTGTACGGTCGCTCATGATTGACCCACTTGTGTATGTGCGTATCGGCTATTATTTTGCCCTCGTGAAAGCGATGAAAAATAAGGAGCTATCTTGGTAATCAAGGAGTGTCAGCTTGCTCTGCGTCTAGATCGCAGTCGCTGTAACAGACATAGTCAAATCGTCAATCAGATGAAACTGAAATTTCTGAGCCTTGCGCTAATTCTCACCGCCACAGCGGTATCAGCTCTAGCATAGAGTAGAGAGAAACAAAACGCAATCCTCGTGAGTGCGCTGTCCGAGACCCGAGGATTTACGCTCTCGTATGAGCGCCAGATCATGCCTCTCGGGAAGAATCTCACCCTCGGAGCTAAGGGCTTCCTTGGATACGGCTTCCAATACACGCCTTCTGGTCAGTGGAAGTTCGCCACCTATGATACCTCTAGATATTCGGGAGGCGATCGGTGGTACTATGACTTTGGAGATTTCAAGGAATATTCTCTGGGTGCAGAAGCTAATATCCTTTGGGGTAAGCGTAAGCATTTCGGCGAACTGGGTGTAGGGCTATCATTAGACATCTTCGATCTAGGACTAAATTTCTATGCCGATCGGAAGGCACTCGGAGGAAAACCCTATTCAAGTGAGCTCGCTAAGTATACACCCAGCAAACTCGCTAGCCACTATTATGGTCGTGTGGGTTATCGCTATGTGAGCGGCATAGGGATAACGCTAGGTGCAGGTCTGTCTTTCCAGGGACTGCAGGGACCATTTACGTATTTCTATGCGCAAAAGTTCTCTGCACATCCTTACATTACGCTCGGCTATTCGTTCTAGTTCACGAGCGCAAATATTCGTCTCCATAAATACGGAGGCTAAGATCCACTGGATCTTAGCCTCCGTATTTATGGAGATTGGGTTTAGCCGACGAGACCGAACTTGCGAAGATCTTCCTCTACAGTACCGATACCACCGATACCGAAGGTCTCGACGAGTACCTTGACCACATTGGGCGAGAGGAACGCGGGAAGCGTAGGGCCGAGATGGATGTTCTTCACACCTAGATGTAGGAGGGCAAGGAGGACAATGACCGCTTTCTGCTCGTACCAGGCAATATTGTAGGTGATGGGGAGCTCGTTGATGTCGTTGAGATTGAAAATCTCCTTGAGCTTGAGCGCAATGACGGCGAGTGAATAACTATCGTTGCACTGACCTGCATCGAGCACACGGGGAATGCCACCGATATCACCGAGCGCAAGCTTATTGTACCTGTACTTGGCACAGCCAGCCGTGAGGATGATCGTATCCTGTGGAAGGGCGCGGGCGAAGTCGCTATAGTAGTCGCGCCCCTTCATGCGACCATCACAGCCACCCATGACGACGAACTGGCGAATAGCTCCACTGCGTACAGCGTCCACTACCTTGTCAGCGAGCTGGAATACCTGTGCGTGAGCAAAACCACCGATGATCTCACCGCGCTCGATCTCCGTAGGGGGCTGGCAAGTCTTGGCAAGCTCGATGATGGCGGAGAAGTCCTTGTGTCCATGCTCGTCTGTGGGGATGTGCTTACAGCCAGGGAAGCCGGTAGAGTTCGCCGTGAACATGCGCTCCGTATAGGTTGCATTCTTGAGCGGAGGTACGATACAGTTCGTCGTGAAGACGATCGGACCATTGAAGGAGGTGAACTCCTCGCGCTGTTTCCACCAGGCATTGCCGTAGTTGCCGACGAAGTGGCTGTACTTCTTGAAGGCTGGATAGTAGTGTCCAGGGAGCATTTCGCTATGCGTGTAGACGTCTACACCTGTACCCTCGGTCTGCTCGAGGAGCTGAGCTAGGTCAGCTAGGTCGTGTCCGCTGATGAGAATGCCAGGTCGTGTGCCTACACCGATATTGACCGTGGTCATCTCGGGATTGCCGAATCGGGAGGTGTTCGCCTTGTCTAGGAGTGCCATCGCCTGTACACCCACCTCGCCCGTACGCAGGACGAGAGCGACGAGCTCATCAGCACCTAGCTCTCCGATGGTGATCTGCGACAGAGCCTGTTGAGTGAAGGCATGGCACGCCTCATCGTCGTAGCCTAGGCGCATAGCGTGATCGAGGTAAGCCGCCATACCCTTGAGCCCGTAGATCACCAGCTCCTTGAGCGAGCGGATATCTTCATTGCTCTCGGCGAGGACGCCCACGCGGGTAGCTACAGAGTCGTAGCTCTCGGGAGCACCATCCCATAGGAGAGACTCTGTCTCGGGGAGCTCTATAGAGAGCGCCTCGGCACGCTGGCGAAGCGTGTCGCGTAAGGCGATGAGGGCGACGATACGCCTTTTGATACTCTCGTCGTCGAAATTGGCATTCGTGATCGTGGCAAAGAGGGCATCAGTGACGAGATGGTTGGTCTCAGCGGGTAGCTCCTCGCCCGCAGCTCTGAGACGTGTGGTGAGGATGCTCACGCCTCTGAGAGCAAAGAGGAGCACGTCCATATAGGCAGAGGTGCTGGCTTCCTTACCGCACACGCCCTTGATCTTACAGCCGATACCGCCTGCGGCTTCTTGGCATTGATAGCAAAACATTGACATAGTCTTCGTTCGTTTAATGTGATGAATTATACTTCTGCGAGCAAAGGTATAGGGGCGTGAGCAAAAGGGGCGTAACAAATGTTACATCACTAAGATGAATCCACTAGAGCAATTGGCACAGGTACGCCTCCTCGATGGGCTCGCCCACGAAGATCTAGAGGCAATACTCCGAAGTCCGCATACGCGTATGCGCCACTTCGGGGCAGACGAACTGATATGCAGGCAGGGCGCGCCTCTGCGTGAGCTGATGATCCTCCTCGATGGATGCGTGCATGCGCTGATGGCAGGGGGCGATGGCAAGCAATTGACGATCGACATCCTGCATGCGCCAGAGCTATTGGCTCCCGCCTTCCTTTTCTGTAGCGATCCGCGTATGCCCGTGGCGGTGGAGACAGCCGAGCCGAGTACAGTATTATATATAGGGCGTGAGCATTTCCTTCAGCTGATGGGTCGGCACGAGAGCGTGATGCTCCGCTTCCTGGCGGATATATCTGATCGAAGCCTCTTTCTTAGTCAGCGGCTCAATGCCCTCTCGCTTCAGAGCCTGCGTGAGAGACTCATCAATCACCTGCGTATGCATCCCGATTATACACGGCAGGAAGATCTCGCACAGATGCTCGGTGTCGCCCGCCCGAGCCTTGGGCGCGTCATCACCGAGCTAGTGAAGGAGGGCATACTTATTCGCTCTCAAGGACGTCTGCTACTCGCTCGCCCATAGGGGCAGGACGAGAGGTAATAAACCAAGGGACTAGACTTCGCGAAGTCTAGTCCCTTGGCTTATTACGTTAGTTGATCTACGCGATTACTCGCCGGGGAGAGAAGCATCGACACCTCCGCCGAGGGCTTGGTAGAGGGCGATGGTAGAGGAGATCTCATTGAAGCGGTTGGATAGCTCCGAGAGCTGAGACGAGAGTAGATTCTGCTCGGCAGTCAGTACCTCGAGGTAGGAGCTAGACCCGCTCTCCATCAGCAGACGTGTGGCACGTACCGTACGCTTGAGCGCAGAGGTGCGCTCGGCATAGAGGTCTGCTTGCTGGCGATAGGTCTGCGTCTGGGCGTAATAGTTATTGACCTCGTTGCCTGCAGAGAGGAGGCTCTGCACGAAAGCAAGGAATGCCTCCTGCTGCTGACTGCGTGCTATGCGTAGCTGTGCCGTCAAGCGTCCATTCTGGAAGATCGGCTGTGTGATAGAGCCTACGGCAGAGAGGAGCAATTGGGCAGGGCTGACGATGAGTCCACCGAGGCTATTCGTCCATCCGCCTGTACCCGAGAGGGTGAGGCTGGGATAGAAGGCAGAGCGGGCAGAGTTCGTCGCATAGAATGCTGCAGCCAGATTCGCCTCGGCACGTCTGAGATCTGGGCGCTGAGAGAGGAGAGACACGGGGAGAGCTACCGTCGTGATACGTGGGCTCTGCCAGCCGTCGAGCGTGGCGCGCGTGGTGTCGTGGTCACTGCGTCCGAGAAGCATCGAGAGGGCGCGCTCGGTCTCACGGATCTGCTGGCGCAGGGTGAGTACTGAGGCGCGTACCTGTGCATAGTTTGCCTCGCTACTCGAGACGGCAGCATCATTGTACTGCCCTGCCTGCATGAGGGCTTTCATCACGCGGACGTTCTCGCTCCAGATACGTTCGGTCTCGAGGGACACGCGTAGCTGTTCGTCCAGCAGCACGAGGCTATAATAGGTGCGGGCGATGGAGGCGATGACCTGCGTCTCTACAGCTTGGCGATAGGCCTCGCTGGCCTCTAGGGTCATGCGGGCACGTCGCTTGGCATTGGTAATGCTACCGAAGAGGTCGAGCTGCCAGGAGGCAGACGCCATCAGCGAATAGGCATACGTGGGTGAAGATCCCTCGAGCTTGGTCATCGTCCCCTGTGGTGTGAGTGCCAGCGAAGGAAGATACCCCAGTCGTGCGCTACGGAGCGAGGCAGATGCCTGCTCGATGCGCAGATAGGCGGTGCGCAGGTCGAGGTTGTCGGCTAGACCCTGCTCGATAAGGCTCTGCAGGTGTGGGTCAGTGAAGACCTCACGCCAGCTAAGCGTCCCGAGATGGGCCGTGTCTGCCACCTGCATCAGCTCGGCAGGATAGAGTCCCTCTGTAGGTAGCCCCTCTGGGCGCTCGTACTTGCCGTAGATACCACAGCTAGAGAGTAGGGCTGTGGTGGCGAGGGCTATGATGAGTTTTTTCATAAGGCTACTGTTCGTTGTGGGGATTGAATGCGCTACGCTCAGCGAGGCTACGCTGGCGCTCGAGCTCTACCTGAGGCGATATCTCGTGATGCTCTGGCGTACGTACGAAACGCTCCTGCAGATACTGGAAGATCACGAAGAAGACGGGTACGAAGAAGAGCAGGGCTAATGTCCCGAAGACCATACCACCGACTACACCTGTACCGAGCGAACTGTTACCATTGGCACCAGCACCCGAGGCAAACATCAGCGGAAGCATCCCGATGACCATCGTCGCCACCGTCATGAGGATAGGGCGCAGACGTGCCTGTGCTGCACTGTAGGCAGCCTCGATGATGCACATGCCCTGACGACGACGTTCTGAAGCGAACTCAGTAATAAGGATAGCTGTCTTGGCAAGCAGGCCGATGAGCATAATGATCCCTGTCTGGAGGTAGATATTGTTTTCTAGTCCCCAGATCCAGGCGAAGATGAAGCTACCGAGCAGGCCGAAAGGCACTGAGAAGATCACTGCCAAGGGAACTAGGAAGCTCTCATACAGCGAGGCAAGGATGAGGAAGATCAGCACTACGCAAAGCGCGTAGATGAAGACCGTACGACCTCCCGACTGCTGACTCTCCTCACGGGAGATACCGCCGTACTCGTAGCTATAGCCCGTGGGGAGCATCTGCGCAGCTACCTCACTGATGGCTGCCATGGCTTGGCCTGTCGAGTAGCCTTCTGCTACGGAGACGCTGGCACCGATAGAGCTGAAGAGGTTGAATCGTGAGGCCGACTCCGCACCGCTAATGCGCTCGAGCTTGACGAACTGGCTAATAGGTGCCATCTCGTTGCCGTTGCGCACGAAGATATTCTGAAGGTCACCTTCGTTGATACGGCTCTCGGGTGAGGCCTGCATCATCACGCGGTAGACCTTACCGAACTGATTGTAATTCGAGATATACGCTCCACCCAGGTAACCGCTGAGGGTGCTGAGGACTGCGCTAGGGCTAATGCCTGCACGCATGCACTGGGCAGCATCGACATCCACACGATACTGAGGGAAGTTCATCGCATAGCTACTATAGGACATGGCGATCTCTGGGCGCTGGTTGAGCGCGTAGACGAAGGGCATGACAGACTGATAGAAGGTTGCCTTGTCTCCACCTGTGCGATCCTGTAGGTTGAGCTCAATGGAGTTGCCCATACCATAGCCCGGGATCATACCTGGCTCGATGGCGAAGATCTGAGCTTCCTTGATGCTCTGGAACTTGCCGTTGAGTCTGCCGAGGATCGCGCCACTGCTCTGGTCGGATGAGTTGCGTTCGCCCCAGTCCTTGAGCTGGACGAAGAATGTCCCGTATGATGATCCCTGCCCAGAGATAAGCCCGAAGCCACCGATGCGGGAGATTGTCTTGACGCTAGGCTCTGTACGTAGAACCGCCTCTACACGGTCGAGGGTAGCGCTGGTCTGCTCTGCGGTATTGCCAGGAGCAGTGGCTACATTGACCATGAGGGTACCTTGGTCTTCCTGTGGCACGAGACCGGTCTTGGTCGTCATCATGAAGTAGACGAGTAGACCAGTAGCCACGACGAGAGCAGACCATGCCGCCCACTTGCGGTGGATGACGAACATCACCCCGCGCTTGTACTTCGCCATGATGGCATCGAAGGAAGCGACATAGGCGCGACGCACACGACCGCCGAAGCTCTTCGGAGACTTCTCGAGGTCACTGGCGCGCATCATGATGGCTGTCAGAGCGGGGCAGAGCGTCAGAGCCGAAACCATCGAGAGACCTACAGCGGTAGCGATCGTTACGCCAAACTGAGTGTAGAACGTCCCTGCCGTGCCACCTGTGAACGTCACAGGGATAAACACCGCCATGAAGACGAGCGTACATGAGATAATAGCCATCGTCACATCGCCCATGGCATCACGCGTGGCGAGGTAGGCGGACTTGTAGCCCGCCTCGAACTTGCTCTGCACTGCCTCGACGACGACGATAGCGTCATCGACGACCGTACCGATCGCCAGCACGAGGGCAAAGAGCGTTAGGATATTGATACTGAAGCCTGCTAGCTGTAGGAAGAGGAATGTGCCGACGAGCGAGACGATGATCGAGATAGAGGGGATGAGCGTCGCCTTGAAGTCCTGTAGGAAGAAGTACACCACGAGGATCACCAGCAGGATAGCTACGATCAGCGTCTCGATCACCGTATAGATAGAGGCGTAGAGGAACTTGTTGGTGTTCATCACTGAAACGAACTCTAGACCTGCGGGCAGGTCTTTGCTCAGCTCTGCCAGACGCTCGTCGATCTTGTTATTGACTGCTGTGGCGTTAGCTCCTGCGACCTGAGTCGCCATATAATTGACACCAGGCTTGCCATTGACATAGCTTCTGAAGCCGTAAGAGAGGTTACCTAGCTCGACCTTCGCTACATCACCGAGGCGCAGGACGCTGCCATCATCCTGAGCGCGTAGGACGATCTGCTGAAACTCCTCGACCGTCGTCAGACGCCCCTTATACTTGAGCGTATATTGATAGGTCGCTTCGGAGTCTTGTCCCAGGGCACCGATGGATGCCACGATATTCTGCTGAGCGAGTGCGGTAGTGATGTCGCTGGGGACAAGCTTGTACTGTGCCATCACTTCGGGACGAAGCCATATGCGGAGGCTGTAGTCACTGCCGAATGCCTGCACGTTCGCCACGCCCTCGATACGGAGGAGCTCGGGAATGACGTTGATGTTGAGATAATTGGCAAGGAAGAGCTGGTCGTACTCGTCGCTGTTACTTACGAGCCCTGCCACCTGTAGGAAGCCCGACTGCTGTTTGCTGACGGTCACCCCGATCTGGGTTACCTCTGCGGGGAGTAGCCCCTGTGCACGCGAGACGCGGTTCTGCACATTGACGGCTGCCATGTCGGGGTCTGTACCTTGGGTGAAGTAGACGGTGACGCTCGCCGTACCATTATTGGTCGCAGACGAAGTCATGTAAGTCATGCCCTCGACACCATTGATGGCTTCCTCGAGAGGCATCACGACACTACTCTGCACGGCATCGGCATCAGCTCCTGGGTAGGATGCGGAGACGCTGATCGTCGGGGGAGCAATGTCTGGGTATCGCTCTACGGGTAGAGTCACCAGAGCGATCAGCCCCACCACCAGCGTCAGTATCGCTATGGATATCGCCAGGACGGGGCGTTTGATAAATATATTTCCTTTCATTGAGATAGTCAGCTATTGGGATAGCTCGGAGCCTCCGAGACGAAGGCTCTCGGCATGTCTAGTCGATCTGTGTGCCCTCGCGTACGAGACCAGCGCCATCGGCTACGATGACATCGCCTACAGAGAGCCCGCTGGTGACGATATACTCAGTAGGGCTAGCCGTGAGGATGGTGACGAGCGTCATGGTCGCCTTGCCATCGACTACACGATAGACGAAGACCTTGTCCTGCATGCGCATCGTCGCAGCTCGTGGGATAACGATCACGCCTGTGTGTGCCTCGGGTAGGATGATACTGCCCGAAGCTCCACTGCGGAGCATACGATCGGGGTTTGGGAAGGAGGCACGCAGGCTGGCCGATCCAGTGCTACGGTCGATAACTCCGCTGATAGACTCTACTCGACCCGTGTGGGCATAGAGCGACCCATCGCTAAGGCGAAGGTGTGCCTCACCCATAGCTGCGATAGCTGCCTCGGATGAACCATATTGACGAGCTAAATTCAGTAGCGTCGTCTCGTCTAGAGAGAAGTATACGTACACGTCGGCATTGTCCGAGACGGTCGTCAGAGGCTGTGCCATAGCCGAGGAGACGAGTGTGCCCTGACGATAGGGGATCGTCCCCACGACACCATCGGCGGGACTGGTGACGGTGGTGTAGGAGAGATTGTTTCGTGCGCTGGTCTGTGCCGCCTTAGCTTGTGCCACGGATGCCTGTGCATTGCGGAGGCTGTTCTCTGCCGTACGCAGTTCGATCTCGGAGATGATCTTCTCGTTGTAGAGACGCTGACGTGCGTCATAGTTGAGCTGAGCTGTCGAGAGGGCTGTTTCGGCTGCTGCTACGCCTGCGTTCGCCTGCTGTAGTGCTGCCTGGTAGGGTACCTGGTCTACGACGAAAAGCACCTGACCGCGCTTGACGGCTTGTCCTTCGGTGACGTTGATCTGCCAGAGGGCTCCACTCACCTGCGGGAAAATATCAATGTCGCGCTTACCACGGATCGTCGCCGAATAGCTGCGCTCGGTAGTGACGTCCTGCGTAGTGATCGCGAGGGTAGGGTATTGCTGTGCTGGCGCTGCGCCAGCTGTAGCCTGATCCGCCTGTGGGTTGCCTCCACAAGCAACAAAAGCTAGCACCGAGGCACTAGCGAAGAGGACCGTGATGGTTTTCCTCCAACTCATTTTAGTTCTGTTTTAACTGTTTATATCCTTTTTCGTGCTTTTAACCACCGGCAGGAACCAAAGGTTCAGCCTACGGGATAGTTCTTTAGGCTCCTCGCAGGGATATATATAGATGGCTGTCTGGAGTTAGAGCTTGTCTCGATAGTGCTTTAAGGTCGTTCATGCGCGATATTCATAGCCACCAAGAAGTGCAGATCCTAATAGACGAAATGGACGGATTAAGGCAAGTCATCTCTATCCCAAACCTTGGGATACGTATACCAAGGCTTGGGATATATAAACCAAAGTTTGGGATACATGTACCAAGGTTTGGTATAGAGATGGCTTACCCTAACTCGGCGGGATGAATAGACTTGCGCCGCGTAGCTGATGAGCTGTGGACGAGGATCGGGATAGACCGCTCTGTATGCCTCGCCTATGGCTGCCGGGAGGTTAAAACTTGAGCCTTCATCGAGGTGGCGCACACGTGTATTCGGAGGATTGTGTTAGCTGATGGGAATTGTGTAAATTTGTAGGGAGCGGAGCGTGTAGGCACGACAGCTCTAGATCTCTAGGGTCAAACAACTTATACATGACAGGAATATGGGGCGTATCAAGGTAAAGTATTTCGGACCGATCAAGGAGGGTTTCTCTGGTGACGGCTGGATAGATATTCGCAAGGTGACGCTGTTCATCGGTGATCAAGGTAGTGGTAAGAGCTGTATTGCCAAACTTATCGCGACTTTCTCCTGGCTGGAGAAGGTGCTGATCCGTGGGGATTATGCAGAGAGCCATTTTGCCAAGCACAAACGCTTTCGCCGAGTGCTGTGCGCCTACCACCGCATGGACAACTATTTCACCTCGCGCACAGAGATTGCCTACGAGGGCGAGGCGTATAGCTTCGCCTGTACCGGAGCGGACAACCTCGTGATTACCCGAACGGGCGAAGGTGAACTGGGGCAGATCATGTATATCCCCTCCGAACGTAACTTCGTGAGTAGCGCACGCGACATCAAGTCCATCAAGGGGCTGCCGCCCTATCTCAGCGAATTCGTCAGTGACTACGACGTGGCGAAAAAAGCCCTTGGCTCCGCCATCTCGGCACCGATCTCGGGTCTGGAGCTGGAGTATCATCAGCGCACCGACTCGCTGAGCGTGCGGGGTGAGGACTACAAGATTATGCTCCAGGAGGCATCTAGTGGGGTGCAGTCGCTCGTACCTGTCTTCGTCGTCTCGCGCTATCATGGTGCACAGGTGGTAGAATATACGCGAGC
The DNA here is from genome assembly GCA_041854825.1 of Porphyromonas sp. Taxonomy (GTDB): domain Bacteria; phylum Bacteroidota; class Bacteroidia; order Bacteroidales; family Porphyromonadaceae; genus Porphyromonas. Next base: position 10,983 of record JBHACZ010000011.1, on the reverse strand, counting down.
GACAGACAGCCAGATGAATAGTGCCGACAAGGAACGCTTCCAGCGCCAGGTGGAGGCGATCATGAGCAATCCCGACTTGACGCAGGAGCAAATGCGCCTAGCGGTATCGGCACTAGCACGGCGATTTAATAAGACCTTCTTCGTCAATATCGTCGAGGAGCCCGAGCAGAATCTTTATCCCCTCTCCCAGCGTCACTTCCTCAACGCTCTGCTGGAGATCAATAACAGCACGTCGGGCAATCACCTTATCATGACGACCCACAGCCCCTATATCATGAGCTATCTTTCGCTCGTGGCGAAGGCGTCTGCCGTCCATGCAGAGATCGCAGAGCATCCCGATCTCGTGGCACGTCTCGTGGGCGTGGTGCCCCTCTCTGTCTTGACAGCGATCGAGGATATTGCCATTTACGAACTAGACGTCACCACGGGGACAATCTCGAGCCTCGACAGTGTCTATGGTATCCCCTCAAGTGAGCATCAGCTCAATATCTCCCTCTCCGAGAGCAATGATCTATTCGACGAACTCCTCGATATCGAGGAGCTACTCGAGGCAGGCGAGGACGAGCCTAATAATTAAGCCAGGAAGTCAATATGGCTAAGCGCAATACAATTAACTTCCTGGACAAGGCTTGGACGACGCGTGTGCCTGCCGACGTTCAGCTCTTCGGGGTGTATGACCCGCCTCGCGAGCGTCCTGCTGTCTCGCTTGACCCGCTGACCGAGGATGAATGGATAGCCGTCGTGACGAATCTCTCAAGGCAGGAAGTGACCTTCGTGGCTATTGACAACGGGGTCTTAGCTCAGGGCGACCTCGCAGGTGAACCCCGGTGCGACTGTATGATCCTCACGCGTCGGCACCTGTATTTCATCGAGCTCAAGGATCGCAACAACGCAGCTGATGCCAACAGTAAAGGCAAGAAGCAGCTCGCCTCCACGATCGCTCTCTTTCGTTTGCTACATCCTCAGGACTTCCTCTCTCGCCATATCCGCAGGGCGTATGTGTGCAATCGCAAGGCACTCATTCCCCAGCGCATCTACCATGCTGAGAAGGAGCATTTCAAGCGTCTCGGCGTGCGTCTCTTTCTCCAGCGAGATGTCTCGCTTGCTTAGCCCCAGAGGGCTTGCACTTGCTCGGGAAGTGAGAGCATGACTTGAGAGTGTGGTACACTGTAGTCGAACATGTGAAGAAACGAAGCCATCTCTATCCCTCTCGGATGATGATCGGGAGGATTGTTGATGGTTTTTGAATATATTTTTGTTTGATTCGAGTTTATTGCCTACCTTCGCTGGTGACAAACAGGTAAACCAGCGGGGACTTCGCACAAGAAGACTTCGCAATGTGCGTAGACAATATGAATATAAGGCAGACCTTGTCGGCAATGCTCCTCTGCGGAGCATTGTGTGCAGGAGCAGTGAGTTGCTCATCAGAGGATGAGGTACTCTCTCAGGTCACGGATCCTCAAGCTCTCGTGGGTACGTGGCACTTCGAGGGGTACCAGCGTTTGGCTGGACCTGTACCTTCGTCTTTCGTCTCGGCGGTTGTCGAGTTTGATGAAGCTGGTCGCATGTCAGGCCGTACTGGCGAGATCCGTTGCGTCGGTACCTATGAGCCTTCATCCCTGGGGCATATCATTATCGTGTATGCTCCAGAGCTTAGTGAGCATGAGTGGAGCAAGGCGGAGATAGACTTCTCTACCAACCTTTCGCACGCTCGGCAGTACACTATTGTGGGCGATAAGCTGACCTTTGTCTTCGGAGAGGAGGACTATATGGTCTTTTCTCGTAGGTAGGAGGTATTGTTTATAAACCCTTGGAGTATTCTAAGGGCTTGTGCTATAGATGGAAGCGTTGCATCTCTGGTCTTCGGATTAAGGTGTGACGCTTATGCTTTTGCCTATATATTTGTGTATGTCGGGCTGAATATTTAGTTTTGCGGTCAAACGAAGGGCTAAGGCTCTAAGTTTTAAAGGTTACCTGTTTTTGTTATTTTCATAATTCACTTTATGAACAAGAGAGCTACACTACTTGCGGCACTACTTTTGTCTGTGCTGAGTTTTGTCCTTCCGAGCTGTACGGAGGAAGCTGGAGAACCGGCAGTTAATCCTTATGCACTTGTCGGGGTTTGGGAGTTTGATCATTACTTGCGCTCTGATGGCGGAGAGACTTCTCCTCATGCAGGTTCGCGCATAGAGTTCAAACGTGATGGGTCTATCGAAGGAATTACAGAGTCTCGCCAGTGCATGGGAGGCTTTAAGGCCTCGGATCTCGGTGATATCAAGATTTGGTATCAGCCCTGCGCGGAGGTTGAGCTGTCAGAGGCAGAGGCTGCATTCGCAGACAACCTCAAGTGTGCGCGACTCTACTTCGTGGAGGGCGAGAAACTCACGATCTCTTGCAGTACAGGAGAGAAGATGAAGTTTCATCGTGCCGACATGGTGGTCTTCCTCGATAAGTAGACAGGGGTCACCTGTCTCTGGATACCAGAGTACAGCGAGAGGCTAGGCTCTGTAACTAGGAGTATGTGACGGAGGTCACGACGCAGATGTATATTCCTGCGTCGTGACCTCTTCGCTTTGGGGAAGGCATTGCTTGGAGTGTGGCTCTTGCGCTTGGGATGGAAGATTTTGGGCAGGTGCGGCTATTTCCGTACTTTTATCGGCACAACGGACAGAATAAGAATATGAGTGATATCAAGATCTTGAACGCTATACGTCAGCGTCGTAGCATTCGGACGTACGACCGCGAGCGAAGCCTAGAGCCAGAGCAGGTGCAGATCATCATGGAGGCTGGTCTGCGTGCGCCCTCATCCAAGGGTAAACACACCACGCAGTTCATCCTCGTCGATGATCGCGAGATGCTCGTGCGCCTAAGCTATATGCGCGAGAGTGGATCAGCCTTCCTACGTGATGTGCCACTCGGTGTCGTCGTCCTTGGCAGTCCGATGGAGTGCGATGCTTGGATGGCTGACGCTTCGCTTGCCGCGGGCTATATGCAGCTGCAGGCGCAGGCATTGGGATTGGGATCGTGCTGGGCACAGGTCGAGGGACGGAATACCCCCAGCGGACAGGATAGTGCCGAGTATGTACGTCAGGCACTTGAGATCCCCTATCAGCTGGAGGTGCTGTGCATCCTAGGCATTGGCTATCCTGTGGACAAAGCCCCCGAGCGTCCTATTGAGAGCCTCCGTTGGGAGCAGATTCATCTCGGGCGGTACGCCCTCCCCGAGGAAGCCGAAGCAGAATAATCTTCGCCTGTCAATCCCCAAGACCCCCAGCTTTGTGAAGCGAATCGTCCTCCTCGGCGCAGGCAATGTCGCCTATCACCTTGCCCTCGGGCTACGCGAGAGCACAGCCTATCGTGTGGTGCAGGTCTATAGTCGTCAGCGCATGCGCGCTGACGAGGTGGTAAGCTTGCTCCCAGGCGCGGAGGCTACGGACAGCCTCTCGGAGGTCATGCCTGATGCCGATATATACCTCTATGCCTTGAGTGATGGAGCACTTCCTGCGGTGTGGGAGGCTATGCCCCAGACGGCAGGTGTCTGGATTCATACGGCGGGGAGCGTTGCGCTCGAGGCGATGCAGAGGGTACACGGCCGTAGTGCCGTGCTCTATCCCTTGCAGACCTTTAGCCGTGGGGCAGAGCTGATCTGGGCAGAAGTCCCTCTATTTATCGAGGGGAGCGATGCCGAGAGCCTAGAAGAGTGCCGAGCGCTCGCAAATGCACTGAGCCCCCGCATCTCTGAGGCTTCATCTGCAGACCGCGGGAAGCTTCATCTAGGAGCTGTCCTCGCATGCAATTTTACCAATCACCTCATCGCCCTGGGTGAAGAGTATCTCTCTGGGCAGGGCTTTGAGCCTAAGGTGCTGATGCCCCTCATTCGTGAGACGATGCGCAAGCTGGAGCATTTGCCTGCCCGTGTGGCGCAGACAGGTCCTGCCGTCCGCAGAGATGAGGCGACGATGGCACGGCACCTAGCACTCCTGCAGGACGCACCCGCTCTGCAAGAGCTGTATCAGCGGCTTAGTCAGAGCATTATCAACAATTAGTATTAGACCCCCCTACACAAGCACAGTACACAGACTATGAGTAGTATTCCGCACGACCTAAGAGATATACGCGCCTTCGTCCTCGACATGGATGGCGTGGTGAGTGCCACCGTGAGCCCTGTCGATGCCTCGGGCATGCCGATGCGCACAGTCAATGTCAAGGATGGCTATGCTATGCAGTACGCCGTCAAGCGTGGCTACACGATCGCCATCATCTCAGGTGGGGAGAGTGTGCCGATGCGCCAACGCTTCGAGCAGCTCGGGGTGCAGTATATATATATGCGTATCAAGGACAAGGTCGCCAAGCTCTCCGAGCTCTCTGCCGAGACGGGTATCCCTGCGAGCCAAATGGTCTATATCGGGGATGACATCCCAGACATTGGGGTGATGCGCCAGGTGGGGTTGCCCTGCTGTCCTGCCGATGCCGTCAGCGAAGTCAAGGAGGTCGCCCGCTATATATCTCTAGCTAATGGTGGGTATGGTGTCGTGCGTGATGTGATCGAGCAGACGCTCAAGGCGAGCGGTCACTGGGATGCTAGCGAAGGCTTCGGATGGTAACGGCTCTAGACGCTATTGATCCCATCGCGATCCTCGGGCAGTATTATTCTGAGGGACGTGAGGCGAGGCACATCCTCATAGCGCACAGTGAGGATGTGGCACGTCTTGCCCTAGAGATCGTCGATGCACACCCCGAGCTAGGGGCAGACCGTCTCTTCGTCGAGCAGGCAGCGATGCTTCATGACATCGGGATCTATCTGACGGATGCCCCAGGCATTGACTGTCATGGCGCGGAGCCGTATATTCGTCACGGCTATCTCGGTGCGGAGTTACTTCGCTCTCTGGGGTTGCCTCGTCATGCCCACGTGGCAGAGCGTCACACGGGTGCAGGGCTGACGATGGAGGAGATACGTGAGAGGGGCATTGATCTGCCCGAAGGGATATATGTGCCGATGAGTGTGGAGGAGCGTATCGTGTGTTACGCAGATAAATTCTTCTCCAAGACGCGCCTCGGCAAGCGCAAGTCTCTCGACAAGGTCCGCACTTCACTCCTGCGTCACGGCGAGGCATCTCTTGCCCGCTTCGATGCCCTGCATCGCGAGCTAGCTATCGCGGGGCTGTAGCTCTCGGAGTGTAATACGGTGCACGCCCACCCATCGACCAAGGATGGATGGGCGTACACTTTCGTTCCTCTGGGGCGGGTTCTTTTCTCCCTTTGCTCGGAGCTCTGGGACGGGAGGTGAAAATCTTCTAGCTATGCGACTTTCCTATATCACAGACAGTTTGTATCTTTGCGACTTGAAGCTAGGTGCATCACTTGGGTATCGTCCCCTGTGAGGCGCTGGCTATTAGCGGAAGTAAATAATAATCTACAAGATAAATTACAGACAATGGCAGTATTAGAGAAGATACGAAACAACGCTGGCCTCGTCGTCGGCGTGGTCGGCCTCGGTCTCTTCGCCTTCGTGATAGGCGATGCATTGCAGTCGGGTAGCACCTTCCTCGGGGAGAGTGAGAGAACCATCCTGTCCATCAATGGCGAAGACATCTCTTACTTCGACTACGACAAGCGTATCCAGCAGATGCAGGACATCCAGCAGTCTCAGGGTGGACAGCTTACGGACGAGCAGCGCATGATGCTCAATAACCAGCTCGCTCAGCAGTACATCACAGACCATGCGCTCGAGGAGATCTCTAACCAGATCGGTCTCAAGGTAACACCCGAAGAGGTGTACGCTCTCCTGCATGGAGGCAAGGGCATACAGCCTAGCCGCACGGCGATGCAGTTCTTCTCTAGCCTAGGCATTGATATCAACAATGCTGAGGCTGTCAATGAGTTCATCAATCAGATGAGCGACCGCAGCATCAACGCCCTGCCCGCTGAGAATCAGCAGCACATGCGTATGATGCAGTCTCAGTGGCTTGAGATCAGCAAGAGCATCGCTCGTGAGCGCAAGCAGGAGAAGCTCGCTTCGCTCCTCGGACGTACCTATAAGGTGACGAAGCTCGATGAGGCACTGGCTACGGCTGGTGGCTCGCGCACTGTGGCACTCGTCCGCACGACGGCTCCCATGGTGTCGGATGCTTCGCAGGCAGCTACCCAGGAAGAAATCAAGGCTTACTACGACAAGCATATTGCTCGCTACCGCATGCCTAGCGCTATGACGGAGCTTAGCTATATCAGCGCTCACGTGACGCCCTCTAGCGAAGACTATCAGGCGGCTGAGCAGGAAGCTTCTCGCGTACTCGGTGAGCTAGCACAGGCTACGACTGCCGAGGATGTCTCTCGTGTGGTGCGTGCTGCTGGTGGCAATACGAACTCGGCTTACCTCACTGCCTCAGAGCTTGACCGTCTCGGTCTCGGTGCCTCTGCTGTGTCTTTCATCAAGGAAGCTCAGACGGGTGCTGTGCATACGACGGGTCTCGTAGATGACAACCACACCCTCATCAAGCTCGTAGGCAAGAAGACGGGTGCTGAGTCTCTCAACATCCGCTACATGGTACTCGATAGCGCCATGAGCCAGCGCGTGGACAGCCTCCAGGCAGAGCTTCGTGCAGGCAAGAGCTTCGCAGAGCTGGCGAGTAAGCACAGCCTCGATCCACAGGCAGCGCAGAATGGCGGTCTGCTTGAGCTCCCCAACGAATACGGTGCTACGGAGTCTAAGGTAACAGAGTTCATGGCGACTCAGCTGGCTCAGCAGTCGGGCATGGAGTTTGACAAGCTTTTCAAGGAGCCTGTCGGCACAGTGCTTACTTTCGGTCAGCCCAACTCACGCATCCTCGTGCGTGCTGAGAATGCAGCTCCCGCAGTAGAGAAGTACAACGTGGCACTCGTGCAGGTACACGCTCCATTCTCTGCCAAGACTTATGACAAGCAGCTCGAGGCAATGAATCGCATCCTCAACGAGGGTGGCTCATTCGACGACATGGCTGCCAAGGCGGAGAAGGAAGGCTTCTCTATCTCACGCAGCGAATATGTAGGTGCTGGTTCGGCTCAGCTCGGACGCATCGCTAGCTCACGTGCGCTCATCCAGTGGGCACTCAACGCCAAGGAAGGCGAGACGACCGACAAGGTACACCGCATCGGTGCTGACTACCTCGCTATCGCGACTGTAGCCAAGCACATCCCTGCAGGCACTGCTCCTCTAGCGATGGTGCAGGACGGCATCAAGGCTGCTGTCGAGAGCGACAAGCGTGCTGAGGCACTCGCCACCACGCTCGCAGGCAAGGGTCTTGCTTCGCTCGAGGCTTATGCAGCTGACCTAGGTGTGGCTATCGACACCCTCGTGGGCGTGAACTATCTCGTGCGTGGCAATGAGGCTCCAGCCTTCAATGGTAAGGCGATGACGACCGCTATCGGTCAGCTCTCTAAGCCTTTCGTAGCTGGTCACGAGGTCATGGTACTCCAGCCTCTCTCTACCGAGGCCAACGATGCTGCGGCTGTATCTAGCCAGAGCCGTCAGACGGAGCGCAACGTAGGTTATCAGCTCTTCTCTCGTGCCTTCTCTTCGATCATCGAGGGGCTCAAGGTGGAGGACAACCGTGGCAAATTCTACTAGCCCAGCGCCTCAACGCTAAACCAAGGTCGCCTGCCTTACGTTATGTAAGCAGGCGACCTTGTCGCTTATTCGATTATATCACAATGGAAACGAACCCCATAGAACCCCAAAAGAAGCTCCTCGGGCTCAATCTCTCGGAGCTTACAGACCTAGCCCTCGCGCTCGGCATGCCCCGCTTCACGGGCAAGCAGCTCGCCGAGTGGCTCTACGTCAAGCGTGTCACCTCTATCGACGAGATGACCAACCTCTCCAAGGCAAACCGTGAGCTACTCGCCTCCACCCATGAGGTAGGGCGCACGGCTCCCATGACGAGCCAGCTCTCTGTAGACGGCACGCGCAAGTACCTCTTCTCTGTCGCCTCGGGAGGCTTCATCGAGGCGGTGTACATCCCCGACGAAGATCGTCATACGCTCTGTATCTCTTCGCAGGTCGGGTGCAAGATGAACTGCCTCTTCTGCATGACGGGCAAGCAGGGCTTCAGCGCTCACCTCTCCTCGGGCGAGATCATCAACCAGGTACTCTCCGTCGAGGAGGCAAGCCAGATCACGAACATCGTCTTCATGGGCATGGGTGAGCCACTCGACAACGTCGATCAAGTCATGCGCACCATCGACATCATGACCAGCAGCTGGGGCTTCGCCTGGAGCCCTAAGCGCGTGACCCTCTCTACCGTGGGCGTGCGCCGTGGTCTGCCTCGCTTCCTCAGCGAGACGACGTGCCACCTTGCCGTCAGCCTGCACAACCCCTTCCACGAGGGGCGTCTAGAGATCATGCCAGCCGAGAGCGGGCTGTCGCTCCTCGATACGCTGGATATGATCCGTGAGTATGACTGGTCGGGTCAGAGGCGAGTGTCGTTCGAGTACATCGTCTTCGACGGAGTCAATGACAGTATGGAGCATGCTGACGAGCTAGCCCGCATCTTGCGCGGTATCCAGTGCAGGATCAACCTCATCCCCTTCCACCAGATCCCCAACGTGCCTCTCCGCCCCACGACGCGTGAGCAGATGAATCGTTTCAAGGAGCGTCTAGAGAGCCGTGGCTATACGACGACCATCCGCACCAGCCGAGGCGAAGACATCAGCGCTGCCTGCGGTATGCTCTCGACCAAGCAGCAGATGGGCAAGTAGCCTACCGCCCGTCCCGTCTCACCCGATCGCCCTCTCCTCATGATGAATCAGCGAATACAGTCCTTCCTGCGTCTACTGCTCGGCTGGGCTTCGTGGATCAATAAGCACAGCGCCGTGCGCATAGCGCTCGTCGTCGGGGCTATCCTCTTCGCCATCGTCTCGCTGATCCTCTCGGATCGTCTCGTGAGCAAGATGGCGCAGGAGGAGCGTGCCAAGATGGAGCTGTGGGCGCATGCCACGCAGGCACTTGCCTCGGGCGACCATGAGACGGCGCTTCTCTTCCCGATGAGGATACTGGAGTCCAATACCAGCATCCCTGTCATCCTCACGAGCGAGTCGGGCGAGATCCTAAGCTATAATAATATCGATCTCCCGAGGCGAAACCCCGAGAAATACCTGTACCAACGCCTACAGGAGTTCCGCTCGGGCTACCCGCCCATCGTCATCGACAGCTATCCGCGCGAGTATCTCTACTACTCGGATAGTAAGATGCTCCGCCAGCTCTTGATCTTCCCTTATATCCAGCTGGTGGTCTTCCTTGCCTTGCTCGGGATCGCCGTGCTGGCGATCATTAGCCTCAAGCGTGCCGATCAGAATCATATCTGGGAGGGTCTCTCGCGTGAGACTGCTCACCAGCTCGGCACGCCTATCTCGTCCCTGCTGGCGTGGCGTGAGCTTCTCCAGCTCTCGGGGACTGATCCGATGATCGTCCACGAGATGGGTAAGGACATCGAGCGTCTAGAGACCATCGCAGATCGTTTCCAGAAGGTAGGCTCTGCGCCTCGCCTCGTCCCTACGGACGTGGGCGAACTGATCCGACGCTCTATGCTCTACATGCAACCCCGTATCTCGGCAGGGGTAGAGCTGTCTCTAGAGACCGAGGAGAGCGTACAGGTCAAGGCGTCGCTGTGCGAACCGCTGGTGGCGTGGGTCTTCGAGAACCTTATCAAGAATGCCGTCGATGCCATGCAGGCGAAGGGGCGTATCTCTATCGTGTACAGTGCACAGGGACGGCATGCTGTGATCGATCTGACCGACACGGGGCGAGGCATCCCCCGCACCCGCTGGGAGGGTATCTTCCGCCCAGGCTATACGACGCGTCAGCGTGGGTGGGGTCTAGGGCTTTCGCTCGCTAGGCGCATCATCGAGGACTACCATGGTGGGCGCATCTTCGTTCGCTCTAGTCAGGAGGGGGTAGGGACGACCTTTCGCATTACCCTTCCTCTAGCGGTCTAGGCGGAGAGGCGTACAGATATAGATAACACATACAGAGACCCGAGGGGATTAGTCCCTTCGGGTCTCTGCGTCTGTGTGTCTCGTAGTCTCTAGATCTCCCCCTCTGCGCTCGTGTGCTGAGGAGCTGGAGGCGGGGCGGGTTAGAAGCCGTCTTCCTCTTCGCCGGTTGGCTTACCGCCTGGCTGATTGCTGCCGCCTGAGGGGTTAGCGGGTGCGCCAGTTCCAGACTGCTCGGCAGTGCGTGAGATGAAGGGGTTGTCTACCTCGGTGCGTACGGCTTCGACGGCTTCGCGGAGGCTACGTCCAGGGATGAGGCGGATGCGGGGTCTGCGTAGGCTGGTGGCGTTCGCTTGCTTGGCATCCTGAACGTAGCGCCCTGCGATGCTCATGCGGAAGGTGCCGATGGTACCGAGCTGAACGGTGTTGCCTGCCGTGAGTTCACGGCGGAGGTAGTAGGCGATGCGGTCGAGGGCATTGCGCACGTCTCCAGTGGTGAGCGAAGACATCTCGGAGATGTCGGCGACGACCTCCTCGAGGGAGATGGTGCGAATGTTCTTAGCCTTTGCTTGATAGACCTGCTGACCCTTGGCTTTGCCGATAGTTGCCTTGAATTGCTTGACAGTGAATTTCATGATTCTTCTTGTGTTTTAATTGGTGAGTATTACGATTAGATAGTGTCTCGGTCGAGGTCGTCTACCCGTGGCGCCGTGTGTCGGGTCGCTGTCTCTTCCTTGACACTGCAAAGGTAGTACAGGCTCATCGGGCGCAGTGACACTTAATGGTAATTGGCTCTGTATCCATCTCTGTCACACGGCTAATTTTTTTTGCTCTTGCTCGATGTGGTGATGAAAGTGCGGGTAAGGGTGTGTATAGATTGCCCAGGGCTGACGCATTAAAAAGTTGCTAGCTTTGTAGTCGTAAAGCAAAAGCTAAGTATAAACCCATAACTATAACAAGCATATGTACGCCCAACTACTGAATAGCCTTCGCCTAGTCTCGGATCCACGCAGAGACAGA
>JBHACZ010000010.1:0-8665 GCA_041854825.1 Porphyromonas sp. | reverse complement strand
CTTGGCGATTTCCATGAAGTGGTTCATGCCGATTGCCCAGAAGAAGGACAGACGTGGCGCGAACTTGTCGATGGGGATACCAGCAGCGATACCAGCCTTGATGTACTCGAGACCGTCAGCCAGCGTGTATGCCATCTCGATGTCTGCCGTAGCACCAGCTTCCTGCATGTGGTAGCCAGAGATCGAGATCGAGTTGAACTTAGGCATGTTCTGAGACGTGTACTCGAAGATGTCGGCGATAATACGCATAGAGAATTCGGGTGGGTAGATATAGGTATTACGCACCATGAACTCCTTAAGGATATCGTTCTGGATCGTACCAGCCATCTCCTCAAGCTGTGCACCCTGCTCTAGACCTGCATTGATGTAGAATGCCATTACGGGCAGTACTGCACCATTCATCGTCATAGAGACAGACATCTTGTTGAGGGGGATACCATCGAAGAGCACCTTCATATCCTCGAGCGAGCAGATAGATACCCCTGCTTTACCTACGTCACCGACTACACGATCGTGATCCGCGTCATAGCCACGGTGTGTCGCGAGGTCGAAAGCTACAGAGAGACCCTTCTGACCTGAAGCGAGGTTACGGCGATAGAATGCATTTGATTCCTCAGCCGTAGAGAAGCCTGCGTACTGACGGATCGTCCAGGGACGCATCGCGTACATACCACTATATGGCCCACGGAGGAAGGGGGGCAGACCCGAAGCATACTCCAGATGCTCCATACCTTCTAGGTCATTGGCGGTATATACAGGCTTCACGAGGATCTGCTCAGGCGTACGCCACAGAGAAGTATTGTCCTGCTGGCTTGCCCAAGCGGCTGCATCAGCCTTGGCAGCCGATTTGATATTGATATTCTTATATTGTGGTTTCATCGTTGCTGCTTGTTTAGTTGATACCCAGTACTTGGTTGAAGCCACGGAGGGTCTCCAGCACGTTACTCTTCACGTTGATGAAGTGCTCGATGCCTACAGCCTTGAGGTCGTCCGTGCAAGCGGGAGCACCAGCTACTACGAACTGTGCACGACCTGCGAGATACTTGAAGGCTTCGGGAGCGAACTCTGCATACTCGTCGTCGCTAGAGCAAAGGACGATGATATCTGCACCAGCAGCTAGACCTGCGTCTACACCTTCCTGTACCGTCTTGAAGCCAAGGTTGTCAATCACCTTGTAGCCTGCGCAAGCGAAGAAGTTAGAAGAGAACTGCGAGCGAGCCAGGCGCATAGCGAGGTTACCGATCGTCAGCATAAATACCTTCACTTCCTTGCCACTGCGCTCAGTAGCGAGACGAAGATCTTCGAAGTCGCTAGCTCCACGAGAGAAGTTAAGCGTCTCGATCGTTGCCTCACCACAGCCACAGCTGTGCTTTGCTTCGGCTTCGAGCTGGATCTTGGCAGCTGCCACCTCCGTGAAGTTGGGGAACTGGTTCGTACCAAGGAAGATCTCACGACGTGCAGCTACAGCAGCATGACGCTTATCATTACTTGCATTGACAGCCTTCTGCACTGATCCTGCTTCGACTGCAGCAGCGAAACCGCCCTCTTCCTCTACTGCGAGGAAGAGCTTCCACGCTTCTTCTGCGATAGAGTTCGTGAGATACTCAATATAATATGAACCTGCAGCAGGGTCGATCACCTTATCAAAGTGGCTCTCTTCCTTAAGCAGGAGCTGCTGATTGCGTGCGATACGTTCTGAGAAATCGTCTGACTCCTGATACGTAACATCGAAAGGAAGTACCGTCAGTGAGTCTACACCACCCAGTGACGCAGACATTGCCTCAGTCTGAGTGCGGAGCAGATTGACGTGTGCGTCGAAGATGGTCTTATTCCACGTAGACGTTACAGCATGCTGATGGATCTTGGCGACATCTCCACGGAACTCTTCGCCGTGTGCACCCACGATCTCTGCCCACAGCCAGCGAGCAGCACGGAACTTAGCAAGCTCCATGAAGTAGTTCGACCCTACGCCGAAGGTGAACTTGATGCGAGACGTTACCTCAGCGACTGAGAAGCCCTCAGCCACGAGCTTGTCAAGAAGCTCTGCACCCCAAGCCATTGCATAGCCTAGCTCCTGATAGATATAGGCACCCGCATTGGCGAAGTTGAGCGCATTGACTGACAGCACGCGATACTGTGGCAGTGGCTTAATAGCTACAAGCAGAGCCTTGCACGCCTCGATCCACTTGGGATTAGAGATACCGCGCACGAGTTGCTTCTTGAACGGATCGAAGCCGATCGATCCCTTACACTCTGCTACATTTGCTCCGATCTGAGTGTAGTACTGAACGAGCACTTCGGCGAGCTTGGTCGCTACCGACACACAGCAAGTGAAGTTGAGCTCCACTGCTTCGGGATAGATTCCCTTGAGTAGAGTCGTGAGGCTCTCAACGTTGATCTGATCCTTCTTGAGCTTAAAGCCGAGCGAATTAATCCCCTTGCCTAGGATGTCCAGCGCTTTAGCGTTGGCAGCTGCGAGATCGATCACGTTAATGTCTTGACGAATGAGCCACTCGTTGTCCATGCGTGTCGAACGGACGAATGGATACTCCCCAGGCAATACGTGAGGCGTTGTGTAGCCCTCGATGTCTTCCTTGCGGTAGAATGGGTTCACATTGAAGCCCTCATTCGTCCGCCACACCAACTTCTTAGCGAAGTCAGCGCCTTTCAGGTCGGTTACGATCTTGTCCATCCACTCCTGTGTAGACACGGGAGCGAATTCCGACAGTAATCGTTCTTTCTGATTTGCCATATTCTTTTAATTTAGTGATATACAGTCAATGATGTAATCCTACTTTTATTCCTTAATGACGCAAAGGTACTAATAACTGCCTAATCCCAAGCATCCCCCTGCACTTTTTCCTCCGGCATATCCCATCTCTTCAGCTGAGGTAGGAAAAAAGAGCTTGTATCACGACATCCATATCTATCATCATACCTCTTGAACCTTCCAATCCGATGTTCTTTAAATAACCAGGAGGCTCTGCAGTTAAGGAAAGAACATCGCCTCATCCCCTGTAGCAATATTTAGGATGAGAGGAGTTAGATCACAACATGGAGAATATGTCTTTAGAGAAGATAGAACTTTTATCGCCAAATGATAGAACTTTTTCCCTAAAAACATGGAACTTTTTCGTCAAAAACATCGATGTTTTTGACGAAAAAGTTCCATCATTTCCGAGAGGATTCTCCTCTATCTGAAAATTATGTTGGATGCGATTATCCTGTTAGCTGCACAAAGTCGATGAGCCTTAGACCGAATTCGTATTAACATATTCAAGTTCACCGTTTCTAACCCTTAGGATACTCCCCTGCCCTAGGCGATAAACTGAAAATGATCCATCATAGCGGTGTAGCTTACAACTATCGACGCCCTCTAGATCATAGCGATACTCCGTCCTTCGGTAGCGACCACTCACCTCTAGCCTATGATCTAATCTGAGCTTGAGCAGAGGCAGATCCTCCCTCCCATCCTCTATCTGTAGGTAGACCTGAGCCTCCCTGGCCTCTAGAGAACCCTTGAGGTCGTCTATCCTATAGACTAGGCATCTCTCTCACCGACGAACATCTCCTGAAGATCGAGTAGCTCGATCCTCCTGTATGCGTGCGGGAGGACTGCGCGCCCCTCATCATCATAGAGCCCGAGGAGGCCATCACGCTCTGCACTGAGGAAAAATCCCTGCCTGTACGGCAGATCCCAGTGAGTAATGCGCGTCATCTCCGCTGGCACTATCTCTCGGCAGACAGGTCCAGAGAGCGATAGGACTGGTCTGTAGGCACCATACTTACCTGAGCGCACGACGAGCCAGTAGTACTTCGCTGGATCTAGCAGGCGCACGAGGTATGGCATTCGCTCGCTCACACACGGAGCTTCCCATCTGCCCTGAGGGCTAATCACTCCCCAGAGACCGCTCTGCCGTACGTAGTAGCAAGCCCTTCGCTCCTGCCCTCGACGATCGTGTCCCCCTGACAGAGCACTACACCACTAGAGGGGACGACGAGCTCGTGATGACCTGCCTCCCGAAGCACGATGACGGGCATCTCCTCAGGCACTGCTCCCACAGGTGGCAATATCTGCGCACCGAGCGAGTCAATAGAGCCTACCAGGAGCAGAAGCAGAGCCCAAGCTAATAGATAAGTTCGATACTGCATATCTGTACTCTCGGTAGTCAACTGATCACCCCACTAGAAAGTGTAACCGACGCCTACGTTTAGGGTAATGCGCTGTGGCTGGTATCCAAGGTAGCGCTGGGACTCACTATAGAGCGATAGCTGTCCATCAGCACGGAGCGAGAGCGCCTTGGTAATGCTGTAGGCTCCCGCCAGACGAAGCGTCTGCAGTGCCTTGAGCTCCACCAGTTCCCCTGCATAGCTTCGCGACACCTCCAGGCGATGTGCCCAGGGAGTGTAGCGAATACCCGCCATCAGGTCATAGCCTATCGATACGGTCCAGTCAGCATCTGGGCGCAACTGCCAGTCAAGGCTTAGCTCCGTCGTAGGACGTCCCCAGAGGTTGTCTGGGAGTACCGTATGCCGTAGGCTGACCTTCGCGCCCCAGAGCCCAGCATGGCGGTATGAGAGATTGCCCCCGAATGAAAACACATTGGCATCGACATGATCTGGAGCGAAGCCGATAGATGCATAGCCTGGGAAACGAAGGAGATCTCCCGAGGGGATAGGTATCCAGTCTGTAGGTATATATCCCTTATAACCTATCGGGCGATAGTTCACTGCATTGATCATTCGCTCGTAGCGCGCCGAGAGCTCCACTGTCAGCTGAGAGAGGATGCGCCCAGAAAGCTTGAAATCGGCTCTAAGGGGAGTGCGCGTCATCTGCGTAGGCTGATCGATGAGCAGGTAGGGCATATTACGCGACAGCGAGTGCAGGTCATTAGCATTAATACCTCCCGAGAGGCTCAGATCCGCACGCCACTGCTCCCGCCAGCTCAGATAAGTGCTGACATCAGGGGTCAGTAGGACGCCCGACGTGGAGGCCTGGCGATAGGCGTGGAAGCCGAAGCCCGCACGATAGCCCCACACCAGCGACTCGCCAGCGAGCAGTCCCTCTAGATGGGGGGCTAAGCGGATGACACTACGATGCTGCTCTTGCTCGGGTGCAGTGCCATAGGGCAGACGGCTCAGAGGCTCTCCGTCCAGCGTTATGCGATACAGGGCCAGCGAAGCATCAAGTCCCAGCCCCAGTTGCTCTGTCCGTGCCCATCCGAGGGAAGCCTCTATGCTGGGGATAAGCTCACGTCGGATCAGCTTCGTGTCCACTGGGGCAAATCGTCCCTGCACCACACGCAAAGATGGCTTCACAGAGCCACGCCACGGCGAGTTCCCGCTAAGTTTGGTCTCCCACAGCCCCGAGAGATAGACATCGTGCAGGTCGAGGCGGTCGGAGGAGACCTCGCGCTCTGATCGCGCAGAGACCACCTCTGGCGAATAGACAGCTATGCCATAGAACCCCGTAGCCGTATGATCATAGCTAGCTCCGAGTCCCCAGCGTGAGCGTGCCGCCTCGTGGGTATAACCTACGGAGGCTCCGAGCTGGTGCTCGCGGATCGTATTGTCTACCCCCTCCTGTGTGAAGGTGTACCGAGTAAAGCGTCCCGAGAGACCAAGGTCTAGCCGATCCTTAGCCGTATTGACAGGGCGAAACCCTGCACTCAGGTGCCCGTTGTAGCGAAGCCCCAGACTCGCGTCGACATACCCCATCTGACGGCTACGGATGCCGAGGTCAAGGAGCTCAGGAGCCGAACCTGTGGGGTACAGCTGGATCAGGTCGCTACGACCTGCCAGCGGAGGAGGAGTGCTACTCGTCGGCTTGGCGCGATAGACGGCAGGCGGTAGGAGACTCATAGGTTGAGGCGCGCGCTCACCGAGCACCGTCTCCTCACTCGTCAGCACGACGAGCGAACGGCGTAGTGTGTCCGCCTGCTGTGCCTGCAGGCTGGTGCCGAAGGCAAGGGCAGATATAAGGGTAGCCCCTAAGAATAGATTGGTCTTCATCGGGTTTGGGCTTCGTATCTAGTTAGTCTTGTCTGAATCATTTCCTGGATGTCGGCTTCCGAGCCCGTATAGCCTTCCTGCAGGCTACGTATGTACTGCTCGGCAAGGTACCATTCGCCCTGGCGCTCGTAGGTATCAGCCAGCACGACGAAGGCGCGCGCCAGCCAGTACTGCTGAGGTGTGCCAGAGCCTACGAAGGCAGTCATCACACGCTGAGCCTCATCGGTTCGCCCGAGAGAGAGCAGGAGAGTGCCTCGGTGCACAGTCGCCTCCGCACCATAGGCTGTCGCGCTCTCGTCAGAGAGCTGGGCGTAGGTCTGTAGAGCCGCCTCGGTGTCTCGGGTGTGCTGCTCTGCCTGCCCTCGTAGGAGTAGGAGCTCCCCACGCTCACCTGCAGTGAGGTCTGTGCGCTGGAGGAGCGGTGTGGCGGTCTTGCGGATCGTGGCGTAGTCTTTGAGCTTCATCGCTGTGCGACTAAGTGCCAGCCCCGCGCGCTTGCTCTGCGCGGGTGTACCTACAGAGAGCACTAGAGCACGTTCGTACGCCTTGGCCGCTTCGCTGAGGCGATCTTCGTCTGTAAGCAGATCACCGAGCTGAAGGCGTAGGGGTAGCTCCTTGCCGGCATTGGGCGCGACGTCCGCCATCTGGCTTAGGAGCTCGATAGCTCTAGGACGGCGTCCGCGCGCTACGTGCTCACGCACGAGCAGGGTCTGCGCCTCTGCCAGGTCGCGAGCACGTGGATAGCGAGCGACGAAAGCCTCCAGCTCCTGTGCGACGTCCACACCACGGCGGGCACGGCTCTCGAGTGAGATATAGGCTAGATGTGCCTCGTCATCGGTCTGGGGGCGGAGCTTTCCACTGAGTGTAGAGACATACTCTGCGTAGACGTCCAGCTCATTGCGCTCAGCGTATAGACTGCGCAGGTCCTCTAGGGCGGTCGTAGCTTCTCGGCTATCGGGATAGCGTAAGATCACACGGCGATAGGCGGCGATAGCCTCTGTCGTGCGGTCGCGATTGCTCTCGATGAGGGCAGTCTCTAGGGCAGCACGTGGGGCGAGGGCACTGGCAGGATAGCGTTCCTCGACGAGTGCCAGCGTCGCAATGGCGCGGTCGGGCTGACGCTCACCCAGTAGCTCGGCACGTCCACGATCATAGAGTGCCTGTGGTAGGAAGGTCGAGTGTGGGTGCTCACGCTCCAGGTCGCCAATAGCAGTGATCTGCTCGGCGAAGGCTCCCCGCTGGCCATATATCGAGGAGATACGGTAGAGCGCCTCGTCGCTACCCGTAGGGCTGAGCTTCGTAGCCTCACGGTAGAGAGCGATGGCGTCGGCGGACTTGCTGTCGGCACGCAGGCGGATGTCTGCCAGGCGTACGAGTGCGTCGGCACGGAGCTGAGGCGCAGCACCTCCACGGGCGAAGGTCGTCAGCGGAGCGGTAGCCTCGGAGTAGCGATGGAGATTGTAGCGGGCGTACCCCAGCAGGTAGCGGGCTATACCCTCCTCATACTGGGCGCCGTAGGGGCGAGAGAGCGCCAGCTCAGCGTCTGCGCCAGCCTCAGCGTAGCGACCTGTGCGGAGGTACTCAGCAGAGCGCATCACCAGAGCGATCGTCTGCGCTTCGCTCTCTGGCACGAGACCGATAGCCTCCGTCAGACGAGGTAGATAGGCACTATCGCCTGTGGGCAGAGCCGACGCCCAGCGCACGAGTACCTCCTGGCGAATGCCCCGTAGGGACTCACCTGAGCCCTGCATCCTGTCGATGAGGGCGATACTGCCTGCATAGTCCGTGCTCGTCGAGAGGTGGCTACGCAGTAGGTCGATGACGCGCGCTCTGTGAGGGCTATTAGGATAGTCCTGGAGGAACGTCTCCGCATTGCGTATCTGCTGACCGAAGGCATCGCCTGAAGCGGAGAAGCCCAACTCGATCTGCTCATAGAGTGCCTGCTCACGCAGACTAGGCGTAGCGTCCTCGTGCGTCAGCACCGAGGCGAAAGCCATCTGCGCCCTGTCCAGCTGCCCCTCGCCCCTGAATAGGTAGCCCAGAGCCAGCTGTGCCAGTGGAGCTATCTCACCGCTAGCACGCGTGGCGTCCTGCAGGGGCACACGCGCCTCGCTGTATCTGCCACGCTGGTAGAGTGATGCTCCCAGCGCATAGCTCTCGGCAGGCAAGAGCACCTCTGCCTGCCCAACGGGTAGGAGGGTGCGGATGGCTTGGTCGTACTCACCTAGGGCGTAGAGGGCTTGTCCCTCTGCACCGATGAGGCGGGGACGCTCAGCCAGTAGCGGATAGCGGGCAATAGACTGCTGGGCGTGCGCCAGAGCTGTGCTGGGTCTATCGACTGCATAGCTCAGCAGGGCGCTAAGGTACTCGGCCTCTATGAGGCTCGTAGACTGCCAGCGGCGTGTCTGTAGCAACTCCTGGGCAAGGGCTGGACGGCCGTCTGCCCACTCCAGCGTCGCCAGATATAGGGCTGCGCGATCGCTCCACTCTGACGAGCCACGGGCAGCCAGTGCTAAGCGCTCGCGTGCGGTCCGACGGCTACGGGCGTCGCTCTGACGAGTCAGGAGCAGGTAACCCAGCATCGTATGGCACTGCTCCTGCTCATACCGCCAAAGGCCACTCGTGTCTATCCTCGAGAGGCGCGAGATGGTGG
>JBHACZ010000009.1:0-8517 GCA_041854825.1 Porphyromonas sp. | reverse complement strand
CTTCTGTCTCTGCGTGGATCCGAGACTAGGCGAAGGCTATTCAGTAGTTGGGCGTACATATGCTTGTTATAGTTATGGGTTTATACTTAGCTTTTGCTTTACGACTACAAAGCTAGCAACTTTTTAATGCGTCAGCCCTGAGCTACAGGCTACGAACCTCGCACTCCTCTATGCTGATCCTAAGCTCAACGGGCAGGATCCTGAGTTCTTCCGCTCGGGTGGTGTGTCTGCGCCTGTGCCCAAGCAGTTCACTGCTACACTGCGCGTAGGATTCTAAGTCGTCTCACCCTCAGACAATAGATTACAATGAAACTAAAGAATATAATCGTCTGCACGCTCACGGCGACTATCGCCCTCTCGAGCTGCAACGACTTCCTCGACACGATGCCTGACAACCGCATGGAGGTCAATGATAACGAGGAGGTACGCGGTCTACTCGTATCTGCATACCCCAACATTAACCCCATGGCAATGCTCGAGTACCGCACGGACAACGTCCAGGACAATGGCATCAAGATGGGAACTGCCGACATCGGAGTAGCCGAGAGCTATACATGGCAAGACCTCTCCGGTGTGACGTTCGACTCGTCCAAGTGGATGTGGGACAAGAACTACACCGATGGCATCGGGACAGCTAACCAGGCTCTCGAAATCCTAAACAGCCTACCCGACAACGCAACCAATCGTGCGCTACGTGCAGAAGCTCAGATCATCCGTGCATGGTGTCACTTCAACCTCGTGAACTACTTCGCTCAGGCGTACAACAGCGTAACGAGTGCCACTGACCTCGGGGTGCCATATGTCACTGAGCCAGAGAAGAAGATCGGTGTCACCTACCCTCGCCTCACGGTGAAGGAAACGTATGAGCGTATCGCTGCCGACCTAGAGGCGGCTCTGCCCTACATCACGGACGATCTCTATCGCACAGGGACGCACAAGTATCACTTCAACGAACGTGCGGCAGCAGCCTTCGCAGCCGAATTCTATCTCTACTACGAGAAGTGGGCTGAAGCTAAGAAGTATGCTACGCTTGCCCTCGGAGATAATCCAGCTGCTGTGCTACGCAATCTCAAGGCTTACGCGACATTCAATACTGGCTCAGAGGTAACCCTCGCTTTCGTAAAGATCGCAGAGCCTGCGAATCTGATGCTCCAGAATAACAACAGCCTCTATGGTCGTCTTTACAAGGGGCGTCGTATCGCGCACAACACGAACTGTGCATCACAGACCTTCATGGCTCGCTTCCCTGGGGGAGCACTCGCAGACTTTAATGCTCTGACGCGCAACTATACCGCCACTCCCAATGAGCTCAAGTTCATTTACAAGTGTGAAGAGAGCTTCCAGATAACGGACAAGCGCTCTGGTATCGGTGTTCCCTACGTCGTAGCTATGCCTTTCACCACGGACAAGGCGCTTCTGACACGTGCAGAGGCTAACGTGATGCTCAAGCTCTATGACGAAGCCGCTGCTGACCTGTCACTCTACTACCAGTCTAAGGGGGCTAGTGCTGCCTCTGCGGCTCAGATCTCTGAGTTCTACAACGTACCCGATGACTATGAGAGCCTCACGCTCGACAAGGTAAGAGAGTACCAGGCAAAGCTCGCAGGCATCTGCAAGCCTCTCGACCCACACTTCGGTCTCGAGAAGGGTATGCAGTACAACCTCGCTCAGGCTGTCCTCCACGCTCGCCGTGCTGAGACTGTGTGGGAAGGTGTACGCTGGCACGATATCAAGCGCTATCGCATCGAGATCTCGCACCTGCAGTCCGACGGCACCTACCTCACACTAGAGAAGGACGACCTGCGTAAGGCGATGCAGATCCCAGAAGCGAATGTAACAGCTGGTATCGCACCCAACCCTAGATAATGTCTCACGCTCAATCACGATCAAGTAATATGAAACGTATATTCGGATATATCGCCCTCTCAGCAGCGCTCCTCGTGGGAGCTACCAGCTGTCAGAAGGACGAGGTCGACTCATCGATCTCAGTCATCAAGCCAGGGCTCAAGGAGAAGACGCCGTTCGACAACTGGCTACAGGCAAACTTCCTCGATGCCTACAACGTGGACTACATGTACCGTATGACGGACAATGAGACACCACGAGGTCGCAACCTCTCTCCTGCCACCATCGAGAACAGCATGCGCATGGCGAAGCTAGTGAAGCACTCTTGGTTCGGCGTGTACGACGAAGTAGCAGGAACGAACTTCATGCGCCAGTATGCTCCACGTCAGATACAGATCGTCGGCTCTAGTGCCAAGGGTCTGCTCGGTACCGCAGAGCAGGGGCTAAAGGTCGTACTCTATCAGATCAACAACATTGATCTCTCACGCCTAGAGGATCTCAACTGGACATACTTCGGCACGATGCACCACGAGTTCGCCCACATCCTGCACCAGCACAAGAAGTGGCCCGTGGCATTCAACGAAATATCGGCAGGAGATTACCTCCCTGGCACCTGGTACAATTCAGACGTCGCCACCATGAGCGTCTATGCTCCTCTAGGCTTCGTCACAGCTTACTCGCGCAAGCAGGACTCTGAGGACGTCGCTGAGGTAACGGCTGCTATCATCTGCTGGACGGATGCACAGTGGACACAGCTCTATAATGCAGCTGGCGAAGCTGGTACTAAGAAGATCAACCAGAAAGTTGAGATCATGAAGAAGTACATGCTCGAGTCCTATGGTGTAGACCTCGACAAGCTCCGTGAGGTAGCTCGCCGTCGCCTTCTTGAGGCACCTGCGCTTCAGTTCGTAGAGCCTGATTGGGAAGCACAGATTGCACACACCCTTCGCGCCGCGATGACGCCTGTGCCATCCAACCCCACGGCAGACTATCTGTGGCTCTTCGACAGCAGCAAGGGTTACTCTCGTCAGCAGCAGTGCCAGGTGTATCTACAGCACTGCGGTCACAGCCACTCTGTATCATCCTCCAATCATTAGTACACAATGGATATCAAGAATATGAAGAGCCGACTGCTCACCTATGGGCTGTCTCTCGCTGTCCTTTGCACTGCGGCTACTCTGCCCTCGTGCAAGCAGACCACGGATCCCATCTTCACCGAGTCTACCAATGAACGTGTAGACGAAGCTGCCAAGGCTCTGCTCAACCGACTCACCAGCGCTCCCAATGGATGGATCCTCGAGCTCGTACCACACAGCCGTGCGATCTATGGTGCCTACACGATCGGTCTCAAGTTTAGCCCCAAGGGCGAGGTGCTCGCGACCAATGAGCTAAGCGCAGACCCCACCAAGTGGACCAAGAGTGAGTACACCATCGGCAAGGACATGAACCTATCGATCAACTTCGATACGTACAATCCTGCCATCCACATCTTCTCCACCCCCGATACTGACCTAGCGGGAGGATCGGGCGATGGCTTCGAGGGAGACTATGAGTTCAACCTCGTCAGCTACGAGTCAGACGATGTGATCATCGTGCGCGGCAAGAAGACGAACAACCACATGCGTCTCGTGCGTGCATCATCAGACATCGACACCTACATCGCTAGCCTCGTAGCGATGAAGGCTAAGGTCTACAACACCGAGTCTATGAATGCAAACAAGCAAGATGCCCTCGTGGGTAACCTCGGTGGTAAGTCACAGCTCGTGAAGCTCGCGAGCAATGGTCTGCACTACTTCTCGGTACTTACTGAGGGGGAAGCCAATGAAGTGATCGTTTCCTACATCTTCACGCCCACAGGAATCAAGCTCGTAGGCGATATCGCTGGAGTTACGGAGCTCACCTGGGACGCTGAGAAGGGCTACTACGTAGCACCCTCGGGTGAGACGCTCATCGCTCGTAAGGATCCCACCTATGAGGCATACGCTAGATACCTCGGGGAATACACGATGAAGCTCGCTGATACGAATAACACGACCTTCGATGTTACCTTCACCGAAGGCGGATACAGGGAGTACATCATCAAGGGTCTCGACTTTGACATCGTTGCTACCTTCGATGCAGAGCACGACAGCTTCATAATCCTCACGCAGGACGTAGGCAAGACTGCTGATGGTCTACGCAATGTACTCTGTGGCTGGGATACAAAGGCTGGTCGCCTCTCTTGGGGAAATAACATTGGCCTCGTGTCTGCACTCATCCCAGGCACTAGCCCCGAGCAGTATGGGCTATATGACAATGGAGTCTGGGGAGCCAATAAGGCAGACTCCTTCATCATGTGGCACCTCAACTCCGAAGGAGCAGGAGCAGGCGAATGTAAGGTTTATACCCGTTCACGCTTCCAGAAACCTGTATTCATCCGCAAATAACCCTCAATCGAGACAAACGAAATGAAGACAATCAACAATACGCTACGAGGCTTAGCCCTCGTACTGCTGAGCCTCCTCGGTATCGTCGCTTGTCAGCGAGACAAGTACCAGGAGCCCGAAGTGACCTTCCGCGTAGTCAAGACTTCCCTCTCATCAGCGTTTACCGCCTCTGAAGGGACGATCGAGGTGAGCGAAGACGGATTCTCGATCTCTACCGATGCCTCATGGCTAACGCCAACATTGGCATCTCCACGGACGATCAAGGTCGCGATCGCAAGAAACGAGTCATACGAATCACGCACAGGCAACGTCATCCTCAAAAAAGGTGACGTGACCCAGCGTGTCAGCGTGACTCAGCTAGGTCTCGTGAACTTCGCTGTAGTAGCTGACCAGGAGTTTACACGTGCGGGTGGTACCTATACTGTCGATCTCGCTCAGATGGATGCCGAGCCTGCAGTGTCCACTGATGCTGACTGGATCACCCATGAGATCAAGGATGGCAAGCTAACCTTCACGGTCGCTCCTCTACAGGGAGACAACCGTACTGCTCAGGTACGCATCTCTTCAGGTCTATTCAAACGTACGATCACATTCTCACAGATCTACGGAGCTATCGCCTATGCCGATCTCCTCGGAGCATATACCCTAACGTATGCTACATGGAAGGGAGGCGCTACCTCAACAGCACCTGTAACGATCGCAGCTGGCACAGAAGGCAAGACTGTCATCATCAAGGGACTAGCCGCAGATATCGTGATGTCTGTCGACCTCAAGGCTGGAAACTTTCAGATCAATGGTCAAGCAGTAGCCAACGGAGCAGCTAGACTCTGCACCTGGGTGGCAGATGGAGATGGTTGGTTCAACAATGACAATAACAACCTCTTCTTGACTGGTACTTGGAATAAGTCATTCGATGCTCCAGTCTACACTTTCAGCTCTACTCAGACGCTGTCAGCCAATAATGCCCAGTGGCCTATCCTTGGCTTCATCTTCTGGGGAACAGCTGAAAGCAAAGAATACAAGGGAGCAAGTGGCAACGGCATTTCTCGCTTTGTACAGTTCTCATTGGCAAAGAATGTCTAGCCTCTAATCTCTCCTCTATCATCCGATAGAGTATCCCGCGACTGCATCATAGCCTCGAGCTATGGTGCAGTCGCGGACTTTTATGCCATGCCAGCACTGCCCCCTTCGCTTGAGGTCACTGCACGCTCTCGAATTAGTCCCCTAGGCTTCAGTAGCGCAAGAATGACCCGACGAGCAACCTGTCCCTCTCGCTTCTATACATCTAGGGATTTTCTCTCAGACATCCCACGTTTTTTACCAAACGTGCATAGTTTTCCCCCGATAGCCCCATCACTATATATAAGTATAGTACTGTATTCATAGTTTTGCTTGGGAGGTTTAGGGAATAACCCTACGAGGATTTCGGATTTTTCTAGGCTGGTTTTCGAGAAAATGTACCACGGCTTACGAGAAGGTAAGGTATTCGGCTCGAATGCCCAGTCGTTCACCTAGGCTAACGATAGTCTAAATCCCAGGAGGTGGTCGGAGAAATGCGTATCTTTGTAGATAGCGTTCGCCCCTTGCAGGACGAATGCACCTAACCACAAAACAACTTCTGAATATGACTAAAGTACGAGCCTTCGGTGCGATCAGTGCTGACGCACCTATGCGCCCCCTGGAGATCGAACGGCGCATCCTACGCCCCACCGATGTGGAGCTAGAGATCCTATACTGCGGTATCTGCCACAGCGACCTACACAGCGTACGAAATGACTGGGGCAACGCCGTCTATCCGCAAGTACCAGGGCACGAGATCGTCGGACGCATCACTGCCGTCGGAGCAGATGTCAAGACCTTCACCGTCGGCGACCTTGGTGCTATTGGCTGTATTATCGGTACCTGTGGCACGTGTGATCCCTGCCACGAGGGCGAGGAGCAGTACTGCGAGCACGGCGTAACGTTCTCCTTCAATAGCCCCGACCCTACCAGTGGCGGGATGACCTACGGGGGATTCTCAGAGCGCTACGTCTGCGATGAGCAGTACGTCCTACACATGCCCCCCTTCGATCAGCTCGGGGCTGCCGCTCCACTCCTCTGCGCGGGCATTACCGTCTATTCTCCGATGAAACATTGGGGTATTGGCGAAGGCAAGCGCATAGGCATTATTGGTATCGGAGGTCTAGGGCATATGGCGATCAAGATAGCGCGCGCCCTAGGAGCAGAGGTGACGGTCTTCACCACATCCGAGAGCAAGGTGCAGGATGCCTTACGCCTCGGCGCACACCACGCCATCCTATCGACCGACCGCGCTCAGATGAAGGCTAGCCCTCGTATGGATATGATCCTAGACACAGTCTCGGGCGATCACGATGTCAATCCCTATCTTAGCCTTCTGCGCACGGATGGGACGCTCGTCATCGTCGGTTTACCTACCGAGCCTTTAGCCGTGCGAGCATACAACCTCGTACATGGACGGCGGAGCTTCGCTGGGTCAAACATTGGTAGCATCGCTGAGACCCAGGAGATGCTAGACTTCTGCTATCAGCACGGCATTACTGCCGAATGCGAGATGATCCGCGTAGAGGAGATCAATCAGGCAATGGGGCGCCTCGAGCGTGGCGATGTGCGCTACCGTTTCGTCATCGACATGCAGACGCTCTAGATTTAGACTATCACGGCGCATCACACGAAGCCGATGCGCCTATATATACACAATAGAATAGAATGATTACTACGGACCAATTGACCGCCTTGCAAGAGCGTCGCGACGCTCTGAGGCACTATCTTTGACATCGACAGCAAACGTATTCAGCTCCAGGAAGAGGAGCTTCGTGCAGCCGACCCAGACCTTTGGCTAGACCGCACCTGCGCAGAGACTCAAATGCGACTAGTCGGCGAACTCAAACGTTGGATCACTGCCTACGACACCGCGGACAGCCTCGTCGCAGAGGTAGAGATAGCGCTAGAATTTGTGCGGGAGGGAATAGCTACCGAGGACGAACTAGACACCGCCTTCGCTAGTGCAGTCGAACATATCGAGACCATCGAGCTACGCAATATGCTCCGTGCAGAGGAAGACAACCTCGGTGCAGTGCTCAAGATCAATGCTGGCGCAGGAGGTACCGAGAGTCAGGACTGGGCAAGTATGCTCGCCCGTATGTATGGACGCTGGGCAGAGCGAGCAGGCTATCGTACGAACATTACGAACTGGCAGGACGGAGATGAGGCGGGTATCAAGACTGCAACCCTTCAGATCGAGGGGGAGCAAGCCTATGGCTTCCTCAAGAGCGAGAACGGTGTCCATCGCCTCGTACGCGTATCTCCATTCAATGCTCAGGGCAAACGTATGACCAGCTTCGCTTCGGTCTTCGTCGTTCCCCTCGTAGATGACACGATCGTCGTAGAGGTTAATCCCGCGGCTATCAGCTGGGACACCTTTCGCTCTAGCGGTGCGGGTGGGCAGAATGTCAATAAGGTCGAGACAGGCGTGCGCCTACGCTATCGCTATGTCGATCCCGAGACAGGAGCCGAGGAGGAGATCATCATCGAGAATACCGAGACGCGCTCTCAGACGGACAACCGTGAGAATGCCATGCGCCTACTTCGCTCCCAGCTCTACGATCGCGAGCTAGAGCGTCGCCGTCGTGCAGAGGCAGAGATCGAAGCTGGCAAGAAAAAGATCGAATGGGGATCACAGATCCGAAGTTACGTCCTCGACGACCGCCGCGTCAAAGATCACCGCACAGGCTATCAGACGAGCGATACCGTCGGTGTCCTCGACGGCGACCTCGACGGCTTCATCCGCGCCTTCCTAATGGAGTTTGGCTCCACTGCTAGCAACCAATAGAGAAGGCACGCCTCTAGCCACAGAGGATCCTATTCCAGCAATACTCCCCCTCCTTGAATAGAAACGCCCGTCTACCATCCTTATCGGATGATAGACGGGCGTTTCTTCTGTAGCTTCCCACCTGACTATTATCCCGCCCTACATTCCTCCTCACTCTGCCTTGCGCCATCTAGGTATGGAAGGGGGGAGATCCGGAGAGGAAGGAGAAGGGGGGAGATGCAGGGGATTCGTGAGGCGAGAGCGCCGAAGGCGAACGATTCGCGGTGTCTATATACACCGAGAGCCGAGCATCGCTTGCGCAACACTCGGCTCTCTCTTAAAGCGGCGGCTACCTACTCTCCCACTATACGCAGTACCATCGGCACAATTGGGCTTAACTTCTCTGTTCGGAATGGG
>JBHACZ010000008.1:0-22776 GCA_041854825.1 Porphyromonas sp. | reverse complement strand
ATAAAGTTGCCAAAAGCCTGCAATAGGCTAAGCGTAACCCTTAACTATATCCAAGGCGATGCCCCCAATGCGGGGTGTCGCCTTGCTTCGTCGTATCCAAATGTTTACCAACCAAAGAATAAATTGTATGAAGCAAACTATTAGACTATGGCTCTCGCTCGCCATGTTGCTTGCGCTTTTTAGTGCGTGCAGCAAGGACAGCAAGTCGGAGCCCACGCCTGGCTCTTCCCTCACAGGAGAGCCCACGAATGTCTCGCTGAGCGCCGAGGCATCATTAGACGAAGACGATGCGCTCAAAGCCCTCACCTACGAACTCGGCACCAACAGCGCAGGACAAACCGTCCCCATGCCTCGCCTCGAGGACGGACAGAGAGTTCTCGTGCATACCGCCCTCAAGAGTAGCGACGGCACTTTCGCTGTCAAGTCGCTCTACTGGACGTACAGCGCCACGACCAAGCGCCTGCGCCTCAAGCAGACCGAAGCAAACAACAGCTTCACTGTATCCAACTTCAACAACGAAGGCGGACGCACCTGGTACATCTCTGCCATCATCGGCGGAACGCTCGAGGGGACAACCGTCAAGTTCGCCGGCAGAAGAAACCTCAAGGGCGTCTCAGCCATCGGCGAACTCACCAGCGAACTGGACGTACCTTACGTTCTTGGCTGGCAAGAGCTCAAGATGGACAAGAGCCAGGCTCCCGTCGGCGGTTCTTACCTCGGTGCTATCCTCGAAGACAAGGTAACCTTCGTCCCACGCGGAGCCCTCGTCGGCTACATTCTTGGCAACAAGATTCCAAACTCCTCGCCGCTCAACCCCACAAGCTTCAGCATCTCGACGAATGCCTTCACCGACCAAGGAGCCTTCGAGCTGAATACGAATGCTACTCCAGGCGCGCTTCCCACCTGGTCGGCTACCGCTAGCGGGACGACCTCAATGGTTTACACGCTTGCCGAGACTGCCCAGCCTATTGCTGAGAACCAAACCTCTACCAAGACCTACTACGCCTGGGTAATGCCCACCGCGACTGCCCTTGCAGCCATCACGACCAATACACGAATCAAGTCCTCAACCCCAGTGAGTAGCCTTGATGTCGCCCGTTCATACCGGACGGACTACACTCCGAATGCGACTACGGGAGGCAAGCCACAGCACGGCAAGGTACATCGCCTACGCATCAACGCCAATGAGTTCATCACCATCCCCATTCAGTACATGACGGAATACAACATCGCTGGTGGTGAAGGCATTACTTCTACCCTTGGTCTAGCAGAGGCGGATCAGTTTGACGGCATGAAGGGAGGACTACGATTTGCCAACTATAATTCCTCAGGCATCAACATCGGAGAGAACGGACACCTCAATAATCAGAGTGGTTTCTATAGTCGTAGCCTAGCAGAAGGCTTAGGCAGCATCAATATGATGGAACTCCCCGCCAAGGACATTAATGGGAATCAGATTGCCCGCCTAGGGGAGAAGTATCGTGTCCCAACGCATAGTGACTGGCAGGGCATTGTTATGCTTCAGAGACTTGCATGGGGAGGACTGGATCGCTCCTCAAATGACTTCTTCACTATGGGAGATGGAGCCAATCGGCAAGCATTAGCCTCATCTTCAGAATCAATATCCACGGATCAAAGAGATGTCATCTACGCCATTCGCTTTCGCAAGCTTGATACCTCAGAAAGTATCCTGATGAGTAATCAATATCAGCCACATACGCCCCTAAAGAGCGACGAGCTGAAGTGTGCTTACCGTTACAGATACGTTGATAAAGGAACTATTAGAGGGCGTGTCGTCATTGATGTTGTCTACCTAGGCGAAGAGCCAGCGGATACTGAAACAACCACTACCACAATCAGCGAGAATAATGGTCAGTGGTGGGTAGACAGAGCCAGCGAAGGCAAAGTCATTACACGAATACTCCCAGCACTGGGTGAAGGGCTGTGGAATATCAATACTGATGGCAGGTATATAGCGGCAGGTGGTGATTATAGTGTATTCTGGATTGATAGCGAATTACGTTTCTATACGCATTATGGCCCCTCTCTGCGCCTCTTCTACCGCAGTCTCTAACCCCCCCCCCAAACGACAATCAGACATATGAAAGAAAAGTATCTAGCGCCCGAGGTTGAATACCTTCGCCTGGCGCACAACCTAAGCCTCTTTGCCTCCCTCTCTGCCGAGGGAAGCCTTGGCGAGTTCGAAGAGGCTGACGATCTCTAGCCTCCTCGCCCCTCTTCGGCAAAAGTAATCGCCTTCGCTAGGCAGTACAATCGCCCTTTCGGCAATGATAATCGCCCTTCGTTTGGCGATGCAAGATTTTAGTTTCAATTAGACGAAAGAGTGCTCTAGCCCCTGGCACTGGATAGGTATAACCCAAGCTAATACCTATACCGCCGTATCATAATCGACCCCAGTGACCAGTGGGCTAGCGCTCGCCAAAGAAACGAAAATCAGACTCAAGAGAGCCCTGCATCAGACCGAAAGAATCTCCCCAAATCTGCCCCGCCTATGCTCACATTCCTCCCCCTACCCGCCAGGTATATACCTACGCCGTGGTAGGTATATACCTACGCCGTGGTAGATATATAGGTACGCCAGCGTAGGTATATAGGTAGCCGAGATCTGGGTATATACCCCGCCTTGGGAGGGCTGTCAGGAAGCCATGCCGAAGGCATAAGACAGCAGAAAGCTATGCACCGAATAAGCCATTCGGCACAGCCAAAGACCATTTCTCTAAACAACAACTATCACCTAAGGATTAACCCCTAAAAACTATTCGAGAACATGTTTAGGTACAAGAAAAAGCAAGCCAGCTTGCCCGACAAAGACGGCAAGGAACTGTGGTATCCCTTCGTCGTGGGCGAACGCCCCATCATCACCACGCGCCAAATTGCCCGAGAGATCGCCGAACGTTCGGGAGCTACCGAGGGTGATGTCATTGGCATTCTCCATAACCTGGGGCTCGTCGTGCGGGCGCATCTCTCGGCGGGAGACCGCGTCATCCTCAATGGTTTCGGCGGGCTGAAGATCAATGCGCGCGCCCGTGGCAACGGAGTCGAATCCGAGGACAAGGTTTCTGCCACGCAATTCAATCATCTGAGCGTGCATTTCACCCCCGAGACCACCCGCAGTCGTGCGCTCCGCTCGACGGAGTTACCCTGATCGACCCCTCCCGCATCAAGTTCGTCCTGGAGGACGAGGCCGAAAGCAAGAAACCAACTAAGCCCGCCAATCCCGCCACACCTCCCGCCCCTAACCCTGGTGGCAATCCCAGCCCAGGCGGTGGCTCGGGCAATCCCGACGACCAAGACGGATTCTAGCCGCCGAAAAGGCTAGCCATTATGTTTAGAGTTGACAGAGTGGTGCGGGCAGAAATTTGCCCGCGCCACTCGTATATAATCGGAAAAACGAATTGTCCGAGTTTTACAAAACGAATTGTCAAAGTTTTGCCAGATTTTGAGGGTATGAGTGGTCGAGGGCTATCTATCTAAGGCGTAGCCCTCGACTCTTTTTAGGCGACTACCTGCATCTCGGTTGAGCCTTGAGTTCGGTGATTCTCTTGGCTATTAGCTCGGCATCTCTCACCCACACAAAGGGAATTTCTCCACGTTCATAAGCAGGGTATACACGCTCTTTACCTTTGTAGGCGAACTTCGAGCAAAGTGGGTATATGTAGCGATAGGTTTTTACACGGAAGGCATTGAACTCGCCACGCAAGAGTGCCTCATTGCGCCAAATGTAGCCTCCACGGTTACTACTATTAGTGAAGTTCTGTTTATGGTACACTTCGCCTGTCTCCTTATGTCGCAAAAAGGTTGTGTAATATGTCTGCATACTGAGCAGTATCGGGGAAATGTCTCGATAAAATCTGTCTCTTGCGTGCGTCAAACTCGCAAGACCAGAGTGTGGGGATGCCGCTCATCTCTGCTCCGAGGTCAAAGCCTCCGATGCCAGTAAATAGGCTCCCATGGGTTAGGGTCTTGGTCATATCTTAAGTGTATAGTATCTTTGCAATCCTACCTCATATTTATGATGGGCGGGGGCTTACTTTGTTCCACGCCCGAGGTGGTATCTAGTTAATACCTGATTAAATGCTGATGATTGTTTGATTAAACGGTCGGATCGATCGCCATCAAGTGGAAGGATGGCTCGAAGGTCTGCCCATTCACTCCCGAGAATGTTACTGTTATTCGACGATAGTCTGGCTCAGGTCGGACGTTGGAAGAGAACGTCTGTGTGCCGAGCGATACAGGTGTCAGAGAGAATACCGCCAGTGCGATCTTCTCTGCGTCGATGCTGTTGTATGTAATGGTTACCCAGTCTGTGCCTCGTGTTCCAGCGGATCCCACACCACGAAACATCCCAGTACCTTTGACTTTTGCCCCATTTCTATCTCCAATGTGTGTAATAGTGCCGAGGATGTGACTTTTGGGTGGCTCTACGGCGCGTACCCACGGTCCCCACTGCACATTACCAGATGGACCATGTGCGGCACCACCACGGTAGGAGATTGACCCTGAGGCTGAGCGATATTCCTGGTAGATTCCGTAGTAGATGTAAGGGTCTGGCACATTGAGGTGCCCCGAGGTGGTCGCCAAGACATCATCTATCTGCCACGTCGTTAATATACCAGCGACCTTACCAGACGAAGACGCACCAACGACAGTCGGATCTACCATCACATATCCAACTCCCGGCTTAGTCATTGCATTTGCCTCCACGACAGGTATGCTTGCTCTCTGTGATTGAGATATTTCGTCCATGTACCTTGTCAGATCTGATATAGAGGTCGCATGGGTGCTGAGTGTCGCGCTCATTGCTTGCATCGACTGTAGCATGGGTACAGAGCTGAGGGGGTAGCTCTCATTGCTCCATGGCGATACTGAGTAATATGCTACGCGATAGGTACGCGCTTTGGCGTATGTCTCTGTGCCGATAGTCACATCTTCACTAGTCTCACGTACGCAGAGGAATTTGTGTGAGGAATTGCGCGTAGGCTTATTGCTCAGAGGCATTATCTCGCCAGCGATCACGACGACCCCTTCACGGCTGGCAGTCGCGTCGGTGATGATGTAGTTCTGTCCCGCTATGAGGGCAAGCTTTGCGACTGCTAGCACCTGGTCTTGCATAAAGGACAGTGTCTGCGTGGATAGCGGGTATTTACCCTGCGCACCAGAACTCGACACCATAGAGAGAAAGTTTGCTGTATTCATTTGTCTTGGTTATGGTTGATTATTTACGCCGATAGACGACACGCTTGCTGACGAGTTTATACTTATCAACTAGTGCGGTGATCTGCTCTAGATGCGTGTCGTAGAGTGCGCGTGGAATGATGACGATGAAGAGGTTCTCTGCTTGCCCGCCCTCACGCTCTGCCAAGGGGACGGCACTACTACCATCGGGTCCTGTGTATAACATCTGATCAGGGAGGCTCTCGCTGTAGGCGAAGATTGGGCGCACCTCTCGGAAGGTCGATATAAGTTCTATACCTGGGTAATTCCTTGCGAGAATAGCACGCAGATGACACACCTGACCATTGTGTGCAAGGCGCTCCATGCGTCGTGTGCGTGCCGTCTCGAATCGATCTAGAACGTCCGCGAGGGCAACGCCACCCGCCTGCAGTATGGCGAGGATAATAGGGCGGCGCAGGGCGGATGGTATGGCACGCTCGATGACCAGATGAAGGTTGATAAGCCTAGACATTGTCATACGAATTGTAAGGGAGATAACGAATACTCAGCTCCGTAATGGCGAAGTAGCCAGCATATGGGCGTGCATAGCCATCCACCTTGACACGAGTGCCGTTATGACGGCTACGCGTCTCGACAGATACGATGTCGATGACCGACACACCCTCAAGTGCCGACAGTGCTGCCATAAGGTCGCTTGTGCGGTATACGCCATCGAAGGGTAAGCGCGCCACGACCTCGCGTGCTGTTACCTCGACGAGGTTGCGCCCATTGCTGTGCAACGTCCCATCGGGTGACATCACGAGCGGATCATAGTACACCGTGAGGTTGAGGTACAAATCATCAGGGGCAACGGACACTATATCGACTGCCACGCCTGCATCCTTGACCTCTGAGATGTATGCTTCGAAGGCTGTCCGCTCTTCGTCGGTCAGTGGCTGAGGACTACCTGCCTTGTCGGCAGATGCAACTTTGAGATATACAACGGTGTCGCTCTCGGTTGCTACGGCATATTTTATAATTCTACGCTCTGCCAGTTCTGCCTCGGTGAAGCGACTGGTGTCGTATCGGTCGCTGTCACCCTCGAGGCGAACGCCGTGCAGGTAGTCTTTGGCTCTTCGGGTATACCAGCGCAATGTATGTGGCTCGAGGGAGGCTACACGCTCTTCGACCTCCCGTAGGTGCTTGTCGAAGAGTGTCTCCAGAGCATACACTGCCGTGGCGAATGTCCAGAATAGAATGCTCTCGAGAGACGCCTTGCTAAACTGCTCATCGAAGGTGCGCCCTGGCAGGAGCTTGTAGGCATCTATGATCACTTGGTCTGCGATGAAGGCAGAGGTCATACGCCGTTTGATGGCGGAGATCTTATCAATCATAATAGTCTATGGGGGTGGGGTGGTTGGTTAGTATATGACGCTGATGAGTCCCTCTGCGACCTCTACACGCCTAGTGGGAAGACCGCAGTCTCGTAGCATCTTGACGGCACGTGTCGGAAGTGTAGGGTCTGGACGACCGCCGAGGTCAAGTCGTAAGCCAAGACCCACGTATGGGTACTCGGCAAGCTCTCCAGGCATCATCTCGGCAACGATAGCCGTAGTCTGCGCAGTGACTTCACCTAGGGCAAGGCGTCCCGTACTGAGGTCGAGGTCGCCTGTCCGCTCATCTATGAGTATTCCTATCATAATTTTTTGTAGTAATGTGCTGTAGTGGCGTATGCTACCTTATGGCTCGTTTAATCAGTGCTTAACTAATGCATTCTCAAGGTCTCTGCGCGAGGTCTGACTTACGGGAGTTCCCGCCCAGGGGGTAATGTCCGCCTTGAGTGATGCACCGCCGTCCTGTGGCACAGGCACCCAACTTGTGAATGCTTGCTTGAGGTTACGCAGCTCATCCTCTAGGGCGTTAAGGCGCGCCACAAGTGGCTCGACTTTGACCATCCCTCCCAGTTCTCCTCCATTGATGTTTATACCATCCACAGTCATCTCGAGCGACCTGTCAGCGATACCGATATACACGGCATCGACGTAGTCTGTGAGAAGTATTGTCCCAGCATTGCCATCGACGAGGAGACCTACCAAGACATAGCTTCCGACGCGTGGAATGATGCAAACACCCTCGTGACTACCCTGCACGCTTTGTAGGTTACAATCGAGTATGGGTGCTGAGTCATCGATAGGTGTACAATCTGCTGTGCGCGCCTCTCTGTCCACGGCATCGACCATGCAGATCTTCAGGATGTCTGATTGACCGCCTGCGATAGCTCTCAGTGCTTGCCTAATGTTTGTCATAATTATTCTCTTACTCTCTGTCCCAGGGTTACCTCCTGCCGATAACCACTAGTGTCATACTTGATGACGACCTTAGACACCTGATATACGCCCATACGTTTGCCCTCGAGTTTGATGCCTACCGTGTCAAGTTTGTCGAGTGGTGTGTGGGCGAATGTGGTCAGGCTACCAGTCAGCCCATCGCGTTTGAGACGCTTATACTCTTCTTTCGCCCACGCCTCCAGCTCCGCCTTATTGCGCCCATAGGTGTGTAGCGTACGTAGCTCGCCATCGGCATCACCCACCTCCACACGTATGCGCTTGCTGCCCTCTGGCTGGAGGCTAATCGCCTTGATTTTGAGCCGTAGACTGTCGGCGAACTGTTGCTCCAGGTTACTGTCTGAAATGAGGTTGATGCCAGAGGCTATAACCTGCTGAGCCTGTACCTCGGCATCCCTGTCGAAGAGGACACCAGCATAGAGGACGGGCTCGCCATCCTCCAGGCGGTAGAATGAGCGTATGCCTTGGTCGCTGAGCTTGCCCAGTAGGCTTGCTACGGTGTCCGCCTGAACACGATATTGCCCAAGGGATTGCTCCCCAAAGACACGAATCTCCCCCGTGATGCCCTGGTCGCGTAGGAGCTGTAGAATGCTTGCCGAACGATAGCTCCTTGGCACGGCAGGCATCTGCTTGAGGCGGTACATCTCATCCTCACAGGTCAGCACGACGGGAGTCTTGAACCCCACGTCTCGGATATAACCAACGAAAAGGAGGGTGAGCTGGTCGTCATACCCGAGCGAGACGCGGATGCGGTCTCCACGGCGTACAGGAGTCTCAGACTTGGCATCCCAATGCATGCGCTTAGGCAGGGTGATCTTGCAGGTGTCTGTGAGGCTATCTGTGTCACGCTCTATCTCTACAGCGTGTACCTTGGTGATCTCCCACCTGCGTTCACCTATGATCTCTATACGTGCTGTCAGTCTATACATCACCCCTAGTAGTCTGTGCTATACACATTATACTCATCATCAGAGAGCGCCGAGATAGTTAGGTCTTGATAATTACTCTCAGTGGACTGAGTAATCGAATAACTACGTATGACAATACGGTTAATCTCGAAGATGTCGAAGAAGGCAGACTGCACCGTAATAGGCTCCGACGCCTCTAGGAATGCTCGTAGCTCCCTAAGCTCATCGCTGGGGTAACTGTCGGTAAGCTTGCCATCCTCTAGGGAGGCAATGCCCACAGCAATGTTGATGTCGTAGTCGCCGTCCGAGATGTACTCCTTGACTGTGCCACTCATCCCGATGACTTGTGTCGTAACGATCTGCTTAGATCGCGTCATTGCCACCACGGCATCGGGTATAATGAGCTCCTCTCCCGTAGAGGTGCGCAGCAGAAGCTCGCATAGGGCATAGCGCCCAGACCAGTAGCTGGGGTCGGTGAGGGGGAGACCTACTGTGCGGTACTCGGGTGTCCCCTCGCGCCCTGCCCAGCCACTCGAGGTAGAGGCAGGTGTGGCGGGGAATCGATACAAGGCACTCTTGCCTAGGCTAATGCCTGCTGGGATAATGGTACGTAGTTGCATAGTTATCTGACAAGATTTACATCATTGACTGCGGAGGTGAGTGCTTGCATCACGACTTCCTTGATGCGCGAAGCACTCTCATTGAGGTTCGTCGTGTGGATCTCGAACTTGTCAATGAGGCGGTCAATCTTGATGGAGATATTCTTCACGCCACCGCCACCACCTCCACTACCTGCATTGCCGACAGACCCAAGACTAAGACCTGTATCTCCTGCGACATCTGGCACGTTGATGCCCACAGACGAGCCATTACCGCTAGACCCACCTTCGCCTGGAGTCTCGCCAGCCTCTTCGTCTGTCTCCGTCTCTTCTCCACGCGCCATCTCGGCATCGTAGGCATCTCTGTAAGCCTTGGCAGCACTCTGCCCCAGCTCTCCGAAGCGCACCGTCATCTTACTCAGGGCGGCATCGATCCCTTCGCCATCAAAGTTGAAGGCAGCCACGATGAGGTCACCAATGGCAGAGAAGACAGTCTTGACCATCTCCCACAAGTCAGAGAAGCCTGTCGAGATGTATGCCCATGTGCCCTTGAGCACAGCGCGAAACTTAACCGAGCTATTCCACAGATAGACGCCGAGTGCCCCGATGGCGACAATGGCTATTGCCACCCACCCAATGATGGGAATGCTGGCTATCGCTGCGCTCACCGCACGACAGGCAACTACAGCCGAGGTCTTGAATACGGCAAACGATGCTGATGCAGTGGCGGAAAAGGTTGCCGATGCAGTCCCGCCTGTGATGAGTGACAGAATATAAGCCCCGAGTGCCTTAAGACCATTCCACAGACCGACGGTCGCAAATCGCGCCACTGCCCAAGTCGCCTGTACGATGCTCCCGAGGAATCCGAAGCTGGCGACACGACCAGAGTTGAATGCCACCTGCATGGTCGTCAGCGACAATACCGCCTGCGTGCGCATCGCAACAAAAGAAACTATTGCTCTCCTCCCAACCGCCCGTA
The DNA here is from genome assembly GCA_041854825.1 of Porphyromonas sp. Lineage (GTDB taxonomy): Bacteria > Bacteroidota > Bacteroidia > Bacteroidales > Porphyromonadaceae > Porphyromonas. The sequence goes on along the minus strand of JBHACZ010000008.1, from coordinate 12,770 downwards.
TGACCCTGACGAGACCAGATAATGAAAGATGTAAGAACTTGAAGATAGGTGCTAGCTGAGCAATAGGAGTAAGTATACCAGCGATTGCACTTACCCAGTAAGTGATGCCATCAGACGCTTGGAAAGCCTTAATCTTAAAGTCTTCGATCTTGGCATTAATGCGAGCTTGACGCTCCTCATAACTACCCATAATGATTGTAGCCTGATCTTGTGCTGAACTCGTGCCTGTTATCGCCCCAGTATACTCATCCATCAGAGCTATATTACTGATAAGAGCCAGTGCCGCGTTAGCATTCTCCTTGCCGAATAGCTTCGATAATAAGGCACTGTCCCTCTGCAAAGGGGCTAGTGCCGTCAAGCGATCTGACAGTGAGCGGGTATTATCAGTGAGCACTCTCACATCAATGCCAGCACGGGACAATTCCTGCTGGGCTTGCTTGGGCAGGAAGCGTCCCTGAGCCAATGTCGCCATCACGTTGCGCAGTGCCACACCGCCCTCGCTACCCTTCTTGCCTGCCTTGTCCAGCACCTGGATAGCGGCGTTTGTCTCCTCGAAGCTCACGCCAGCGCTCTTGGCAGCCATACCCGCCTGCTCGAGTGCCGCCTTAATCTGTGGCACTTCCGCCGAACCAGCTTGCGAGGCAGCTGCCATCACGTTCATCATCCTCGCCATCTCTTCGGATGCATGAATCGGGTCAGACAGGTCTACATTGTACTGATTCATTGCAGTGTTCAGTGCCTCAGCAGCCGCCCTAGCATCACCCCCCATAAGCTTCGCCAGGGTGGCGATATGGTCGCCCATTGCCTTGAGGGCTACCGGACTTTTAGCAAGCTCTGGAGATAGCTGACCTAGAACCATCTTGTAGCTCTCGACCGCTTGTGCAGCATCAATCCCAAAAGCTTTTGCTGACTCACGGGCGTAGTCTTCGATGACCTTAAGGTCATCACCCACGAGCCCCGTCAAAGCGGAGAGGTCTGTCAGGCTGGTATCGAGAGCTATTCCTGATTTGCTGAATTGAGTGAAGATCTCACTCATAGACGCGAACCCGTCGGAAACTACCGATAGGTTTGCCATGTCAGAGGTGAATGCTTCCACAAGATCTCGCGCAGAACTTACTTCTGAGTTGAATATGCTTGTTGAGATGAGCAACTGCTTGATCCCATCTTTAAAATTTCCTCCAAGATTGAAGATGTAGTTGATAGAATTCATCTGAATGATTATCTTTGCGGTAGAGTAATTATACAAGAGACATCCTTATGGAAGCATTATTCGATATCTTCATCCAGCTTGCGATTTGGACTGTTTACATCCTCCTCGGTTGTGCTGTTCTGAGCATCGCCATTCAAGTCATACTGGTGTTCCTGGGCATTCTGCGCATGGGGACTCCTCCTTGGCACGCTTGGCTACATCGCAGAGATTAGGTCTTCTCATCGCCTCCGAATAGTTTTGCGAACATCTGCGCTTGGTTGCGCATTCGCCAAGTCTCCAGCCATAGAGCCTGCGCGTAGAGCCGCGCCCATTCCTCCTCATTTAGAACCTCGGGATCAACGATCCCGAGGTTCGCGCGTATTAAGGCACATCCTTTCTGAAAGGTATCCTCATCGTCCGAGGTTGCTAGAAGGTGTGCCTCTACGCGTTTTTTAGGCTTGCCTTGACTCCAGCGATGAGACTACCAAGCTGATTGCTGACAGTAAGCGATAGGATAGCATCCTTGCGAATCTCGGTACTGCCTGCGATCCAGCAATTGTCTAGCAGTGTACGCGCAGCTTGCACCTCGTCTGTCTTGCCGAGCTTAGCCATGGCGCTCATCGTCTCGAACGATGGGCGCTTACAGTAGCAGATATGTTCGTCATCACCATCTGACACGGTGATAGCGATGATCTTGCCATGATTAGCCTTAAGGGCTTCGATTTGGTCGGCGGTCTGTTCGCCGATGAGGGTCTTCTGTTCTGACATAGTTGGATATAGTTATTGATAATTATTTCTTGAGGACACGCCGAAGGGCTAGTGAGACGATGAGGAAGAGTCCAGCTCCTGTGACTAGGAATATGGGTGTAGGGTCAAAGGGCTTAGTGCTTGCCTCGGTATGGATCTTGCCTCGCATATCCTGCCTCGCATTCTCCTGACGTTTGCCCACTTGTGAACGTGTCGCCTGTGCGGAGTCTGCTACTTGTAGCCTACGATTTCGATCACGTCGCACTGTGGGTATAGCCTTGCCAGATGAGTCATACCTGTAGATGACCTCTGTCTCGGTATACTCGCCAGCGAGGTTACGAGCTACTAGGAGGGAGTCTTGCCATAGGAGCATCGACGCTTTGCTGTACTCGCGTGTCATCTCCATCTGCCTGTCGTGGCGCGTGGCGCAGCCTGCGAGTAATAGGGCAAGTGTGGGCATGAGGACAGCTAGGTATTTGCCCCAGGGCTTGATTAAGACGATCCACTTCATCTCTCAATTGTTTTATCTCCATACGTAAGGGTTCGACCACGGTCTCCATCAGGATCTCGTTTGCCCGACGCACATTATCTAGTTCGCCTGCCTTAATCTCGGCGCTCTGCCGACTTAGCTCTCCATCGAGTCGTCGTAGCTCAGTCTCATATTTACGCCGCTCTAGCTTGCTCCCGAGCCACGCACCAATGGGGGCAGATACTATCCCGACGATGATGGTTAGTAGCTCGGGAGTTAGCATATAAACAGCTATTTAATTGTGGTTAAAAGTCTATTGATCGATACCGATAGAGCGCAGCCACTGCTGTACATCGAATGATGGACAAGACTTGGCAGCTACCTCTCCGTGCCCTATGATGCGCACGCTCGGAAATCGCTGGTGGAAGTCTCGCACATACCGCTCGAGGGTCGCCCGCTGGGCATCTGTTCGGGTGTCTTCCGCCCGCTTGCCATCGCCTGAAAGCCCACCGACGTAGACGATGTGGCGACTGACGGAGTTAATGCCTTTCGCGCCATTGGTAACTTCCCATGGATCGACGTTGCCATCTTCATTGTTATCGACGAGTCGCTCCAGCCGACCATCGAGATGTATCATGTCAGTATAGCCAACCACTGACCAACCACGACCGCCCTTGCTAACTGGGCTAGTGTGCCAGCGTCTAATATCCTGTGAGGTGACCGCCCGACCTCGTGGCGTGGCGGTACAGTGGATGACTAAATACTTGAGTTGTGCCATAGGCTTATGCGCTTGCACCCCACGAGATGTGTGAGGGGATGATTTCTAGATCGACTTCGTGCCCTGTGTCGCCCTCCTTGGACTTGCGCTCGTTGGAGGTAAATCCACAGTTGTGGATCTTGTCTACGACGATGGGCGAACCATCTTCCTTGATGTAGGAGACAATGATGTCGAATAGCCCGAGGTCTTGCAGACGTCCCTTTGGTGCGCGCCTCTGAATAGCCTCGACCTCCTCCTGGTAGAGGGTGATCTTCGCTGAGGGTGTAATGCGCCCCTTGCTACGTCCTACTGGATGACGACCAGCTCCGTATCGGTTCGTTATCTCCTGTTTATCTCCATACTCCACGGCTGTAATGCCCGTCAGCGGTACGCCTGCGATAGTTACGACCACATTCGCCCAGCTGTAGAGGATGCCGTTAATCATTGGGATTCCGTTCTGTTTCATATCTCTATCTGATGTGTCTAGAGTTTGTCTGTATAGCCGATCTTGACCTGTACCTTGCGCATCACGCCCACGGGGATTTTACGGATCACGACCTCGACGGATGAGGTCGTGAGGACATTCTGCTCAGGGTCAATCTCCACCTTATATCCCGAGAGTTCGCCCGCGCGTTCCATCTCCTCGAGCGCTTTGTTTGCCTGCGTCTCGAGGTGCGCCACGGTGTAGCTCTCGAGCTTACCTGTAGCAGGGTCGATATAGATAGACCCGCCCAGCTCGGGGGTAAGATAGGCACGCACCAGTCGCACCGCCTTGTCCATCGTGCGGACACGTTCGAGGGCATTGTACTCGCTTGTCGGAGCATCGAGTGTACAGCTGTCGTTGGCGAATGATCCCTCAATGCCTGGATGCGTCATGGCAAAGAGGTAGCGATTTGCGTCGAGTGCAGTGATGGCTCCTCGGTCGAGCGTACGCAGGAGCGTGCCATCACCGAAGGCCGGTAACGCAAGACCTGTTGGGAACTGTCTCACCCATCCGATAGACTGATGCACCTTGGCACGGGAGATAAGCCCCAGGAAGGTGCCGAGGGCGGACACGGAGGACTTCGCAGATGTGTTGGCGGAGTCCGTGTAGAGGCTGGCAGCCACGCCCTCGCCGTCCTGGGCGATCAGCACCGACACGCGGCTCTTGCCCGCAGAAACGAGGTTCGTAAGGCTGGTGACCTGTGCCACCTTGGGTGCAAGGATGATCGACAATGGTGCGCCCTCAGCATCTAGCGTATCAGCGATGCCCTGCGCTGCCGTGACCATCGAGGCATCGGCAGGCTTATCACCGACATAGACTCCGACCTGTCTGATGCGACCCTGTGCAAAGTTCTGCAGGGTCTTAATCTCTGCGAAGGTGTGTGCGGATGATGGCTGGCGAATAGTCCTACATAGAGGATAATGCCTGGATTGATGCGATAACATTCCGAGAGGTTATAATGGAGCACACGTAGCTCCCACGCCTCGGCATTAGGCTTGATGCCTAGACTCTCAGCCATCTCGATGGTGGAGATCGGCAGGATACGATTGCTCGCTGTAAAGCCTGTCACGCCACTGTCCGCTGTTGGTAGGGCTGACACATAGGCGACAAAGCCTGAGATATGGTCTTCGCCTGGCAGGCTGGCAGGGATGCCCCCCTGCGCACGATTGATAACTAATCTATTCATCTCTTCTTATAGTCTATTCTGCCACATCTGTAGTGCTGGCAGTGATCGATATGATGGTGTCATCCGCTAGATTGCGTGCATGGTTGTGCGCATCGCTAAGGGCATAGAATGCCTGACCATCAGCGGTGACGTGCACCTCATCGAGGTTATGCTCCTTGAGCGTAGCCTCTGCGATTGCGACAAGGATGCTCTTCTTCGCCTCCTCTGTGATCACATTATCTGCAGGAGCTACCTCGTCGGCTGAGGGAGCTAGATTCTCACCATCCTGCGCAGGCTTTTCTACCTCGTGTGCTCCAGGTAGTGCCATCTCTTCTTTAGTTCCTAGTGCTTCTACCTTTTCTGTGGCAGTAGCAGCTGTCAGATCCTCTGCGGGAACTACATTATTATTTCGTGACATAATATGCTTTTCTTGATGCACAGCTCTAGAACCCTAGTGGGAGCACTAGAGCCGTGCAGTTAGTGATGTGTAAATCTTTTATGCTGTTGCGCTAACGTAATTATAATTAGGACGACCACTCGTATATAATATATCGAGGTCGGACGGGTCAGACTAGTCCGACTGGTCTGACCCGTCCGACCTTATTAGCAAGGGCTACGGAGCGTGCGCAAGGGGAGTGCGACGAAGTATGAGAGAAAGGGCGTGGGGGTTAGGGACAATCTGTGTATCTTTGTTGGCGTTATAAACAGGCATTATATATAGGAGTAGTTTTTAGATGAAAAGTGATAGCATAGTCCTTATCCCGACCTACAACGAGAGTGAGAACGTCGCCAAGATGATAAAGACCGTGATGGGTTTGCCTCGTCAGATGGATCTGGTGATCATAGATGACGGTTCGCCTGATGGGACAGCCACGATCGTGCGTAGCATGATGCCTCACTACGAGGGTCGTCTGCACCTGATCGAGCGTTCGGGTAAGCAAGGGCTGGGGACAGCCTATATTGCGGGCTTTCGCTGGGCACTCAGAGAGGGATATGAATATATCTTCGAGATGGACTGCGACTTTAGCCATCCGCCCACCAAGCTACTCGAGCTGTATGATGCCTGCGCTACGGGTGGGGCAGATGTCGCCATTGGGTCACGCTACGTACGAGGTGGGGCGGTGAAGAATTGGCCCCTGGGGCGCATCCTGATGAGCTATGGCGCATCGCTCTATGTACGGCTGCTGACGGCTATGCCAGTGAAGGATACGACGGCGGGCTTCGTTTGCTATCGTAGGCAGGTGCTTGAGGCTATGGATCTGGAGGCAGTGCGCTTCCGTGGCTACGCCTTCCAGATAGAGATGAAATACACGGCGTACTGCTTGGGCTTCCATGTGGTGGAGGTTCCGATCACGTTCGTCGATAGAGAGCTTGGCGCGTCCAAGATGAGTGGCTCTATCTTCGGCGAGGGTTTCGTCGGCGTCTGGGCATTGCGCAGGGATAAGTTCTTGGGTAAGTTCCCACAAGGTAAATACAAGGTATGAAGACGATATTTCGCAATGCGCTCGTCATCAATGAGGGGCGTAGCTTCGTAGCGTCCGTACTCGTCGAGGGGCGGACGATCGCACGTGTATATGAGGGGGCAGATGTGGTGATCGATCCAGCCGATGCCGACAGATCGGAGGTGATCGACTGCCGAGGGCTGTGGCTCTTGCCTGGGTGCATAGATGATCAAGTGCACTTTCGTGAGCCTGGCCTTACGCACAAGGCGAGCATTGCCACCGAGAGCCGTGCGGCTGTGGCAGGCGGGGTAACATCCTTTATGGATATGCCCAATACCAATCCCCCCACGACGACCCTCTCCGCCTGGGAAGATAAGATGAGCCGTGGGGCAGAGACGAGCTGGGCGAACTATGCCTTCTTCTTCGGAGGGACGAATGACAACGCTGACGAAGTCAAGAGGCTAGATCGCCATCGTCTGCCAGGGCTCAAACTCTTCCTGGGGAGCTCTACGGGGAATATGCTGGTAGATAACCAAGCGACCCTAGAGCGAATTTTTTCCGAAACGGATCTGATCATAGCGACCCACTGTGAAAGCGAAGCGATCATCCGTGCCAACAAAGAGCATTACAAGGGGCTATACGGGCACGACCTCGATGTGCGTTTTCATCCCCTGATCCGTTCGGCAGAGGCGTGCTATCGTTCATCTGCCGAGGCGGTAGAGCTAGCAGAGCGCCTTGGTAGCCGTCTGCACATCCTTCACGTCTCGACGGAGCGCGAGCTGAGTTTCTTCCGCTCGGATATTCCCTTAGAGGAGAAACGCATTACGGCAGAGGTATGCGTGCACCACCTGTGGTTCACAGACGAAGACTATACGCGTCTAGGCAACCAGATCAAGTGGAATCCCGCCATCAAGACCCTTGCCGATCGCCAGGCGCTGCGCGGGGCGGTGCGTGCAGGGAGGGTAGACATCGTCGCCACTGATCATGCGCCTCATCTATGGAGCGAGAAGCAGGGCGGCTGTCTCTCGGCAGCCAGTGGAGGCCCGCTCGTACAGCATTCGCTGGTCACTATGCTGGAGCTGGCACGTCAGGGCATATTCTCTAAGGAAATGATTGTAGAGCGTATGGCGCATGCTCCTGCAAAGCTTTTTGCTATCGAGGGTAGGGGATACATCCGCGAAGGCTATTATGCAGATCTCGTGCTGGTAGATCCTGAGCATCCATATACTATTGCGCCCGACAATAACCTCACGTACTGCGGTTGGTCTCCTTTGATGGGCGAGACGATGAGCCACAGCGTCGTAGGCACTTGGGTCAATGGCGTGTGTGCCTACCGAGAGGGCAGACTCTCGGATGAGCGCCCCGAGGTGATGGCGCTGACTTTCACATAATGACGATAGACATACAGACAGATGAAGACAATGAAATATATACTGGCGCTATCGCTCGGGCTATCTACCCTCTCGGTAGGGAGTCTAGAGGCACAGCGCACAGCGACCAATAAGCAGAGTTATTCCCGTGCACTTGATGTGATGGGCTCTTCGATGGCGATCTTAGACCGTTACTTTGTGGATACGGTCGATATGGATAGGCTGAGCCGTCAGGGTATAGATGCTATGCTCTCTAGCCTGGATCCCTATACGGAGTATTATTCCAAGGAGGACAACGACAAACTTAAGATGATCACTACAGGCGAATACGGAGGTATCGGCTCGATCATCTCACAGCGCCCAGATAGTACCGTGCGTATCACGGAGCCGATGGAGGGAATGCCTGCCGTAGAAGCAGGGCTTCGTGCAGGGGACATTATTTTGGAGATCGATGGCAAGGACTTTCGCCGTAGTACGAGCGAAGCCGTGAGCAATGCCCTCAAGGGTGCTCCTGGAAGTAAGGTCGTCCTACTCATCGAGCGTATGGGAGAGAAGAAGCCCCGCAAGGTGGAGGTGACACGTCGTAAGATCCTGATGAACCCCGTCTCGTACTACGGCACTACGCCCGCAGGTTTCGGATATATCTCCCTGACGGGCTTCCCCAATAGCGCCACACGTGAGGTGCGTAAAGCTCTCCTAGAGCTACGCGAGCGTGGTATACGCGGTCTCATGCTAGACCTGCGTGGCAATGGTGGAGGACTCCTCGATGAGGCGATCAAGATCGTCAATCTCTTCGTCCCTGAGGGACGCGTCGTCGTAACGACCAAGGCACGTCCAGAGCTTGGACAAGATGCTACCTATCGCACCACGAGTAAGCCCGTGGATACGGAGCTCCCTCTAGTCATCCTCATAGACGGAGAGAGCGCATCCTCGGCAGAGATCGTCGCAGGAGCACTGCAGGATATGGATCGTGCAGTAGTCCTCGGGCGCAAGAGCTTCGGTAAGGGGCTCGTGCAGTCTACGATGCAGCTCCCACACGATGGCGTGCTCAAGCTCACGACAGCCAAGTACTATATCCCCAGTGGTCGCTGTATCCAACGCATTGATTACGGCGAGAGCCGTCAAGGCCGGCAGGCTAAGGTAACTCCTGACAGCCTTGCTCAGGTCTTCCACACCGTGTCGGGTCGTCCAGTGCGCGATGCCGGAGGGATATTGCCCGATATAGAGGTACGTGCGGACTCTCTTCCTACGATGCTCTACTATCTGGGATACGATGCCAGCGTTTTTGATTGGATGACGGAGTACACCACACGACACAAACAGATCGCCTCTCCCCGCGAGTTCACCCTCAGCGATGAGGAGTATAGCTCACTCTCAGCGATGCTCATTGAGAAGAAATTCGACTACGACCGTCAGAGTGCCAAGGCGCTCGACAGACTGCGTGAGATTGCTCAGCTAGAGGGCTACCTCGGCAAGGTCGAGGGACTGGTAGACAGTCTACGTACGGCGCTCGCTCCTGATCTTACGCACGACCTCGAGTCGCTACGCCCGCAGATCGAGCGATACATCTCTACCTCTCTGGTTGGGAGGTACTACTATCGTCGTGGGGTGATCGAGCGTGAGCTCCTGACGGACAAGGTCGTCGCAGAGGCTGACAAGGTGCTGGAATCTCCCGAGCGCTATGCCGCCATACTTCTCCCCGCCATTAGCCACCAAGAGCAAGACTAATGAAGAAGATCTTTTGCCCCAAGTGCGATGAGGCTATCGTCCTCTCTGCATCTCGCCTCGCTGAGCTACGATCGGCAGACTCTGGTCATATCTCTCTCGTCTGCCCTAGCTGTACGCATCAGCTACGTATCCGTCTCAAGGGTATCTCTAGTGATACTGAGGAGCGTGAGCGTGAGACTTTCGGCCACATTATGGTGCTGGAGAATGTCTTTGGCTACAAGCAGTACTTTCCTCTGACCTTCGGGCTCAATCATATCGGAAGGCGAAACAAGGATACCAAGACCGATATCCCCATCATCACGGGAGACCCCAGTATGGACCGACACCACGCCATCATCCGTGTATCGCGCACCAAGTCTGGGCGTATACTCTGGTCTCTGGCAGATAATGACAGCCGGGTCGGGACTTTCGTGATGAACGAACTGCTAGGAGCTCGAGAGTGGTACAATCTCAGAGAGGGGGATGTCTTCACCCTCGGAGCCACTACGATCATATTCTCCACCTCTGCGATGCCCACCCCCGACGAATCGATAGAGGGTGAGGGCGTTCACTAACGAGACCTCTATAGCCTAGCGAGCGGCCCCTAGCTGACGAGATCAGCTAGGGGTCGCTCGCTTATATCTCTGGGCGTATCGGCAGGTGCGCTCATCATATCCCTGAGAGCCGTGTATGCTACGGCAAGACGTCCGTGCGTTATAGAGGAAATAGTGCTATATTTGTGGAGTACAAACGCCTCTCTGGGTTAGCCCACCGAGGCTCAGTCAAGTATAATGAAAGGAATAGTATTAGCAGGGGGATCAGGTACACGCCTTTACCCCATTACCAAGGGAGTAAGCAAGCAGCTTCTCCCGATATACGACAAACCGATGATATACTACCCGGTATCTGTGCTGATGCTAGCAGGGATACGGGAGATCCTTATCATTTCCACTCCTCAGGACTTGCCCGCTTTTCGTCGTCTGCTGGGCGATGGCAGTGATTATGGCGTGAACTTCGAGTACGCTGAGCAGCCATCGCCAGATGGTCTGGCACAGGCCTTCATCATCGGGCGCGAATTCGTCGGAGACGATGACGTGTGCCTCGTCCTCGGAGACAATATTTTCTATGGTACGGGATTCTCAGCGATGCTCCGCGATGCTGTGGCTACAGCGCGCGAGCGCAGGGAAGCTACGGTCTTCGGCTATCGTGTCAATGACCCCGAGCGGTATGGTGTGGCGGAGTTTGATGCCGAAGGGCGCTGTCTCTCTATCGAGGAGAAGCCCTCTCAGCCACGTAGCAACTATGCCGTAGTAGGGCTCTACTTCTATCCTAATGATGTCGTGCGCGTAGCGAGCGAGATACGCCCCTCTGCGCGTGGTGAGCTGGAGATCACCACAGTCAATCAGGTCTACCTATCACAAGACCGCCTGATGGTCAAGACCCTCGGGCGTGGCTTTGCCTGGCTCGACACCGGTACGCACGATAGCCTTAGCGAAGCCTCTACTTTCATCGAGGTTATCGAGAAGAGGCAGGGGCTCAAGGTCGCTTGCCTAGAGGAGATCGCCTATCACCGAGGCTGGATAGATAAGGAGAAGCTTCGTGAGGTCGCTAGACCTATGGAGAAGAACGACTACGGGCAGTACCTCCTGCGCCTGATCGACTAGTTACCCAAGCATCCGTATGAATATCATAGAGACTGCCCTCGATGGGGTGGTAATCCTAGAGCCACACGTATTCGGCGACGACAGGGGCTACTTTATGGAGTCCTTCTCACAGAGAGCCTTCGATGCCGTGTGCAAGACCCAATTCGTCCAGGACAACGAGAGCCGATCGGTCTATGGCGTCCTGCGCGGTCTACACTTCCAGCTACCTCCCTGCGCGCAGAGCAAGCTCGTGCGTGTAGTACGTGGGACCGTCCTCGATGTGGCGGTAGATATCCGTGTAGGATCGCCTACCTATGGTCAGCATATCGCTGTAGAGCTGAGTGAGGACAATCATCGTCAGCTCTTCATCCCCCGGGGATTTGCTCACGGATTTAGTGTACTGAGTCCAGAGGCGGTTTTCCAGTACAAGTGCGACAACTATTATGCCCCTGAGACCGAGGGAGCTATCGCCTGGGATGACCCTACGCTAGATATCGACTGGCTCATTCCCAGAGAGCACGTCATTCTCTCGCCCAAGGATGCGCATCACGGCACTCTGGCCGATGCTTATGGGCTATTCGATTACTCTGTAGACTACTACGCCCGATGAATATCCTCATAACGGGAGCTGGAGGTCAGCTAGGCAGCGAGCTCGGGGCTCTGAGCCTCGGGAGTCAGGATAGGTATATCCTAACGGATGCCGCAGAGCTCGATATCCTCGATCGAGAAGCCATCCGTGCGCTCGTCTCCCGCGAGCAGATCGATGTGATCATCAACTGTGCTGCCTATACGCAGGTCGATCGTGCCGAGACGGACACCGATCTCTGTGATAAGCTCAACCACCGCGCACCCGAGTCTTTGGCTATCGTCGCCCGAGAGGCGGGTGCTCTACTGATACACGTCTCTACGGACTATGTCTTCGCGGGCGATGGGCATAGACCCTACCGCGAGTCAGACGAAGCCTCGCCCCTAGGCGTATACGGCTTAACCAAACGTGCGGGGGAGCTCGCCATCCTAGGTACGGGGTGTCGCCACATCATCATACGCACCTCCTGGCTATACTCCAGCTATGGGGCAAACTTCGTCAAGACGATGCGTCGTCTGCAGACGGAGCGTCCGATGCTCTCTGTCGTCTCAGATCAGGTCGGGAGCCCCACCTATGCTCGTGATCTCGCCCGAGCCATCATCCACATCATCCAGACGCGCCAGCTAGATCGCCAGGGGATCTACCACTACAGCGGGCAGGGCGTCGCCTCGTGGTACGACTTCTCGGTGGCGATCTCCGAGCTCAGTGGCAATACCTGTGCTATCCGTCCCTGCACGTCTGCCGAGTATCCCACGCCTGCTCGTCGTCCGCACTACTCGGTCCTAGACAAAGACCTAATCTGTGAGACCTTCGGCATAGAGATCCCGCACTGGCGAGCATCTCTAGCGGAGTGTATCCATATCCTCAACGAAAACGAACCCAATGACCTACAAGCGTAGCATACTCATCACGGGTGGTGCCGGATTCATCGGCTCACACGTCGTACGCCTGATGGCGACTAAGTATCCCGACTACCATATTATCAATCTCGACAAACTAACCTACGCGGGTAACCTGGAGAACCTGCGAGACGTCGAGTCCCTCCCAAACTACACCTTCATCCGCGAAGACATCTGCTCGTACGACAGCATCAGAGCCCTGCTAGATCAGTACAATGTCGATGGCATCATCCATCTGGCAGCAGAGAGCCACGTAGACAGGAGTATACGTGATCCCTTCACCTTCGCTCAGACCAACGTGATGGGCACGCT
>JBHACZ010000007.1:0-43719 GCA_041854825.1 Porphyromonas sp. | reverse complement strand
GTTAGCGTGAACACGATGAATTATAGCGGTAAGCTCAAGGCTCGCTATACGAAGAGTGGGCTGATTCGTGGCAAGGTTGCTGCGTTCAAGAAGGCTGTCGTGACGCTAGAGAAGGGTCAGACCATCGACTTTTACGCTAACATCTAAACAGAACAATGGCTATACGTAAACTCAAGCCCACAACTCCCGGGCAGAGACATAAGATTATTGGTAGCTTCGACAACATCACGGCGAGCGCACCAGAGAAGTCTCTCGTAGTCGGTAAGAAGAAGAGCGGCGGTCGTAACAACACTGGTAAGATGACCATGCGCTATATCGGTGGTGGTCACAAGCAGAAGCTCCGTCTCATCGACTTCAAGAGAAATAAGGATGGTATCCCTGCAACGGTTAAGAGCATCGAGTACGACCCCAATCGTACGGCTCGTATCGCTCTGCTGTACTATGCAGATGGTGCCAAGGCCTATATGCTTGCTCCTGATGGACTGCAGGTAGGTCAGCAGGTGATGTCAGGTGCAGAGGCTGCTCCTGAGGTAGGTAACTGCCTTCCCCTAGCTAACATTCCCGTCGGTACTGTAATTCACAACATCGAGCTTCGTCCTGGTCAGGGTGCCAAGATGGTTCGCTCGGCTGGTGTGTTTGCACAGCTCACGTCTCGTGAAGGTACCTACGTGGTTATCAAGATGCCTAGCGGTGAGACTCGTCGTATCCTCTCGGCTTGTAAGGCTACTGTCGGTAGCGTAGGTAACAGCGACCACGCGCTTGAGCGTAGTGGTAAGGCTGGTCGCTCTCGCTGGCTCGGTCGTCGCTCTCGTGTGCGTGGTGTAGTAATGAACCCAGTCGATCACCCAATGGGTGGTGGTGAAGGACGCGCAAGCGGAGGACACCCACGCTCACGTAAGGGTATCTACACTAAGGGTCTCAAGACTCGTGCTCCTAAGAAGCACTCGTCTAAGTACATCATCGAGAGACGTAAGAAGTAATCTGATAATCACAGTACAATTATGAGTCGTTCACTAAAGAAAGGTCCATATATCAACGTCAAGCTCGAGAAGAAGGTGCTGGCGATGAATGAGTCAGGCAAGAAGGCCGTCATCAAGACCTGGGCTCGTGCCTCAATGATCAGCCCTGACTTCGTCGGGCACACGATCGCAGTGCACAATGGGAATAAGTTCATCCCAGTCTTCGTGACAGAAAACATGGTAGGGCACAAGCTCGGAGAGTTCTCTCCTACGCGCACCTTCCGTGGTCACGGTGGCAACAAGAAGAAGTAATCGGCTGAAGTTTGCACTTCAGACTCTAAATAGTAATATTAAGAAATGGGTAATAGAAAAAGACTATCAGCCGATGCTCGCAAGGAGGAGCGCCAGTCACAGTACTTTGCCTCTCTTCGCAACGTACCTACGTCGCCTCGCAAGATGCGCCTCGTAGCTGATATGGTGCGTGGCATGGAGGTGAATCGTGCGCTCGGTGTGCTCAAGTTCTCTAGCAAGGAGGCTAGCACACGCGTAGAGAAGCTCCTTCGCTCGGCTATCGCGAACTGGGAACAGAAGAATGAGCGTCAGGCTCAGGAGGGCGAGCTCTTCATCACGCGTATCTTCGTGGATGGAGCTGCTACTCTCAAGCGTATGCGCCCTGCCCCACAGGGCCGTGGATATCGCATCCGCAAGCGCTCAAACCACGTTACGATCTTCGTGGATACTAAACAAAACTAATTAGTCAGATGGGACAGAAGACAAATCCAATAAGCAATCGTCTGGGTTACATCCGTGGATGGGACTCAAACTGGTATGGTGGTAGCAAGTACGGTGACAAGCTCCTCGAGGACTATCGTATCCGTCGTTACCTCTCGACCGCTCTGGCTAATGCATCGGTATCTCGCATCGTGATCGAACGTGCGCTCAAGCTCGTTACCATCACTATCTGCACAGCTCGTCCAGGTATGGTGATCGGTAAGGATGGTTCGGGCGTAGAGAACCTCAAGAATGGCCTCAAGAAGTTAGTCAATAATATAGAGGATGTTCAGATTAAGATCTTCGAAGTGCGCAAGCCTGCTATCGATGCTGCTATCGTAGCGGACAGCGTGGCTCGTCAGCTCGAAGGTAAGATTGCCTATCGCCGTGCAGTGAAGATGGCTATCAGCACCGCCATGAAGGAGGGTGCTGAAGGTATCAAGGTACAGGTGTCAGGGCGTCTCAATGGTGCGGAAATCGCACGCAGTGAGATGTACAAGGAAGGGCGTACGCCTCTGCACACACTCCGTGCAGACATCGACTATGCTCGTGCCGAAGCTCTGACCAAGGTAGGTATCCTAGGCATCAAGGTGTGGATCTGCAAGGGTGAGGTATACGGTAAGCGTGACCTTGCTCCCAACTTCACACAGCCCAAGGGTACTCAGCGCGAGGGAGGTTCACGCCGCGATGGCGGCCGTGGCAACCGCGGTGGTAGAAAGAGAGGTGGCAATCGCTAACATCTAATCACATCAACAGAAATGTTACAACCAAAGAAAACCAAGTTTAGAAGAGTCCAGAAGGGCCGCGCCAAGGGTAACGCTCACCGCGGTACACAGCTCGCTTTCGGCTCTTTCGGTATCAAGTCTCTGGGTACTCGCTGGATCACTGGTCGTCAGATTGAGGCTGCTCGTATCGCGGTAACGCGTTACATGCAGCGTCAGGGTCAGGTGTGGGTGCGTATCTTCCCAGATAAGCCCATCACCAAGAAGCCTGCCGACGTCCGAATGGGTAAGGGTAAGGGTTCTCCCGAAGGCTTCGTAGCCAACGTTACTCCTGGTCGTATGCTCTTCGAGATCGAAGGTGTGTCTTACGAAGTAGCCAAGGAAGCTCTTCGCCTCGCTGCGCAGAAGCTCCCCGTAGTTACTAAGTTCGTCGTGCGTCGCGACTACGATATGTCAAACACTAACCTGTAGTAAGCAATGAAACTAGCAGAACTAAAGGCTCTCTCTACGGCTGAGCTCCAGGAGCGCCTCATCAGCGAAGAAGCTGCCTACAACAAGAAGTGTGTGGATCACGCTGTATCACCCGTTGATTCTCCCGCGGCTATCCGCGTTCAGCGTCGTGTTATCGCTCAGATCAAGACTATCCTACGCGAGCGTGAGCTCTCTAACAATTAATCTGTGAAGAGAACATGGAACAGAGAAGACTAAGAAAGGAACGTGTAGGCGTCGTTTCCAGCAACAAGATGGACAAGACCATCACGGTCGCTGTCAAGTGGAAGGAAAAGCACCCTATCTACGGTAAGTTCGTCAATAAGACGAAGAAGTACCACGCCCACGACGAGAAGAACGAGTGCCAGATCGGCGATACTGTCCGCATCATGGAGACTCGTCCCCTCAGCCGTACGAAGCGCTGGAGACTAGTATCAATCATCGAAAGAGCTAAGTAAACTATGATACAGCAAGAGTCAAGACTAGTAGTAGCTGACAACAGCGGTGCGAAGGAAGCCCTCTGCATCCGCGTGCTCGGTGGTACACGTCGTCGCTATGCGTCGGTAGGTGATATCATCGTGGTATCTGTCAAGAGCGTAATCCCATCGAGCGACATCAAGAAGGGTATCGTATCCAAGGCTATCATCGTGCGTACTAAGAAGGAAGTACGTCGCCCAGACGGATCATACATCCGTTTCGACGACAACGCCTGTGTACTGCTCAATGCCTCTGGTGATATGCGCGGTAGCCGTATCTTCGGCCCTGTAGCTCGTGAGCTTCGCGCAGTGAACATGAAGATCGTATCACTCGCTCCCGAAGTTCTTTAATACAACGAATCAGAAATGAGCAAGTTACATATCAAGAAGGGCGACATGGTAGTCGTACTCGCTGGTGCTAGCAAGAACCATACTGGCCGCGTGCTGCAGGTACTTGTAGACAAGCAGAAGGCTATCGTGGAAGGTGCGAATATCATCACCAAGCACGCTAAGCCCAGTGCGAAGAACCCTCAGGGTGGCATCGAGAAGAAGGAGGCTCCCATCCACATCTCTAACCTAGCTGTGGTAGACCCCAAGACTGGCAAGCCTACTCGCGTAGGTCGTCGTCTTAACGATGCAGGTAAGCTAGTACGTTATTCTAAAAAGTCCGGTGAGGAAATTAAGTAATGAGCAATACAGCAAGTCTCAAGAACGAATATAAGGAACGCATCGTTCCTGCTCTGATCGAGCAGTTCGGCTACACGAGCCGCATGCAGGTGCCCGTGCTTAAGAAGATCGTGATCAATCAGGGTCTCGGTATGGCCACTGGCGACAAGAAGATCATCGACGTAGCTATCGCTGAGCTCTCTGCCATCACAGGTCAGAAGGCTGTAGCGACGATGTCTAAGAAGGATATCTCGAACTTCAAGCTCCGTAAGAAGATGCCCATCGGTGTGATGGTTACGCTTCGTCGCGAGCAGATGTACGAGTTCCTCGAGCGTCTCGTACGTATCGCACTGCCACGTATCCGCGACTTCAAGGGTATCGAGAGCAAGCTTGATGGCCGTGGTAACTATACCCTCGGTATCAGCGAGCAGATCATCTTCCCAGAGATCAACCTCGATAGCATCACGAAGATCCTCGGTATGAACATCACGTTCGTAACGAGCGCGCAGACAGACGAAGAAGGCTATGCACTCCTCAAGGAGTTCGGTCTTCCATTCAAGAACGCCAAAAAAGGAAACTAAAGACATATGGCTAAGGAATCAATGAAGGCACGCGAGGTAAAGCGTGCTAAGCTAGTGGCTAAGTTCGCTGCCAAGCGCGAAGCCCTCAAGAAGATCGTCGCTACTGGCGATATCGCTGAGGCATTCGAAGCAGCACAGCAGCTTCAGGCACTTCCCAAGAATGCTTCGCCTATTCGTCTGCACAACCGTTGCAGCATGACGGGTCGTCCTAAGGGATATATGCGTCAGTTCGGCATCTCACGTATTCAGTTCCGTGAAATGGCTGCAGCTGGTCTGATCCCAGGCGTCAAGAAGGCTAGCTGGTAGTCCAGCCCCTTCCGACAATATAACCAGGTCCGTCCGTGGTATCTCTTGCAGATGCCACGGACGGATTGCTTTTGCCTTGCCTGCCGGCTCCTCCTGCGCGGTGTGTCTCGGGCTGTAGATGTAGCATCCTAGATGACCCTAGATCTTGATAATATCCATTCGTATTGCAGACCATCGATTAAGTTTTATCGCCTGGGTGACTTACAGTAAGTCGCCCTCGGGACTTACTGTAAGTCGTCTTGGCGACTCAACTTAAGTCCCGATCGAGGTAAAATGGCATGTGCTATTCTGCTACACGCAAGCGATCCGTGGCAAACCATATCGGTTTGCCACGGATCGCTTGCGTGTATAGATAAGCTCGGGGGCTTAGACCTGAGGGGCTTAACTCGCTCAAGAGGCGATGCCACGCCTCATCGTTGATGTGTGGGTGATAGTCTAGGCGCTTCTTGAGGCAACGAGCCTGGAGCTTGAGGCGCAGGTTCTCGTCTTTGCAGATCTCACGTAGAGCTGAGGCATAAGCGGAGATATCGTAGGGGGCAATGAGGCGCCCAGCTTCATTGTCTCCGATGATGCTGTGTATCCCAGCGCAGCAGTCGAAGGCAATCGGGATACAGCCGTTGTTTTGCGCCTCTGCAAAGACCATGGGCCAGCCCTCGAAGGTCGAGGTTAGGCAGACTACGGCACTATCATTATAGATCTTGCCCAGGTCGGTGACGTATCCGCAGTACTCTACGCGCTCGAGGCGAAGCTTCTTGATGAGGCGATGCGCGAGCCACACGTCGTGCCCAGTGCCATAGATCTTGAGCGTCCAGTCGGGGAGCTGATGCATGATCTTGCTCCAGACGAGGAGCATGCGGTCAAATCGCTTCTGTACGAGCTCGACACGACCGACGAGCGCGATCTCTTTCTTCTTGGCAAGATTGGGTTCAGGCTCGATATCGATGGTGTTGATGAGGGGTGTGATGCGGTCGTAGAGTGCGGGTGTGAGGTCGAGTACCTCTCGGAGCTCCTCCTTGTACTCTGGGCATAGGGCGATGTAGCTGTCGAAGATCTCTAGGTCTCGGGCATATCCTGCTACGACGCGGGCGTAGGCTTCCTTGGACTTGGTGTCACGCTTGTTGCCTAGGAGATGCCATTCAGCCCATTTGCGGATGGAGTACTTCGCCTGCATCTCTCCGCGCTCGACGGCATAGAGATGCTCCCAGAAAGGGTTGGCATGACACCAGTAGGCGAATTTGCAGGACTTGGTGCCGATGCGGTTGCGGAAGAAATCGCCATCGAGGTAGCACACGAAAGCAATGTTGATCCCCTCTGCGTCGATGTAGTCGCGCAGGGCGACTTTGTTGGTCTCGGTATGGAAGTCCCCGCTCTCGGGCAGGCAGTGAATGGTTGCGCCCAGCGCTTCGGGTACGACGAATTGCTCTGGGTGGTGTACTGCTCCGATGAAGTAGATCTTGATCCCCCATGAGACGAAAAGCTTAGCTGTCGTTAAGGATACGCGCTCAGCACCACCGCCCTCTAGGCGTGGATGGAGAAACGCAACTTTGAGATTCGTGTACGTCATAGGCTGTCTGTTATATATAAGACAAAGGTAGCGAATCTTCTGCCTCGGGCAAGCGTGATCTAATGGGGGTGGGGATATGGATAAAAGAAGAGACCACAACGCGTATGCGTTGCGGTCTCTAGGGCGCTTTCTCTTGGGTTCGAACCAAGGACCCTCTGATTAACAGTCAGATGCTCTAACCGACTGAGCTAAGAAAGCGTTTGATTGCTTTTGCGAGTGCAAAGGTAGAGAGAGTTTTCGTAATCTCCAAATCTTGGCGCAAAAATCTTTCGTTCATACTTCCGTTGGAAGTCTTCGGAGGTGACGCGAGGTATATGTGCTTGGCTTGGCTTGCTTCCCGAGAGCCGTCCCTCGGGAGATGATCTTGAGCGAATAGCTCGCGGAGTAGGGTGCTAGAGGCGACATGCTGTCGGCATTGACTAGGGGCGTGATGAGCTATGTACAGCTCGGAATAAATTGTATCTTTGTCTCGAGATGTAGTACCTCGAGGAGTGTAGTGCCTAGCAGATAGGAGATTCTGTACCCCTCGATGAGCAGTGAAAACTCGAATGAATACAATAGACAGGATCAAGCAACCAGTGGCTACGGAGGTAGCGCAGTTTCATCAGCGATTCGAAGAGATATTGATGTCTCGGAGCGAGTGGCTGAAGGAGGCGGTCGTGCACCTCTCACAGTCCTCAGGGAAGATGGTGCGCCCTGTGCTGACAACCCTCGTGGCGGGAATGCTCTCGGGACGAGTGAGCGACAAGGCGATCACCTCGGCGATCTTGCTGGAGCTGATCCATACGGCGACACTCATCCATGATGATGTGATCGACGAGGCACGGACGAGGCGTGGACGTCCTACGCTCGGTGCGATGTATGACAATCGGGTGGCAGTGCTGATGGGGGACTTCATCCTGTCGTCTGCACTTATCGGGGCTATTGCCACGCGAGACCTCCGTATCATAGGCGTGGTCTCTAGCATCGGGCGTGAGCTGACTGAGGGCGAGATTCGCCAGTATGAGACCGCGGATAAGGTCGTGCTGAGCGAGGAGGTCTATATGGACGTGATTCGTCAGAAGACGGCAGTCCTCTTCCGTAGCTGTGCTGAAGTCGCCGCTATCGCGAGCGAAGCCAGCGAAGAAGATATCCAGGCAGTGGGGCAGTGTGCAGAGCTGCTGGGGCTGGCTTTTCAGATCCGCGACGATATTTTTGACTACTATTCGGAGGATGTAGGCAAGCCCACAGGCAACGATATTCGTGAGGGTAAGGTGACACTCCCGCTCCTCTACGCGCTGACGCAGGATGGAGGAAGTACGCCAGAGGGCGCACATTGCTTAGCATTGCTTCGAGAGAAGATGCTTGGAGAGGAGGAGATCGCACGGCTCATCGCCTTCGCAATAGATCGCGGAGGTATTGCTTATGCCGAGGCTCGGATGAATGAGTTAGTCGCTGGGGCATGCACCATTGTCGAGAGATATCCCGATAGCGAGTATCGCAGTGCCCTGCTGGAGCTGGCAGGCTATATCATAGGACGCGGACATTAATAATAGCTCGTAGAGGTATGGCGTATCGTAGACCCCTGACTGCAGGGCAGAGTGCGGTGATCGTGGTGCTGTGGGTGATTTTTGCTGTTATGTATCTGTGGCATCAGTCTATTGACTTATATAGCGTGGTGCTCCTGACGATGTCTGCAATAGTCGTCTTCTACCCAATAATAAAGAGCTGGAGAGAGCGTAGCCGAGGATAAGGATAAGAGCAAGAGACTATAGGGGTATTGTTAAATAAATACAAAACTCATACCTTTGTACCCTGCAAGGCATTGATGTATGGAGATTAGAGTTCTTCAGTTAGGGAAGTTCCATCCGGTCAAGGGCGGAGTAGAGAAGGTGATGTACGCCTTCATGCTTGGGCTTGGACAGCGCGGCATTTACTGTGATATGCTTTGCGCTTCGGATGATGACGAGGTAGGCGAGACAGAGCTTACCCCCTATTGCCGTATATATAAGACCAGGACTGTCAGTAAGATGGCTGCGACGATGATCTCTCCAGAGATGATCACTCAGCTTCGCAAGAGTTGCCATCAATACGATATCATCCATATTCACCACCCCGATCCCATGGCGACTCTCGCCCTTATGCTCTCGGGGTACAAGGGGCGCGTGGTGCTACACTGGCATAGCGACATTCTCAAGCAGCGTGCGCTTCTGAGGTTGTATCATCCCCTGCAGAAGTGGTTGATCAATCGTGCAGATGTTATCCTCGGGACTACTCCTGTGTATGTGGAGCAATCGCATGCTCTGCGCAAGGTACAGGGCAAAACGAGTTTCCTTCCTATTGGCGTTCGCCAGCGTAGAGCAGAGGAGAACCTCGTAGCGATGATCCGCAACAAGTATCCTGGCAAGAAAATCGTCTACTCGATGGGTAGACTCGTAGAATACAAGGGATACGAGTATCTGATCGAGGCTGCGACCTTGCTGCCGGATGACTATGTCGTTTTGATCGGAGGAAGTGGCCCACTGAAGGGAGCCCTTCAGAAGATGGTTAAGGGTTTCCTTCTAGAGCGGAAGGTGCATATCCTCGGGTATATTCCACGTGAGCTAGAAGCAGCCTATTATGGAGCGGCGGATGTGTTTTGCCTAAGCTCTGTGCTCAAGACGGAGGCGTATGCGATCGTACAGGTCGAGGCGATGAGCGTCGGGTGCCCCGTCGTGGCGACGAATATCCCAGGCTCGGGTGTCTCGTGGGTTAACCAGCATGGTGTCTCGGGATTGAATGTCGAGCCACGGTCTTCACGTGATCTAGCTGAGGCTATTCAGCAGATCTGTGACAATCCGGATCTTCATAGTCGCTACAGCCAGGGCGCTCTCCATCGATACGAGCGCAATTTCACGCTTGATGCGATGACTGATGGTCTCATCGATATTTATAGAGATTTATTGACTCCAGATCTCAAATTAGCATTAGTATAGTTTACAATATGATCAAGAGAACCTTCGATTTCGTTCTAGCGCTCGGGTCGCTGATTCTGTTCAGTCCCGTGATCCTAATTATCTATATTGCCATCAAGCGAGAGGAGCCAGATGGTGATGTGATCTACCGTCAGGAACGAATCGGTCTCGGAGGGAAGCCATTCACTCTGTACAAGTTCCGCTCGATGCGTATGGATGCAGAGCAGATGGGTATACCTCAGCTGTTTGCCGGCGATGAAGATCCTCGCCTCACGAAGGTAGGAGCTTTCGTACGTGCACACCATCTTGACGAATTCCCTCAGCTGTGGAATGTCCTAAAGGGAGAAATGAGCTTCGTGGGCCCTCGCCCCGAGCGCCAGTTCTATATTGACCAAATCATGGAGCACAATCCCGACTATGCCCGCCTATATGCCCTGCGTCCAGGTCTCTTCTCCTATGCTACGCTATACAATGGATATACCGACACGATGGAGAAGATGCTTCGTCGTCTCGACTATGATCTACAGTACCTAGAGGAGCAGTCCTTCTGGACTGATATCAAGATTATTTTCTTGACATCGGTGTCTATCATTTTCGGCAAGAAATTCTAAGTAATACAAGAAAGCAAACCATCGATATGAAGAAAAGTACGATCCTACTGGGAGTCTCAGTGCTCAGCCTGCTTTTGGTGCTGACGAGCTGTGGTTCTCCCAAGAAATATGCCTACATGCAAGACGTTGAGCTTGCCAAGCAATACGTCGTCGAGCATCCTCAGCAAGCGCGCCTAGCTCCTGGTGATCGTGTGGCGATCGTTGTGTCTAGCAGCTACCCCGAGCTTGTTCGTCCTTTCAATGGTGAGGGCTTCGACACGAGTATGCCAGGTGCCTCTGGAATGGGGGCAGCAGCATCCGCGGCCTCTAACCTAATGGAGAAGCAGGAGATGAGAAACTATGGATACGTCGTTAGTAGCACGGGGCACATAGACTTCCCTCAGCTCGGCAAACTCTCTGTCGCAGGATTAACGACAGAGCAGCTTGCTCAGGAGATCGAGAATCGCATTGTCCAGAGCAAGATGGTTCCTGATGCAAGGGTTAGTGCAGTGCTAGCGAACTTCCGGATCTATCTGCTGGGAGCGTTCAACTTCACGAACTCGAGCTCTGGCACTACTCTCGGAGGGGCAGGGACGAGTGCATTCACGCGAATGACAGGGACGAACACGGGTGTCCTGAATATCTATGACCGTGACAGAGTGAATCTGCTTGAGGCTCTTGCCTATGTAGGTGACCTCCCAGTGAACGCCAATGTAGAGAAGGTCAATGTGATTCGCAATGTCAATGGGAAGTTTGTAACCTACCGAATTAATATGAAGCGGACTGAGGAGATCTTTAACTCTCCAGCTTTCTACCTTCAGCAAAATGATATTGTGTATGTCGAGGCGAGGTATCGTACGAGCGAATTAGAAAGTTTTAGCCAGATCATGCAAGTCGTGGGTTATACGATGTCCTCTATTTCCTCCATCGTTGCCCTCGTAGCTCTATACAGAAGTTTCTAGATCATGAACGTGGTACACAACCCTACGGAGATACGCCGCTCTACAGCCACAGCTCCTGCCTCCCTTGTGGCGGACATCAATATGATGGACGTCCTGTGGTATCTGTTGCGTTACTGGAAGTGGTTCTTGCTTTCGGTACTTATCTGCTGTGGCTTCCTTTACTACAAGAATGCCAAGCAGCCCTACACCTATCAGAGTGTGGTCTCTGTGATGGTGCGAGATAATGCTCAGCGCACATCAATCGACCTTGATCTCAGCATCGGGGGGCGACGTACGCGCATGAATGTGGAGAACGAGCGTCTTCAGCTTCAGTCTCGCCTGGTGATAGCTGATGCTATCCGTAGTATTAATGGGCAGGTTTCTTATATGGCGAAGGATGGTCTTCGCCCGATCGAGCTATACAAGGCTGCTCCGATTCAGATCCACTTTACAGATACTCTCGAGCGCTACCAGCAGTTTGATGTCGTCTACAAGAATGCGACCGTCGTGACGTTCTATGACATCGCAGATGGAGATGCTCCAGGGGTGGATATCCCAGTAGGGCAAGAAGTCGAGTATGGTGGGAGTAAACTCATCGTGGCTCCAGGGATTGGGTATCATGAACCTTGGAAGTATGCTCGGATACATGTCACGAGAAATATCGTCTCGCAGGTTGCGGCAGCATATCAAGGCATGCTGACTATACAGCAGCCAGAAGGTCGTGCTACGGTGCTACAGCTCGTAATTACAGAGAATAACAAGCAGAAGGCGACGGATTTCCTTGTCGCCCTGGTGGATGCCTACAACCGTGAGACCGCAAGCCTGCGCAAGCAGATTGCCATCAATACCGACAACTTCATCAATGACCGCTTGGCGAGCCTTAGCGAGGAAATGGATGAGGTGCTGGGATCGGTGGATAGCTTTCAGCGCCGAAATAAGTACATCGATCCACAGGCGGTACTGGCGAGCTATTCGGAGGAGTCGCAGCGCTATCGCACCGAGCTTATAGAGATCGAGGCTCAGAAACGTCTCATGTCATACATGAGAGACTTCCTGCAGAACTCTGCCAAGAAGGATGAGCTGATCCCTGCGAACTTTGGGCTCAACATCCCGAGCCTAGATGCTCAGATCTCTCTATACAATAGTGTCAAGCCTGAGCGTGACCGTTGGCTAGAGAGCACAGGAGGAGTCGCAGACCATCCCATGGTGCAGAAGTATACAGATGCCTTGCAGACCATTCGTGCGAATATGCTACGCACGATCGAGCATCAGCAGACGTCCCTCGATATGCGAATCAAGGATATCAACCTCCGCTCGTCGGAGGGGCTCGGTGAGATGACCGATATCCCTACGCGGGAGCGTGAATGGCTCGACATACAGCGCCAGGCACGTATGAAGGAAGCGCTCTACACCCAGCTACTCTCCAAGCGTGAGGAAAACTCCTTCGCTCAAACCCTGCAGGCGGATAATGCCTATGTCATGGACAGTGATACTGGCCCGAACTATCCGCTTAGTCCCAATACGACGCGCTCACTGCTCATCGGTCTTGCCGTAGGGCTGTTTATTCCTGCAGCGATTCTGCTGATTCGTCTGCTGACAGATACTAGAGTGCGTACGCGCCGAGATGTCCTAAGTCGTGTGACCGTCCCTTATCTAGGGGATATCCCTCAGGCTGCTGGAGGCAATGGGCAGTTCTTCATGGTTAATGAGCAGGGGACGGATGCCGTCACAGAAGCTTTCCGCGTATTGCGCACCAACCTAGGCTTCATGACCAAGCCCGAGGGTCGCGGACAGCGTATTATGTGTATTTCTTTCGGGGAATCTGCGGGGAAGACCTTCACGACATATAATCTCGCTCGCAGTCTAGTCTATGCTGGCAAGCGTGTCGTCGTCGTCGATCTCGACATTCGTAAGGGAACACTCTCTAAGCGTCTTAACATCGCGGGGATGGGTATTACCAATTACCTCTCGGATGAGAAGATACAGCTCGCTGACATTCTGCGTTCGGATGCCAATTGCCCAGGACTATCGGTTGTGCCCTCTGGTTCGTCTGCACCCAATCCTGCGGAGCTCCTTATGAGAGACAAGCTAGATAAGCTGATGGACGCTCTGAGCCAGCAGTACGAATATGTGCTGATCGACGGTGTCCCCTTCGGTGTCGTGGCTGATGCGACGATTACTAATCGCATTGTCGATACCACGCTCTTCGTCATTTACTCTGGTGTCCTAGACCGCAGACAGCTGCCAGACCTGCAGTCTATATACGACGACAACGTGCTGAGCAATATGGCGATCATCCTCAATGGTCTCTCGACGAGCTCTCACGGCTATGGCTACGGCTATGGTTACGGCTATGGTTACGGTTATGGCTACGGCTATGGTTATGGCAATGCGAGGAAGAAAAGTCTGCTCGACAGGATCTTTCGACGCTAACAGATTCAGATACTCACAGTGGTGAGAGATGAGGATCGTATACCTGCTGGCTAATGATGGCAGGCGTATGATCCTCGGCTATTCACCCCAGCCCTCATCCAATGACTCAGATCATCTATCAGATAGCCGAGGAAGTCCTGGTGCTCCATACGGCAGATGCCGATAGCGTGCACAAGACGCTGGCCAAGTACGAACCCTTCCTGCGTCCCTCGCTGGAACAGCTCCCTTCACCTATCCTAGAGGTGTGGGAGGGCTCCGATATCGGGGAGCAAGATGGGGAGGTACTGCTTGAGGAGGTCGATGATCTAGCCTACTACTCTCGCGTCTATCGCAGAGGAACGGGCTTCCGGATAGAGATGTATCATCAGGGGCTATCTATTCAGGGGCTGGTCTCGAGTGACTGGAGCAGGCTAGAGCTCTCCATTCCTCTGGGCGACTATAGCCGTCGTCATCTGATCGATCGCCTCATCATGATTGCGTTCTCTATGGCGACGACTCCACGTGGCTGTCTCAAAGTGCATGCCTCCGTGATCGAACTTTCGGGGCAGGCACTGATCTTCCTTGGGGTGAGTGGTACGGGCAAGAGTACTCACACCCGTCTCTGGTGCGAGCATATCCCAGGGGCTACCCTTCTCAACGATGACGAACCCATTGTACGCATGATGCCTTCGGGGCAGGTACGTGTCTATGGCTGTCCCTGGAGCGGTAGCACGCCGTGCTATCGCGATGCCTGGGCTGAGGTGGCAGGATTTGTGATGCTACGCCAGGCTCCCTTTAATAAGCTGGAGGCTCTGTCTGCCCGTGAAGCTTTCGATGCGCTCTACTCCTCATGTGCCGTGATGCATTCGTGTGGCAAGACGCGCCTGCAGACCTTCCACAGTGTAGCGGACGTTCTCTCTTGTGTCCGTGTCTATCGTCTGGACAATCGTCCTGAGCGTGCCGCTGTCGATCTATCATACTCTATCCTTCACCGCGATGAACAGTAACAAAACCTCCATACCACACCTCCGCCTCGACAATGCGCCTTTCTTTGCGGAGGTGCGTGAGATGCTTGCCTCTGGGCGTAAGGTCGTGATCCGTGCCAAAGGCTGGAGCATGCTCCCTCTCATCTGGGATGATCGTGACTCGATCACGCTAGCTCCGCTGACGGAGGCTAGCTTTGCCATAGGGCGTGTAGTCCTGGCGCAGATGGGCGATAGGAGATATATCGTCCATCGTATAGCTGGGATCAAGGGGGAACGCTTCACCCTGCGAGGCGATGGCAACCCCTATCAATACGAATATTGCCACCGCGACCAGCTCGTGGCAGAGCTCGTGGCTGTGTGCCGTGATGGTCAGGACATCGAGCTAGGCTCTGCTCGTTGGCGACGCTTCCAGAGGCTGTGGCCCAGCAATGGATTCCTAAGGCGTGCGTGCCTTTTCATTTACAGGCGGCTCTTCGTGCGTCCCTGGCAAGCAAAGCAGGTCGGGGACAAAGGATAGCCCTCTGGTCTCCTCTGCACAATACTCAACTCAATTAGATAATGGACAATACTAGACAAAGTCGCATCAGCCGACTGATACAGAAAGAACTTGGCGAACTATTTCGCCTACAGACCTCGGCGATGCCTGGGGTGCTTATCTCCGTGACCTCCGTGACGATCAGCCCAGACCTCGGGGTGGCGCGCGTTCGCCTCTCGGTATTCCCTACCGAACGAGGTCCCGAGCTTCTCAAGGCGATCCGAAGCAATGCCTCGACGATTCGCTATGACCTCGGCAAACGCATCAGCCACCTGCGCAAGCTTCCCGAGCTAACATTCTTCATCGACGACTCGCTCGACTATCTCGAGCGCATCGACGAACTCCTTCGCCACTAGGCGAGCGCCCTGCGCGCGCTTGCTCTGCACGAACGAAGTCATGCGTTTAGCTTTCTTCTTCGCCCGTAGATACCTAGTCAGCCGTTCTCGTATGGGAGCCGTTGGCTGGGTATCTAGCATTTCGGCATTGGCTATCGGTGTCGTGACGGCTGCCCTCGTCTGTGTGATGGCGGTGTATGCGGGTTATGTCTCTATGATTCTCGACGGAGCTGATCGCATGGATTCTGATCTAGCTATCGAGTCGGCTACAGGGGCGGTGTATAGTACGGATTCACTGCGTCTCGAGGCCGTCGAGGCGATGCCTTTCGTTCGCTCTGTCGCTCCAGTACTCATCTCGCGGGGGATGCTTCGCCTTGGTGAGCAGGAGCTGATGGCAGAGCTCTATGGCATCACCTCGCGCTACACTCAGACCGTCCCGCTCGACAGCTCACTCCTAGAGGGGGCTTGGCTCCCCGAGATTTATGCGCCTGGTGAGACGGCTATCCCCTCCGTGCTAGGCATAGGCATCGCCTCGCGGGAGGTGGGGCGTGATTCGCTGACGCTAACGCTCCCACGTCGTCGTGGGTTGATCAATCCGCTAGCACCAGGCACGGCGTTCCTCTCCAGCGGTCTAAGGGCTGTCGGTGTCCTAAATCCTCTGCGCGAGGATATCGACACGCGTATATATATGCCCCTTGACTCGCTTGCTCAGCTCCTGGACTACGATGCAGGGATGGTCTCTCAGCTGGCGATAGCCCTCGTGCCAAATGTCTCGCCTGCCGAGGCAAAGGCACAGATCCGTACCGCTCTCGGCGCTGGCTATCGTGTCCTCGATCGTGAGGAGCAGCAGCCAGAGCTGACGATGCTTATTCGCGTCGAGCGGCTGATGATCTATGTCATTATGCTCTTCATCCTCGTGCTTGCCGCTTTCAATCTCGCCAGCAGTCTCGTGATGCTCACCATCGAGAAGCGCACAGACCTCTCTACCCTTGAGGCGATGGGGGCGACACGTGCCCAGCGTATGGGGATCTTCGCCATGACGGGGCTAATGATCTCAATGCTCGGGAGCGGTCTCGGGCTTCTCGTGGGGCTAGCTCTGGCATATATTCAGAAGACCTTCGGACTGATCACCGTGCAGACGGGACTCGTCCCAATGCCTTTCCCCGTGGCGATCCAGTGGGGCGATATACTTTTGATTATCCTTGCCACGGTCGTGATCTCGGTGCTGACAAGTATGTTCCCTAGCATATTCTTGGGGAGAAAATCGGGCAATGCCTTGAGGGGATTGAAGTAATTGGGCTTTGATCGGAGGCTGTGCGAAATAATCTCTACATTTGCCCGCAGATATAGACAAACGTCTATCTGAGTTATATCATCGAGATAACGTAAAACAAACTAATAGCGTAATTCAGTATGAAGTCCGCTGACATTCTAGCAGCCCTAGAGGCAAAGCATCCCGGAGAGAAGGAATTTCTCCAGGCAGTGAAGGAAGTTCTCCTCTCTGTAGAGGAGGTGTACAACCAGCACCCAGAGTTCGAGCGTGAAGCGATCATCGAGCGCATGGTAGAGCCAGACCGCATTTACACATTCCGAGTACCCTGGGTCGATGACGCGGGTAAGGTGCATGTCAATATCGGCTACCGCGTTCAGTTCAATAACGCCATCGGTCCATACAAGGGCGGTATCCGCTTCCACCACACGGTCAATCTCTCGATCCTCAAGTTCCTTGGCTTCGAGCAGATGTTCAAGAATGCGCTCACCACGCTCCCCATGGGTGGCGGTAAGGGTGGTGCCGACTTCGACCCACGTGGTCGTAGCGATCGCGAGATCATGCGTTTCTGCCAGAGCTTCGTTTCTGAGCTGTGGCGTCATATCGGTCCAGACACGGACGTACCTGCCGGCGATATCGGCGTAGGTGGCCGTGAGGTTGGCTATATGTACGGTATGTACAAGAAGCTTGCGCACGAGCATACGGGTACTTTCACGGGCAAGGGCTTCGAGTTCGGTGGCTCTCGTCTGCGTCCCGAGTCTACGGGTTACGGTGCTGTGTACTTCGTTGATCACATGTGCCGTGCCAATGGTCTAGACATCAAGGGCAAGACGATCGCGATCTCAGGCTTCGGCAACGTGGCTTGGGGGGTAGCCAAGAAGGCTACTGAGCTAGGTGCTAAGGTAGTTACTATCTCTGGTCCAGACGGATATGTGTACGATCCCGATGGTATCAATACCGAAGAGAAGTGGCAGTGCATGCTCGACCTCCGCTCTAGCGGTAACGATGTCGTGAGCGACTATGTGAAGCGCTTCCCAACGGCTCAGTTCTTCCCTGGCAAGAAGCCATGGGAGCAGAAGGTCGATATCGCTATGCCCTGTGCTACGCAGAACGAGATGAACGAAGACGACGCCAAGAAGCTCCATGCCAATGGTGTACTCCTCGTAGCCGAAACGTCAAACATGGGCTGTACTGCCGAGGCTGCGGACTACTACGTGGATCACAAGATCATCTTCGGCCCTGGTAAGGCTGTGAACGCTGGTGGTGTAGCTACCTCTGGTCTTGAGATGACGCAGAATGCGATGCACCTCTCCTGGAGCAACGAAGAAGTCGATGCCCGCCTCAAGCAGATTATGACCGACATCCACGAGCAGTGTCTCAAGTATGGTAAGGGTGAAGGCTACATCAACTACGTCAAGGGTGCGAACATCGCTGGCTTCCTCAAGGTAGCCAATGCCATGATGCAGCAGGGTGTAATCTAACGCTTGCCCATCCTCCCACCGCGAATGCTCCCGCACGGAGCTGTTCGCCTCTCGCTCCGCTCCGCTGTAACATACCGTTACAGCGGAGCGGAGCTCTTTTTTGCATGCTCGGCTCACCTAATCGTGCTTTTGCTTCGTCTCGTGCGTTGATGATTCGAAGTACAGCTCTCAGTTCAGGATCTCATCCTGGTGTGCTAGTAAAAAAATCAGCGATTTTCTTTACTAGAGAAATTTGCTAGTAAAATTTTTCGCCGTTTTCTTTACTAAAGAATCGTGCTAGTAAAATTTGAGGGTCGAAATTTTACTAAACCTTTCCGATGGGCTCGTTTTGTTGGCTTCGATGCTCTAGCCTTGGATGACGCTTGGCTCTCTCGAGCTTTCTCCGAGATGCCTTTCGTAGGATCATTTTGTCCTTGAGACTAGGTGCTAGGACTATCCCGAGAAAACGATAGAACTTTTTACCCAAAATGGTGGATGTTTTTCCCGAAAATGATAGAACTTTTTACCCAAAAACATCCACCATTTTGGGTAAAAAGTTCTATCATTTTCGGAGCCTAGTTCTAGGCTGAATCTGAGGTTGGGGAATAATGATTATCTTCGTAGGCGCAAAGAATGAGTAT
Source organism: Porphyromonas sp. (assembly GCA_041854825.1). GTDB lineage: Bacteria > Bacteroidota > Bacteroidia > Bacteroidales > Porphyromonadaceae > Porphyromonas. Next base: position 25,082 of record JBHACZ010000007.1, on the reverse strand, counting down.
TATAGCGTAAAATAAGTAATGCAAACAGTAGTAAGTGGTATTCGCCCTACGGGGAATCTGCACCTAGGTAATTATTTCGGTGCAGTACAGGCTTTTGTGCAGATGCAGCACGAGTATGATTGTCGATTCTTTATCGCTGATTGGCACTCGCTGACGACGCACCCTGCCCCCGAGAACATCGTGCGCAATGCCCAGACTATCCTCGCCGAATACCTTGCCTGCGGTATCGATCCCGACAAAGCGATCATTTACCAGCAGAGTGATGTCCCCGAGGTGCTAGAGCTTTACCTATATCTCAATATGAATGCCTACCTCGGCGAGCTGGAGCGTACGACGAGCTTTAAGGAAAAGGCACGTCAGCAGCCCGACAATGTCAATGCAGGTCTTCTGACTTATCCCACGCTGATGGCAGCCGACATCCTGATTCATAAGGGAGTGAAGGTGCCCGTGGGCAAGGATCAGGAGCAGAATATGGAGATGGCGCGTAAGTTCGCTCGTCGCTTCAATACGATCTACGGCACGGAGTACTTCACCGAGCCACAGAGCTTCTCCCTTGCGGGCAAGGGGCTCAAGGTGCCAGGGCTAGATGGTTCGGGCAAGATGGGCAAGAGCGAAGGCAACTGCATCTATCTGATGGACGATGACAAGACCATTAGTAAGAAGGTGATGAAGGCTGTGACGGACTCTGGTCCCACAGAGCCCAATAGCGAGAAGCCCGAGGTGATTCAGAATCTCTTCACATTCCTAGAGATCGTCTCCACGCCCGAGGTCTATCAGCACTACGATGAGAAGTGGCGCGACTGCTCGATCCGCTATGGCGACCTCAAGAAGCAGATCGCTGCCGACATCATCGCCTTCACTGCGCCGATCCGTGAGCGCATCGAGGCGTATCGTGCCGACGAAGAGCTCCTGCGTCGCGTCGCTCGTGACGGAGCAGAGCGCGCCCGTGAGCATGCTCAGCGCACACTGCGCGAGGTGAGAGAGATCATCGGTTTTAGATAAATAGGACGGGCGGGGACATTCGCCCCGCGCCGTCAGGGCAAAGTACAATATTATATCATAGCATAAGTATGGAAATCCAAGGTAAGATCATTCAGATCCTTCCCCTGCAGAGCGGTATCGGTAAGGCGAGCCAGAAGGAGTGGAAGAAGCAAGAGTATATTCTCGAGACACTCGACGTGCAGTTCCCTAAGAAAGTTTGCTTCAATCTCTGGGGTGACAACATTGACCGCATTGCCCTACAGGTAGGTGAGGACGTGACGGTACAGGTAGACCTAGAGAGCCGCGAGTACAATGGCCGTTGGTACACGGAGGTGCGTGCCTATCGTGTAGACCGTGGGCTTATCTCGCTTGCTCCTGGTGCTCCTATGGCTCCAGCGGCAGCTCCTGCAGCTCCCACGAGCTATGCACAGCCTCAGGCATACAATCCTGTAGCGGGTGCTGCCACTGTAGCACCAGCAGCTACTCCTGCCCAGCCCGCAGCAGACGATCTACCCTTCTAGCAGGGGACTGAGGTAGGGCATTCGTCCATCTCTCCTGCACGATAGAGAGGCTGTGCCGCATGTTCCACTGCGACATAGCCTCTCTGCGCAGGGAGGGGAAACAACTTTGACACACCAATACAAGGCAAAGCAATGAAGACGACAACCAAATTTCTAGTTCTCAGCCTACTCTCCGTAGTGCTACTCTCCTGTGGAGAACGCGCCAGTGCGCAGACATCCCTAGACGATAAGATCGAGAAATGGCTCACTGCCGAGGGGTACAAGTCCACGCGTCAGGTCGATAGCGATGGTGATACTTGGCATACGTTCAAGAGTCAAGGGCGTGAGGTCTATGTCCTCACCTACACAGATCGTCCCAATCAGATTCGCGTAGGGGTCGGCGTACGTCTCGATGCGGAGGTTCCCATGATCGTCAAGCTTACGGCTGCGAATATGACGATGAACAAATACGTGGACGTGCGGGCGATTATCGACGATGAAGAGGACATTCTCCTACAGGTCGATACCTATATCGGCGAGACGTCTCCCCTGGGGGATATCCTAGAGTACAGCCTTGCGATCATCGGCAGTGCTGATGATCGGTATATGGCATACTACGATCAGCTCCGAGAGGCACTCACGGTAGACGAGGCTGCTGCGACCACTGAGAAGTAATCTCCCTGCAAAGCTCCACCTCCCTTCGTGCGTATCCTTCTCCTCGTCGTCGGCAAGACCGACAGCCGTCCGCTGGACGAACTGATTCAGCAGTATGCTCAGCGCATCGGGCACTATCTCCCGTGGGAGATGCGCGTCATCCCCGACACCAAGCGCAGTGCCAAGACTACGCCCGAAGCCCAGCGTATCGCTGAGGGGCGCGAGCTTCTGCGGCATATCGAGACGAGCGATCGCGTAGCACTGCTAGACGAGCGAGGTAAGGCATTCACGAGCGTGGAGTTTGCCCGTCACCTTGAGGGGCGGATGATAGCTGGTGAGCGCAGGTTGGTACTCATCATCGGAGGGCCGTACGGCTTCTCCGAGGAGGTCTATGCCCGTGCCAATGAGCAAATCACCCTCAGCCGAATGACATTCTCGCACCAAATGGTGCGCCTTTTCGCCGTCGAACAGATCTATCGAGCTATGACGATCCTCAAGGGCGAGCCTTATCATCACGAATAACCTTAGCGAATGAAGCAATTCCTCTCCCGCCTACGCCATTGGTGGAGTCACCTCGGGCAGGTACAGTTCCTCTGGCTGATCACGCTGGGGCTGATGCTCCCCAATATTATCCTGACGCTCTCGCCGTATCTAGGCATGTGGGCGAAGGTCACGAACCTCCTTTTGCCCCTTGGGCTATATATCTGCCTCTTCTCTCTAGGGCGCAGACCAGGGCGAACGCTCCTTGTTTGGATGCCATTCCTTCTACTGATCAATGCCTTCCAGCTGGTGCTTTTCGCAGTATTCTCGGGAGAGATCATCGCAGTAGATATGCTCCTGAACCTCTTTAGTGCTAGCGGAGACGAAGCCGGAGAGCTATTGGGCGGGCTAATCTTGCCTATTGCTCTCTCGCTCCTAGCTCTTATCCTCATCATTGTCCTCTCTGTGCGTTCGTGGCGCACTATGGGCATGCCACTACGCTCCCGCTGTCGCTTCCTCAAGCTCGGGAGCGTGATCATCCTTGTCGGGCTGATTCCTCTATGGTTGGCGCACCGAGAGTCGCCTGCGTATGCCCTGCGTGGGGGTGTCTATCCGATCAGTGTCTTCTACAATATGTATGTGGCTGGGGGTAAGGTGCGCCAGGTGGCGAATTACTATGAGACGAGTGCCGCCTTCGACTACCACGCCACGAGCGAACGCACGGACGAGGAGACGGAGGTCTATGTCTTCGTGCTGGGCGAGACATCCCGTGCCTATAGCTGGCAGCTCTATGGCTATGATCGCGAGACTAATCCTCAGCTGATGAGCCGAAGGAATGAATTGGTCGTTTTCAAAGATGTAACGACCCAGTCCAATACGACCTACAAGAGCGTTCCCATCCTCCTCTCGCCTGCCGATGGGGAGTCTTCGCATCGCTTGCCTGAGGTAAAGGGGATCTTGACCGCCCTACGACAGGCGGGTTACCACACTGTATATATCAGCAATCAGCCAGAGAATCGAAGCTTCCTAGACTTCTTCGCCCACGAAGCGAACGAGCATTACCGCATTCGCGACCTCATACGTGCTGGACGTTCGATGATGGATCGAACGCCTATCTACGACACGGATATGCTTCCCTACCTAGATCGTGCGCTTGATCAAGTGCGCTCTGGGGACAAACGTAAGCTCTTCGTCATCCTGCACGCCTATGGGGCGCACTGGAATTATCGTGACCGCTATCCCGCGTCAGCTAAGCATTTTGCTCCAGATGACGCTCTCGGAGCCAATGCACTAGAGCGTCCGAAGCTGGTCAATGCCTATGACAATGCGATTCGCTATACTGACTATCTCCTAGCGGAGGTTATTCGCAGGCTGGAGGCACTGCCAGCGACGACGGCGATGTACTACACGGCTGACCATGGTGAGGATGTATTCGACGATGCGCGCGGACGTATCCTGCATTCGTCTCCTTCGGTTTCGTACTATCAGCTACACGTGCCGAGTATTCTGTGGCTCTCTCAGGCGTATCGCTCCGCTCATCCTGCCATCGTCGCGGGAGCCGAGGGCAATGCCGATGCGCCTACGACGAGCCGATCAAACTTCCACACGCTCCTTCAGCTCTCTGGCGTGACGACACCAGAGCGTCGTGATAGCCTCTCGCTCCTAAGCCCCGACCTTGATCGTACGCTTACGCGGAGCTATCTCAATGACCGCTACGAATGTGTACCTCTGCTGGAGATGCTTCCGCACGAGTTCGATGCGGAGGTATGGAAGCGTATGGGGCTAACTCCGTACAAATAACTCGGGTTATTCTAGTCAATAAAGGGACGGGACGCACCAGCTATTCGGCTGGTGCGTCCCGTCATTTTGGTTGGAGAGGGCTTGTCCTCTCCTAGATTATGTTCGTATTACTTGTCTTGCTCCTCTGCATTGTAGCGGGCGAGCGTCATGACGTAGTCGGGCTGGCAGAGGTAATCGATGCGAATGACTCCACGTGCCTCCTCTGAATGTAGGTAAAACGTGCCTTCGTCTGCTAGCTCGTGGAATGAATGCTGCCAGAGGATGCAGTCTAGCAGTGAGGCAGAGGGGGGATTGATGAGCTTGTAGGCGGCTTCCTTGGCAGACCAGAGGAGGTGTGCGATGAGTTCGTCCTGGGCATGATGCTGTACGAGGCTTTGCTCCTCCTGGTGCAAGAAGCGGGGTATGACCCGCATGATCTGCTTGCCTCTGCGCTCTATGTCGATACCGAGTGGCTTGTCTCCGAGCGCACAGACGGCATAGCCCTCGGTGTGCGAGATAGAGAGTGAGCGATCGGGATGGTTCGAGAGGTATGGGCGACCGCTCGGCTCGTATGTGTATATAGGAGCTTTCGCCTCTGCGGTGTGATCCCTAGCCTCCATCTCGAGGAGTGCCGTGAGGATCTCATCTACAGCCCTGCGCTCTGTCGTGCGCCGTGTCTCGCCCGAGGAGCTGTCTAGGATAATAGGTGCTATCGCTAGCTCTATGCTATCGCTAGGGCGCAAGCCTACGAGTGTCAGCCGAGATACTGCCATCCCTTCGTGCCTGTGCGTCTATACGTGTCGCTCGGCGTGGTAGCTAGAGCGTACGAGTGGCCCTGCCTCTACCTTGCCAATGCCGATCTCGTGACCTAGGATGCTGTACGCTGAGAACTGTCGTGGATGAACGTACTCCACTACCGACAGGTGTCTGCGTGTGGGCTGAAGGTATTGCCCGATCGTTAGCACAGACACTCCGATACCATGGATCTCGCGCATGAGCTCCTCGACTTCCTCGGGCGTCTCACCTAGCCCTACCATGATCCCAGTCTTGGCACGTACACCACTGCGGGCGATACGCTCCAGCACCTTGAGGCTCGTGTCGTAGGTCGCGACATGGCGCACAGAGGGCGTGAGTCGGCGAATGGTCTCGAGGTTGTGTGAGATGATGCGGGGCTTGGTCGCGATGATACGATCGACCAGCTCTAGATCGCCATTGAAGTCTGGGATCAATACCTCGATCGTAACCTCTGGGGTCGTGCGCTGAATGGCTTCGATCGTCTGCACCCAATGCTCTGCTCCATAGTCTGGCAGGTCGTCACGGTCTACGCTGGTAATGACGGCGTGCCGTAGTCCCATTTCCTGAATGGAGTCGGCGACGCGTTGCGGTTCGCCTGGATCGAGGGGTGAGGGCGTTCGGCTCGTCAGCGTGTTGCAGAATCGGCAAGCGCGTGTACAATGTGCCCCTCCGATCATGAACGTTGCCGTGCCTGCGCTCCAGCATTCGCCTTGATTGGGGCATCGTCCGCTGGAGCAGATGGTGTTGAGTCCGCGTCCTTCGACGCTGTGTTTGGTTTCGGCGAAGGTACTATTGTCGCCGAGCTTTATCTTGAGCCACTCGGGTTTACGCACGCGTGTGGGCTTTTGCTCTGTCTGGTTGCTCATCTGAACCTAATGATTGGTCTATCCTAATGAGAACAAATATACAGATAAAGCGTTCATCTCCCGCCTCCCGCCCGTCATCTCTTTCTCCCTCGATAGGGATTTACAGTAAGTCATCAAGGCGACTTACCCTAAGTCCCGCGGGCGACTTACAGTAAGTCACCTCGGCGATAAAACTTAAGTCATCGCTCGGGGGGTGCTGTTGATGTACCTAGGATGCTAGCTGGGTGAATGTGGTTGGGTAAAGTGTAGATAGGGAGGGTATAGCGTGTAGATTGGGCGGGGCGTATTATCTTTGTGGGAGAATGAGAAGATAGCTCAAGTAATAGAGATAAGATGAAACGATACCTGTATGGCTCGGCGCTGGTCGCCCTGCTGATGACTATCCTCGTGGGCTGTGGCACAAGGCGTCCCGATCGCCTCGCCGAAGCACGCCCAGGAGGCAACCGCTATGTCGTGGTGCTGTCGCTCGACGGCTTCCGCTGGGACTACCAGGGCAAGGCGAATACACCCGCCCTCGATGCCATGGATAGAGAGGGACTCTCGGGAGCATTCCGCCCAAGCTTCCCTAGCCTGACTTTCCCCAATCACTACTCGATGGCGACGGGAATGTATCCCAATAACCACGGGCTAGTGGCTAATGAATTCTGGGATGAACGTGGCATGCGCTACCGCATCGGCGATCGCACTTCGGTCGAAGATCCCGCATTCTACCACGGCGAACCAATATGGAATACGGCTGGTCGTCAAGGCGTACGTACGGCAAGCTTCTTCTGGGTGGGTAGTGAGACGGCTATCGGTGGGCATCAGCCCGACCGCTGGAAGCGATTCAATAGCCAAGTGCCTTATCGTGATCGCGCCGACAGCGTGATCTCATGGCTTCAGTTGCCCGAGGAGGAACGCCCACACCTGGTGATGTGGTACCTCGAGGAACCCGACCACACGGGACACCATCACAGCCCCGAGGCGAACGAGACCGCGCTGATGATCCAGCAGGTGGATAGCGTCGTGGGTTACTTCCGTGCGAAGCTGGCTCAGCTCCCGATTGCTTCGCAGGTGGACTTCGTCCTCGTGTCAGACCACGGGATGATGACCTTCGACCACGTGGTCAATCTCGCTGATTATCTTGATGTGAATGACTTCGAGTCCTACTCTACAGGTCCCTTCACGCATCTCTACCCTCGTGAGGGCAAGGTGGAGGAGACGCTTGAGAGGCTCAAGAATGTCCCCCGCATCACTGCCATGCGCAAGGGTGATCTGCCCGAGCGCCTGCACTACGGGTCGAATGCCCGCACGGGTGAGATCGTCGTGCTGGCTGGGCGTAATACGACGGTGACCTTCCGCCCAGCGGGTGCGCCCGGTGGGGTCTTGGCTGCGGGTCATGGCTTCGATAATGCCTATCCCGAGATGCTCGCTCTCTTCAAGGCTGTCGGTCCTAGCTTCGAGGCAGGCCGTCATGAACAAAATCCTATCCCCAATATTACGCTCTATCCCCTCATCTGTCATCTCCTTGGGCTCACGCCCGCTCCTCACGATGCCAATGAGGCACTCGCCCGTAGCTTGACGAAGACGATTCGCTAGTCTCTCGCGGGTATAGACGACGTATACAAGATAGGGGCTCAGAGAACTTGGTTCTCTGAGCCCCCATCTTATTACTGTGCTGGCTAAGCCTGTCTGACCCTAGCGACCAGCTAGCTCGCGGTCGAGGAACATGATGGCGTGACCATCGAGCATGCGGAGCTGATCGACGAGACCGCTAGCGGTTTCCTCTTCCTCAACCTGCTCGCGGATGTACTTCATGAAGAAGTCCTGTGAGGCGAGATCCTTCTCTTCGATGGCAAGCGCTACGAGACCTTCGATGCGGGCTGAGACGCTACGCTCATGACCGAGTGCTAGCTCTGCGATAGAGAGCGCGTCGCCAAACTCCGTCTGCACGGCATCGATAGCACCGATCTTGACCGTACCACCGCGTGAGATGATGTACTTCATCATGTCCTGAGCGTGAGCGTTCTCTTCGGATGACTGCTTGAAGAACCAGTGCGCGAAGCCACCGAGTCCGATCTGTGCGAAGTGCACCGACATAGAGAGGTAGAGATTGGCAGAAAGCATCTCGTGGTTGATCTGCGCGTTGATCGCGTCTTGCATCTTCTGCGTAAACTTCATAATGATCTGTCTTGTATTTAATTGTTGAATAGCCATGAGTAGAGGGCTTGCGTCTTAGAGCTTGCCCTTTGCCCTATAACCATCTAGGGCAGGCGAAGGTTTGTCTTCTTTCGACTTTCTAGAGCGAATATGTGGCAGAGCATTTGCGGGTCTCCTCGACGCGCACGCTGATGAGACGCACGCCTGTGCCGGCGAGACGCTCGGGACCGACATGTAGTGTGAGATGCTCAGCCATCTGCTCGGCGGTGGGGTTGAAGGGGACGATGACGAGATCCTCGGGGACGAGGGTGCGTAGCTCTGGGAGGAGTGGGTCAGCCTCCCAGATCATCATCTTATGATCCCAATGGCCTTCGAGCCAGAGGCAGAGGCGCTCCTTGATGATGCCGAAGTCGATGACGCACCCGAGGCTATCGAGCTGCTCCGCCGTACAGGTGAAGTAGACGCGATAGTTGTGCCCGTGCAGATGGCGACATTTATTCTCATGCCCCACTACGCGGTGTCCCATACTGATGTCGTGATAACGCTCGACTGTGATCATTGCTTTGTCCTCTTAATTGTAATTGCTTTGAAGGGGAGCTGTCTCTAGCCCGTCCTTGAATACAAAAGTACGAAAACTAGGGGGATCTCTGTAGAATAGAAGGAGGTAGGATGCTACGGCAGGGGGGGAGGCAAGATAGAGTGTAGACGCTTGACTCCGTGGCACGCCAACATTCTGTATCTTTACTGAAGAATGGTTTAGGAGATCGGCTATGAGTAAGTTTCTAGAACAGAAAGGAGGCTATCGTCAACTACGCGTCTACCGTGTGTCGGAGATGATATACGACATGACTTATCATTTTGCACACACTCATCTTCAATGGGGTGATCGTACGATAGATCAAATGGTGCAGGCGGCTCGCTCTGGCAAGCAAAATATCGCCGAGGGGGAGTGTCGCCTCTACGACCTCGTGCGAGATGGAGATTCGTTTGACGAGTGTCGCTAAGGCAAGCCTTGAGGAATTGCTGATTGACTACGAGGATTATCTGCGGGTACGTTCGTTGGGACTATGGCAGGCAGGGCATCCACGTTATGAAGCACTGAGAGCATACGCCCGTAGTGAGGAGCTGGCTCGTGATTACTAGGTGCTCATATTGAGACTTTCTGCTGAGGAGCTTGCCAACCTCTGTATTACCCTCATTCATCAAGCGACCTATATGCTTCGTCGAATGATCGAGCGTCAGCAAGAGGCTTTCGTGCGAGATGGCGGTATCCGAGAGTAGATGTCACGTGCGAGGCGTGAGCATCGCAGTCGATGAAGGATGGGTGCATTACGCTGATAGGCATTAGGGCACGAAGCAATTGCTCGGACAAGTCAGACGGGTCGGCACGTGAAGGATGTGACGTAGGTGATTGAATGGGCGAAGCGAGATTGATTATTGCACAGAATAGGGGAAAGTGTAGGATTGTGGAAATAAATACTTATCTTTGCCGTGTCTAGCAGTAGGAGCTGGCGAGATCTGCACGTTTACAGCGCAGAGCGCGTCGCTCCGTAAGGGAATCTAGTGAGAATCTAGGACAGTACCCGCTACTGTAAGCACCCCGCCCAGACAGCTCCCCATGGGAGCCTGTGGGCAGGCAGGTGGACAGGCAATGCCACTGAGTCGTAAGGCTTGGGAAGGTAGTCCGCTTGTGGGTGTGAGTCAGGATACCTGCTGCTGGAAGTGATGCCTCTGATCTCGGGAATAAGGTCTACGCTAAGCATCGATAGTGCGGGAGTAGCTATGCCAAGCGGCATGATGCTGCGCTCCACGTCTAACGGGATGAAGAAGCTCCCTGCCTAGTGCTACGGGATGTCCCTCTTCGCTTAGTATTACTTCCTCGCTCGAGCTATTTGGTTTCACACTCGAGCATTCAGTAGGAAGAGCAGAGCAATAGGGATAAGCCACCACCTCACACGGCAACTGTGTCGCCCCACTGGGCATCACTGCCGAGGTCATACGAGAGTATCGCCATGTGATGGTGCGTAGTCGCACGGGCAGAACACCGTACTTTCCATACGATTATCCAACCTATTCCAAACCTATCCTCTTTCGCTAGAATACTATGATGCCAGTCGAGACCCCCTGTGTCTCTCTGCTCTCTGCTGATGCTTGTGGTGTGGTATCTATAGCCGTGCTGGTCGTATGCGCTCCCTGTATAAATCTCTCTTCAATCGCCTTGTCCGTAGTCGTCTTTCAGGACTACGTCGATCATCCTCGCGTAAGCGAACATATTTCTCTACACTGTAGCACTAGGTCTACAAGCCAAGTCTTGACCTGTAGATTCGTCAAGGTATTACACAGCTTTGGGTCACTTGATGTCCCCGAGGTGAGTTCCGTTATCTCGTGCCTCCTGAGGTGTATAGAGCGTGAGGGGGAGAAGCTGTGTGGCTGTGGTGAGTATTCGAGGGATGATGTATCTTTGTGGACTAGACAATAAATAAAGATAGATGAGTAGCAAGCAATGGCGCGAACGGACGGAGCTCCTCCTGGGCGCAGAGGGTGTAGATCGCCTCGATAGGGCGCACGTCCTCGTGGTCGGACTAGGTGGAGTCGGTGGGATGACGGCAGAGATGCTGGTGCGCGGAGGCGTAGGGCGCCTCACGATCGTAGACGCAGATACCGTACAGCCCTCCAATCTCAATCGTCAGATCGTCGCCTTGACCTCTACCCTCGGTCAATCTAAAGCCTCTGCGCTGGCTACTCGCCTGCGGGATATCAATCCTGAGGTGGAGCTGACCGTCGTGGAGGAGTTTCTACAGGATGAGAATATGGTGGCTCTGCTCGATGCTGCCGAGTATGACTTCGTCGTGGATGCGATTGATTCGCTAAGTCCGAAGGTTTATCTGATCTCGCTCTGCCTGGAGCGTTCGCTGCCGATTATCTCCTCTATGGGGGCGGGAGCGAAGAGCGATCCTGCGTCTATCGTGCAGGCGGACTTGTCTCGCAGTCACAACTGTCATCTCGCCCGCATGCTCCGCAAACGCCTGCGGAAGCTCGGCATTACGCGCGGGGTGCCTGTCGTCTACTCGCGCGAACTGCCCGACGAGACAGCGATCATCGAGATCACGGGCGAGCGGTGCAAGAAGTCCACGGCGGGAACCATTAGCTATATGCCTGCGCTTTTCGGCTGTCATCTAGCTGCCTATGTCCTGCGTCAGCTCTCACGCCTGGGGCAGACCGAGACATCCGAGGGAGAATCTTCCGAGGAGGTGGAGCACTAGCTCTACTCCCTATCAGAGACATTAATATATAAGCGTATGGCACTTATCACAGCACAGGGCATTCGCAAGACCTACGGGACTCTCGAGGTACTTCGAGGCATAGATCTGGAGGTCTCCGAGGGAGAGATCATCTCCATCGTCGGCGCTAGTGGCGCAGGCAAGACAACCCTCTTGCAGATCCTTGGCACGCTCGCAGCTCCCGATCCAGGGGCACGGCTAGAGATCGCTGGGCGTGATGCGTCTCGCCTAACCGAACGTCAGGCAGCAGAGCTACGCTCGCGTGAGCTAGGCTTTGTCTTCCAGAGCCATCAGCTCCTTCCAGAGTTTAGCGCGCTGGAGAATGTGCTTGTCCCTGCGCTCATCGTGGGGACTAACCTGCGCAAAGCAACGACCCGCGCCCGCGAACTGCTCGGCACACTTGGCCTAGCCGATCGTGAGGACCATCGACCAGGCGAGATGTCGGGTGGCGAATGCCAGCGCGTAGCTGTAGCGCGTGCGCTGATGAACGAGCCGAAGGTAATCTTCGCAGACGAACCCTCAGGAAGTCTGGACACGGTGAATAAGGAGGAACTGCACAACCTCTTTTTCGACCTAAGGCGTGAGCTGGGGCAGGCATTCGTCATCGTGACGCACGATGCGCTGTTTGCGAGAGAGGCGGATCGTATGATTACCCTGCGGGATGGTCTCATTGAGCGTATTGATATTCGGAACGAACTGAGATAGAGGCGCAGGCAGTGCGCAGGGTTGGATAATCGAATAGGTAAGGGTATGGCAAGCAAGTACTTTTTCGTCGGGCGTGGCGAACGTATCGTTCTTATCTTGCTGGCAGTGCTGGGACTTGCTGGGCTGGGGAGCTATTGTCTCGTGGCAGACGATGCACCCGAGAAGCCTGCCACGGCTTTGACCTCTAACTCATCGGTGGCTACCGACAGCCTCATTACCACGCGCGACTATGCAGGTCCGCCTGCGTCTATGCGTCGAGGGCAAACGAATAAGTTCGCCCAGCGGGTGACGCTCGACCTCAATGTCGCAGACTCGCTGACGCTGATCCGCGTGCCAGGCATAGGACCTGCCACGGCACATCGTATCATTGAGCTGAGAGATCGTCTCGGTGGTTACTACACGGTGCTACAGCTTCAGGAGGTCTATGGGGTAGACGAGGAGCGTTATCTAGGGCTACGTCGGTGGTTTGCCATCACTACGCCTCCCATGCGCCATCCGCTTAGGACACTCCGTGCAGACGAATTGCCTAGGCACCCTTATCTCTCACCAGCGCAACGCAAGGCGATGAATCGCCTGCTCTATCGTCACGACAGCATTACTTCGTGGCGCACGCTGATGCGTACGGGGGCTTTCTCTCGAGATGATAGCGTACGTCTCTGTCACTACTTCACGGAGTAGTAGGAGAGGCAGAGCGTGAGACGCACAGTAGGACATTAGAACTAGAAGAACAAGAAAGATATATGGTAATAGCCGTAGATTTCGACGGGACGATCGTCAAGCATCGTTACCCCGCCATAGGCGAAGAACGTCCGTTCGCGGTCGCGACCCTCAAGATGCTCCAGCAAGAGGGGCATCGTCTCATCCTCTGGACAGTGCGCGAGCGCAAGGAGCTAGAGGAGGCAGTAGAGTGGTGCCGTGTGCGAGGGCTAGAGTTCTATGCTATCAATAGAGATTTCCCAGAGGAGGATGCGACAGGGGAGGGATTCTCTCGCAAGCTCAAGGCGGATCTCTTCATTGATGACCGTAGCTTCGGCGGGATCCCCGACTGGGGGGTTATCTATCACCGCATTCGTGCGGGCAAGGCACTCGATGCCGAGTGGGATCGTCTCTCGATGATGGGAGATGAGCCTATGCCTGACCGTCGTGGCTTCTGGGATCGCCTCTTCGGTAGATAGACGAGATACGGTCAGGATTGAGAAAACGCATTGCGTAGTAGGTGATGGATGCCGCATTCTCTAGTGGGCAGATCTATATGGACGTCGTCTATATCAGTGTCTTCGCTAGCTGGCTACTCGGGCTAGTGCTGCTCGTGCGTACGCCAGGGCTGATAGAGGTGACGAGGCTGATGTATCTCTATGATCATCGAGACAAGGTGATGCCCTTCATCCAGCGCTTCATCTCCTACGAAGCCTTCCGAGCGTTCATCATGTGCTCGAGCGCGCTCTCAGCTGGGGCGATCGCGATGGTGCTGGGTGTCCGCCTCGAGCTCGTCGATGATAGTATGCCTCTGCTTGAGTGCCTGCGTCTGCTCGGTGTAGTGATAGCAGTGATGGGGGGGCTTACCTTCCTGCGCTTCCTCTCGTCACGTCTCTGGCACTATATCTTCGTTGATCGAGAGACAGGAATGCTCGTAGATCAAGACAGGGTACTGATCTCGCTTTTGCGCATGATCGCACTCATGGCTCTCTCTCTGCTTTACCTAGCTGAGCCTGTCCCCACGACGGTGTGTATCGGCTTTACGGTAGGTCTAATTGGCTTGGTTCAGGTCGTGTATATCGTGCAGGGTGCACGAAGGCTTCATGGAGGGGGGAGTGGCGCTATGTGTAATTTTTTGTACCTTTGCACCCACGAAATCCTTCCGTGGGTCTATTTGGCGCTCTTTGTGAGTAAAGGCTCTACGTGAGGGGTGACGCTCGCAAATAGTATTATAAAGACATTCAGTGAACATAAAGAAGATCCTCATCTCTCAACCAGAGCCGACTGGGCGCTCGCCCTATCACGACGTCGCAGCTCGCCACGGTGTAGAGGTGACCTTTCGCTCCTTCATCAAGATAGAGGGGCTTACGACTAGAGAATTTCGCGATCAGCGCATCAATATCCTTGACCATACCGCGATCATCTTCACGACGCGTAAGGCTATGGAGCATTTCTTCGAGCTGAGCAAGGAGCTGAGAGTAGCAATGCCTGACACGATGAAGTATTTCTGCATCAGCGAGCAGGTCGCTCTTTATCTGCAGAAGTTCATCACCTACCGCAAGCGCAAAGTCTTCTTCCCAGAGTCGGGCAACCTCGAAGGTTTGGCAGCATTGATCTATAAGCATGCCAAGGAAAAGTACTTCATCCCTGCCCCCGAGGAGCACAAGACTGACCTGCAGGCTCTGCTTGACGCCAAGAAGGTTTTCCACTCTACAGGGATCATGTTTCGCACGGTGCCTGCCGAGCTGACGGCAGAGGAGCGTGCCGAGTCCTTCGACATGTACATTTTCTTTACGCCCATCGGGGTAACGTCCCTGAAGCGTAATTATCCAGACTTCGAACAGGGAGATATTCGTATCGCTGCTCATGGTCCAGCTACGGCTCGTGCCGTGGAAGACTCGGGTCTTCGCCTTGATCTTATCCCGACGTCGGAGACGCCTTCGATGGTGCTGGCGCTTGACGAGTATCTAGCCCGCGAGGCGAAGTAGCCCCGCTCGGCGGTCATAATTATACAGACGAGGCTACCTCCACCATAGGGTGAGGTAGCCTCGTCTGCTTCGTAGAGATAGATTTGACAACTGATGAATAGTCCTGCAAGCGCGACGCTGCGCAAAGTCGAGCGTCTGCACCTACGCCGTGATATAGACGGTCTCTTCGAGGAGGGGAAGGCGTTCGTCGCCTATCCCCTGCGGGTCGTGTGGACGATCGCGAGCGAGCCACAGGCTACGCGCAGTCAAATGATGGTATCTGTCTCTAAGCGTTATCATCGTAGGGCGACAGCGCGCAATCGCATCAAACGCTTAGTACGTGAGGCATATCGCCTGCACAAGGCGCCTTGGCTTCATCTCCTCGAGCATAATGGTGTGTATGCACGCCTTGCCTTCGTGAGCGTCGCCAAGGATCTGCCTACCTATGCAGATGTCGAGCGGGCTGTGCTGCGTGCCTTTGCTCGTATTGCTCGGGAAGCTTCGCTTGCTGAGACGATGAGCGAAAGCGAATAGTTCGCCTGCTCGCACATCGAAGCTAAACCTATCCATTCGCTCGTCTCCCAGCTTAATGATCATGATGACCATCCTTCGCCTACTGCGTCAGGGGCTGATGTGGCTCCTCCTCTTGCCGATCTACTTCTATCGTGCGGTGATCTCTCCCGTGTTACCGCCTTCGTGTCGCTATACGCCCTCGTGCTCAGCGTATGCTGTCGAGGCTATTCGCAAGCATGGGCCATTCTATGGACTCTACCTAGCCGTGCGTCGCATCCTGCGCTGTCATCCCTGGGGTGGGCATGGGCATGACCCAGTGCCTTAGTGCCTCTCTCGGCTATGCTCGGTCGCTTGTCTCGGCTATGCTCGGTCGCTTGCTTTTTTATTCCCATCCCCAGTCCTCTCCCATTGTTCTTTGGGTCAATCTGTAATGCGCATTCGGTGTAGGGGAAGTAGGCTTGCGGTTCTCTTTTGGGGTGCTCACTGTGGAGTTCGTCTTTCTCTTGATTCTCCATGCCTCAGCTCCCTCTCGGGGCACTTCTAGGACGCCTATTCAGAAATGATAGAACTTTTCTCCCAAAATGATGGATCTTTTTCGCCAAAAAGATCGATGTTTTTCGTCGAAAACATTGATGTTTTTGAGGGAAAAGTTCCACCATTTTTGCGAGAATACATGTCTGTCTCTATGAGAGGATTATATTGGATACAATTTTCTAGTCAGTGTATAGAGTTAAAAAGAATCCGCATTAATCTGTAGCTTCCCCCGATCTAATCATGTCGCTACCTTATATAGATGTCCATAGCCATCGCCCCGCTAAGTCGAGCCTGGAGCTGGTGCGTATAGAGAGTGTGCGTCTCTGCGATAGCTCGGCTCGTGCCGTAGAGCCATGCACGCTCTCGCTACACCCTTGGTATGCTGAGGATATGACTGATGACGCTTTGGGAGCGTTGGCAGATCGTCTTGATAGCTCCGAAGTCGTGGGCATCGGAGAGGTCGGGCTTGATCGTCTCAGCGCAGTCCCTTTAGCTCTGCAAATTCGTCAAATGCAGGCGGTCATATCTCTTGCGAATGCTCGTGAGCTTCCCCTTGTCGTTCATTGTGTGCGTGCCTGGAGCGAACTTCTCGCGCTGAAACGGCAGCACGCGCACACGCCCTGGATCATACATGGCTATCGACGCGGGGCAGAGCTCGCGACAGAGCTGATGGAGGTTGGGTGCTTCCTAAGCTTTGGACGTCGCTATAACCTTGAAGCTTTGCGCCTTGCCTATGACCGTGGCGCTCTGCTTCTAGAGACTGATGATGAATCTGACCTCCAGATCTCCGAGCACTACGCCTCTGTGGCGCATACCCTCGGCATCTCTCTCGCCGAGCTTCTCGCCTCCACAGCTTCCGTGGCACGCCTAGCCTTGGGGGAGCGGCTCGATCTGCGCATAGATTCTCTGGACTAGTCCGGAAGGAAACGCTTAAACGCCGAGCGATACTGCACTTATCTCTTCACGAGAACGGCGCTGTATCGCTCGGCGTTGCTTAAAGGGCAGGCTCCTTGAAATGTTTTGAAGGCAAGAATTGTGCTGTACAGCACCTTTCTGGATTGGGGATTGATCCGTGGAAATTAAAGATCTCTCAGTGCTTATGTGTGAGAATAGTCCAAAGTCTTGAGGGATAAGAAAAATATTTTTGCATAGGGCGATGTTGCTGGAGGTAGTTGCGTAAATGGGTGATCCTCTGTGTGTTTGTTCGAGTATGACCCCGCCAAATATGCAAAAGTGCGTTTTGGGTTCTGGTAAAATGTGACGGAGATGTTCGTTTTTTCTGCTCATATTGTTTGGAAGTATCGATAGGGCTTTGTATCTTTGCCCTAGTATCAGTCTGTAAGAGGGCATTGTGAATTTGTGATCAATCTCTCCTCAGACTTCGATATGGATCTCCACTCCACTGTCGGAGATCCAGGAATAGGACAACAGGTTTAACGAAAAAGAACAGTCAAACAGATGAAAAGAGGACTACTATTTTTCGCATCTCTCTTCCTTGGGATAGGGATGTTGCTGGCACAGCAGCGCACCGTCAATGGTGTCGTGGTGTCGGCTGATGATAATCAGCCCATTATTGGTGCTTCGGTTATCATCAAGGGTACCCAGACGGGTGTGGCTACCGACCTAGATGGTAAGTTCCGTCTCTCGGTGCCCAACAGCGCGACGCTCGTCGTGTCATTCGTAGGGATGAAGACTCAGGAAGTCGCAGCCCGTGATGGTATGCGTGTCGTCCTGCAGTCAGACTCTAAGGTGATCGACGAAGTGATGGTTGTCGCCTATGGTACTGCGAAGAAGTCGGCTTTCGCAGGTTCGGCTGCGAGTGTCAAGGCAGATGCTTTCGCGAACGCCAAGGTAGAGTCTCTTGATAAGGCTCTAGCTGGTAAGGTGCCAGGTCTGCGTGTGACGTCCGTGACGGGTGATGCTGGTGCTTCTGGTTCTATCCAGGTGCGTGGTATCGGCTCTATTACAGGGTCTACTCAGCCTCTGTATGTGATCGACGGTGTGGCAATGACCAGCGGGAACTATGGTGCGGACAAGATGTCTAGTAACATCCTCTCGACCATCAACCCCGATGACATCGAGAGCATGACCGTCCTCAAGGATGCTGCTGCTGCTTCGCTCTATGGTTCACGTGCTGCCAATGGCGTAGTGGTGATCACGACTAAGAAGGGTCAGCAGGGTAAGACTCGCTTCAACCTCCGTGCGAACAAGGGCTGGTCTACGATGGCGACAGATTCATATGTGCCTATGACGGCTGCTCAGTATCGCCAGTATTTCCGTGATGCCCTCGTGGGTTATCGCCTAAATCAAAAAAAGGCGCTTATCCCAGGCTCTGCTAATTATGGGGATGCAGCTGTGCTGGCAGAGGCTGAGACCTTTGCAGATGCCAATCTCCAGGACAATTCGCCCATTACTAGCGATGAGCAGGTGACTAACTGGCGCGACAAGATCTATGATGGTGGTTTCATCAACGAGCTGCAGCTCTCTGCCTCAGGTGGTAACGAACAGACGAAGTTCTTCGCTTCTCTCGGAGTGAATGACACTAAGGGTCTTGTGACGCTCTCTACATTCCGCCGTTACTCTTCACTGCTCAATCTTGAGAATAAGGCATCTAAGTGGCTTGACCTCTCGTTCAAGTCTCAGATCAGCCACACCTCTCAGCAGAGCCGTGGTGACCAGGCAGACCAAGCTCAGGGTATCGGTACGACCACTCCCCTGTCGCTTGTCTTCTCTTCTCGCCCTGATCAGCCTGTTTATAATGACAATGGGACATACAACGAGAATGCGAGCTTCGACGACCGTGTGAAGAATCCCCTCATGCAGCTGCAGCCAGACTACTCCAAGTATGACCTGGCGACGCTTCGCGCTCTGACAGACGTAGGTGCTCGCATCACGTTCACGGACTGGCTATCGTTCAAGACGACGAACTCTGTCGACTATGTGAGTGCAAAGCTTCTTCGTCGCTGGAGTCCCAACTCGCTTGACGGTGAGTCTGTAGGTGGTCTCGGTGAACGCACTAATCGCACGATTTACACGATGTCTACATCGAACGTCCTCTCGGCGAACAAGACGCTCGGCGAAGTACACAACCTCGATGGGCTCGTAGGTTTCGAAGCACAGAAGATCAACTACCTCTATGAGTTCCTGTCTGCCAAGGCATACTCTAACCCTGTGCTACCCGAACTTGCTAGCGGTCAGCCAGATCAGGCAAGCTCAGCAATCTACAATACTTTCCTCCGCTCATTCTTCGGCAATGTGAACTATAACTATGCGGATCGCTACTACCTCGGTGCTAGCCTTCGTTCGGACGAGTCTTCACGCCTTGGGGTAGACAAGCGTCAGGGTATCTTCTATAGTGTGTCTGGCGCTTGGCGCTTCGGCAACGAAGAGTTTTTCAAAAACAACTTGATCACCGATGGTAAGCTCCGTGCTTCATTCGGTACGAACGGCAACCTCCCTGGCAACTACTATGGTGCTCTAGGTCTCTATGCATTCTCTGGTACCTATGGTGGGCAAGCTGCTAGCTTCCTTAGCCAGGTGGAGAATAAGGATCTCGGATGGGAGCAGAGCCGTAACTTCAACCTCGGTCTCGACCTTACGTTCGCTCAGCGCTTTACGTTCACTGTAGAGTACTACAACAAGTACACGGACAATCTTCTACTTGAGTTGCCCATTTCGTATGGTATTGGACTCTCCGCAATGGATAAGAACGTAGGTGCGATCTCTAATAAGGGTATCGAAGTAGAGTTCCATGGTCGTGATCTTCTGTCTTCTCCATTTAAGTGGGATCTTGACCTCTCACTCTCTACACTCAAGGCTACTGTAGAGTCTCTTCCTAATGGAGATATCATCAGCGGTGACGGTAACCTCTATATGTATAGCGAGGGGAAGGATCTCTATTCATTCTACCTGCCTACATGGGTGGGTGTGAATCCTCAGACAGGTCTTGGTCAGTTCCTCAAGGATCCTACTAAGCCTGCAGACCCAGACAACCTCACGCATGTATATACTCAGGCTGGTCGTACGATCCAGAAGTCGGCTTATCCTAAGCTCTTCGGGGGTCTGACCAATACGTTCTCGTTCAAGGGCTTTACACTGAGCTCTCTGATTACGTATCAGTTCGGTGGCTACCTCTTCGATTATCCTGGTTACTTCTTCAAGAATGACGGTGTGCGTATGTTCTCTTTCAACCTCGACTCTTCAGTCGCTGGTAACTACTGGCGCAATCCTGGAGATGTAGTGGACAATCCACGCCCAGTGCTCAATCATTCTTATCGCTCTGACCGCTGGTCTACTAGACATCTCCATTCTACAGACTTCGTACGCCTCAAGGAGCTATCTCTGACATATCGTATCCCCGAGAGCATCTATCGCAAGCTCGGTGTGTCGTCTGTCGATGTGTCGCTCGTAGCGAACAACCTCTTCTTCATCTACGCGGCTACCAAGGATATGGAGCTCGAGGTTGCACTCAATGGCTATAGGACTGTTGATACGCCAGCGTCTCGTACGTTCAGCATTGGTCTCAACGTGGGATTCTAAGGGAATAGGACAGACATTGTCGAACATTCAACAAAGCAATCGAAATGAAAAAGATAGCAATCGCAATACTAGCAGCCTCGACGCTCTTCGTCAGCTGCTCTAAGGAGCTGGATCAGACGCCCTCTGCCTCTCTCTCTACGAAGGAATCTGTAACGAGTGTACAGCTCCTCGAGACAGCGGTGCGAGGTGTGTATGCTGAGCTTGTTAGTCGCTGGGGATATTCCGGAGACGTGGCGCTCTATGCTGATGCCAAGGGTGGAGACCTATATGCTCCCAACGTGTCCGCCAACCACTTCCTCCCTGTTCTGCTCTTCCAGACAGACCGAAACTCTGGGATATCGGAGGGTGCATACGAAATATTCTCGACTGTAGCAGCGCGTGCCAATAGTATCATCGAGATCATGGATATCCCAGCAGCAGAACGCGAAGCTTCTGCTGCCAAGGTTAATGATGCTCTAGGTCAGCTCTATGCTCTGCGCGCTCTAGCACAGTTTGAGATGGTGCGCCTCTATAGTAAGCTTCCTGTGGTAGCGACCGATGTGGATGCTGCTAACTCAGGTATGCCAATCTATGACCGCGTGTTTGGGGTAGATCATAAGTTTAGTCGCGCTACGATTCGTCAGAGCTACACGCAGATCATCGCAGACTTTGAGAAGGCATTAACGCTTCTCTCGAAAGACAAGAAGACTGCCTCTGGTCAGATCAACTACTGGGCTGCTGCTGCTCTCCTAAGCCGTGTGCATCTCTATAATGGAGACTATGACAAGGCGTACAAGTACGCTTCGGAAGTAATCGACGGCGGTGCGTACAGCCTCTATGAGCGTGATGCTTACCTAGGTGTATGGAGCAAGACGGGTACGGACGAGTCGATCTTTGAAGTGCTCAATACCGACAAGAGCAGTGCTCAGCGTAACTCGCTCGGGTACTACACGAGTCCCAATGGTTATCCAGAAGCTGCTGCAGCTACTGAATTCATGACTTGGGCTAAGACTCTGACGGGTGACATTCGCCTAGCAGCCATTACGGAGCGTGCTACAGAGAAGGGTGCTTATAAGGCGTTCTATACGACTAAGTACCAAGGTCAGGAAGGTGCGACGTCTCCTCTGTATGTGAACAACTACAAGGTGGTGCGCCTCTCTGAGATGTACCTGATCGCTGCCGAAGCTCTCCTGCGTGGCGCGACCCAGACGGGGACGAAGGCTGCGGTAGACTACTACAACGATCTCCGTAGCAAGCGTATCGAGGGATACACGGCAGCAGCTGCTGTTACGCTCGATGACATCCTTGCTGAGCGTCGCATTGAATTCTTCTGCGAAGGTCATCGCCTCTTTGATATGATGCGCTTCCACAAGAGCATTACGTCACAGGTGACCAATCAGACCTACGAGTACACGAGCCCACTGCTCCAGATCGAGATCCCTCAGAGAGAGATCGACATCGCTCAGGGCGCTCTCGTACAGAACCCTTCTTAGTCTAGGCTCGCTGAGAGCGACTAGCCATAAATGATCTCCCCCGGCGTCTTCATTCTAGAAGATGTCGGGGGAGATCCTTGCATAGGGTGCGGGCGCGATCTCTACTAGAGCTAGCAATAGAGCGTAATGCTACTCCTCGTACGTCGGATGCTGAGAGATCTCCTAGAGATGGGATGCCCCCGTGCGCGTCTCCTGTATAAGAAAGAGCTAGAAGCCATCTTCTTCCTCGGAGGGCTGGGAGGGATTGCCACCTTGGGTGCCTCCTCCAGTGGCGGGAGGAGGCGTGGGAGTAGAGGCGGGAGCCTCGGACTTGACGAAGGGATTGTCTACGCTGATGGCGACAGAGTGGGCTGCAGTGCGCATCTCGAGGCGTGGATAGAAGCGTAGGAAGGGACGGCGGATGCTGGAGGCATTTGCCTTGGTCTTGTCGAGAACATAGGAGGAGCGGGCATCGACCTTGAAGGTGCCGAGGTCGGCGAGCTCTACCGCCATTCCGTTCGTTGTCGCCCAGCGGATGACCTCTGCTAGCGAAGTGATGGCGTGGCGTACGTCACCTCGAGAGAGGGAAGTCTTGTCGACGATGAGGTCTTCGACTGCTCGGCTAGAGAGTCGCGTTACGTTGGTACGCTTGGCGATGAAGACGCTCTGCCCCTTGTTTTTGCCGACGCGGGCAATGGTTTTCTTGACTGAATAGTGTAACATACTCTTTGGTGTTTTTAATGGTTTAACTGATATTATTTGTGCTGTCGTGGTCGAGGTCATCCGCCCGTGGCGCCGTGTGTCGGGTGGCTGTCTCTTCCTTGACACTGCAAAGGTAGTACATGCTCTGAGGGGGCAGTGACACTTAATGGTAATTAGGATTGTATCTCGCTCTGTGTCAATGCCGATTTTTTTTGTTTAGGCTCGGCGGGTGCCTTGACGGCTTGCCGTAGCGTACCAGTGATACAGGGAGGCGCATGGTCTCTGCGGTGCAGAAGCCTTGCCTTCTCTTCCTTTCGGGGTTCAAGTTAAATCGTCTTGGTGACTTACAGTAAGTCCCGCGGGCGACTTACTGTAAGTCACCTCGGCGATAAAACTTAAGTCATCACACGGGGCTAAGGCTCTGCTTCGCTGAAGAACTTGCTTAGGGTAGACGAAACAGATGGAGCGGACTATGTGCGCTCTGTGAGTAATTGCTGAGCAAATGGAAGGGGAAAGGATTTGGAATGAACGATTTCGGGGTGGGATTGTTTCGAATTAAGGATATAACCAAAAGAAAAAGAATCAAATGAATAAAGTGTCAGTGGCGAAGTTCATCACTCTGCCCGTGATCGTTGGGCTGGTGCTGAGTATGGGGATCAATGGGTTTTACTTGATCCAGGGGGATGCCGAGGTGGTATCTGCCTATATGAATTTCTACAATCGTCAGCCCGTGACCGAATTGCCGAGCTATGCTACGTGCACGCTTGTCGTGACAGGTGTGCTTCAGCTCATCGCAGCGTTCGCCCTCGTGGTGTCAGCCGTTCGCCGAGAGTTTATGCTGGAGGGGAAGGCTCCATTTCTCAAGTGGGGTATTCTGGCGGGGATCGTTGGGCTGGTGCTCTATGGCTTTGCCACACGTATGATCTCTAATCATCAGGCGGCTGCCAATCTGTTCTTCTACACGGGTCTGCTGTATTTCTTCCTGTGGTATGTGGAGCGAGCTACGCGTGGAGCAGAAGGGCTTCGCCTCTTTGGGGCTGTCAAGGTGCTTCCGATCATTTTCATGATGGGATACACGATGGGGCAACCAGGCTTTCAGAAGATTTTCAACACCGATGCGGTGATGGGAGGCTATGTTCGGATGTTCGATGGGTCATTCCTTGCGGCACTGCCAGGAGGGATTCCGCCCTTTATCTATCTGCTCGGTGTGCTAGAGATCGTGGTGCCCGTATTGCTCCTCGTGAGTGTCGTACGTCGTGAGTTTTTGCCCTCGAGCGGAGGAACGATGTTCTTTGATCTCGCGATGCTGGTGAGCATTACGACTTTCGTGATGCTGTCGTTCGGGCTGGGCGTCCTGCTCAACTTCCCAGGGGCGACGAATCTCGTATTCTACGCCCTCTTCACGCTCGGGATGTACGCCTACGTTCAGGCAAGTCGTGCGCTAGCTCGCTAGAGGGAGGGTCTGCATCCCATGAACATAATCCCACACCCAATCTCTCAGATTAGGCGTGGGATTGTTCTATGGTTATGTCGGGCTAATTGCCGAGAAGGAGAGCCCTTGTATATTTGCTTGATTTGAGTGTGAGAATGATGAGGCTGGCGATTGTGATGATGATAGCGGAGACCAGCGACCAACCCCAGTAAGATTCTGCCCACCCCATGTCTAGGTGTCTGAAGTAGTGAGCGAATAGGATTTCTTGAATGAAGTAGAGGCCTAACGAGTTTTGTCCAAACCACACTAGAACTCGAGTGCCGAGGGAGTCGGAGGTCGGAAGGCGATGCGCTATGAGGGCGAAGAACGCTGCTCCCAGAGCTCCAATTATCAGTCTGTAAGCGTCTGTACAGAGTTGCCCGAGCTTGTCATACTCACCCCAAAGGGAGTACTTGGATATGTAAATGTAGGTGTCTTCGTGATAGAGGGGTATTAAGAGGGCAAAGAGGGTGAACAGCCCGAGGGTTATCGAGATCCTGTGCTTCTCAATAGTTGCAAGAATGGTTTCTTGGTGCTGGGCGAGGTAATATGCTCCGATGAAGAATGGATAGAGGAACATCACCTTGGAGATGTCGTACCCTAGTGCTGGGATAGAATCTGGAAGACAGAGGCTAAGGGGTATGAAGGCGAGTGCGGTCAACGCATTGTCACGGAATAGGTGCTTTAGTAGGAGCAGAAGGCAAGTGAGGATAAATAGAGTCGAGATAAACCAGTAGGGGCTAGTATAGGCGGATGTAATAGAGCGGAGGGATAAGGATGTAGCCCCGTGCATCAAGCTGTAGGCAAAATTGATGGTACACCAGGTGAGGTAGGGGATGCATAGCTGCCAAAACCTTTTTGTGAGAATGTTTCTCCAGGAGTGGCGCTGTACAGGGCAACCGCATCAAAATACAAGCGCTATCTTTGTAAGCATGAAATACTTCGAGACTATCCCAGATCCACGCGTATTAGGCCGCTGTAAATATAGATTGTGTGACATCCTATTCATCGCCCTTGCAACATATGTTT
>JBHACZ010000006.1:0-76602 GCA_041854825.1 Porphyromonas sp. | reverse complement strand
GGCGTACGAGGAGGCGATCAAGCAGGCAGGGGGCATCGACCTCTTCCTCGGTGGCATCGGTCCTGATGGTCACATCGCGTTCAATGAACCAGGCTCATCACTCACCTCACGCACACGCGTCAAGACGCTGACGACGGACACGATCATTGCCAATAGTCGCTTCTTCGACAACGATGTCAATAAGGTCCCCAAGACCTCTATGACCGTCGGTGTAGGCACCGTGATGGATGCCCGCGAGGTACTTATCCTCGTCAATGGACACGGCAAGGCACGCGCCCTCCAGCAGGCTGTAGAGGGCAGTGTCAATCAGATGTGGACGATCACGGCGCTCCAGCTTCACCCCCACGGCATCATCGTGGCAGACGAAGCTGCGTGCAACGAGCTTAAGGTCGGCACCTACAACTATTTCAAGGACATCGAGCGCGGCAATCTCTAGTCCCTCACTCCCCTGAAGAGTATAAATAGCATCAGCCCGCAGAGCGATCGCTCTGCGGGCTGATGCTATTTATACGACTTAGCGTCTCCACTCTCTCCGACCTATCCCCTGCGTCTCATCCACACGGTTCATCCCCGCCTCTCGACTTAAATATTATCGCAGAGGCGACTTACCTTAACTCACCTCGGGGACTTACAGTAAGTCCCCGAGACGACTTACTGTAAGTCCCGTTCACGACTCAACTGCTCCCCCTCGAAGAGAAACCGCCTGCATGGGGCGCCCCCTTCGGCTAGGCTCGTGCGAACCATCATCAGGCTTATTAATTCGTCTTGCGATAGCTCAGGATTGCCCACAGGCCGAAACCGATAGCGAAAGCAGAGAGATAGCCTAGATGGGGCAGGAGGTCAGAGAACGCACTTCCTTTGAGATAGAGCATGCGCATCACCTCAACGAAATACTTGAGAGGATTGGCAGCTGCTATATATTGCGCCCAAGTGGGCATGCTCGTCGTCGGCGTGAATTGCCCACTCATCAGCAGGAAAATGAGCATGAAGAAATACATCACAAACATCGCCTGCTGCTGTGTATTAGAATAGTTGGAGATGACCAGTCCCACAGCAGAGACCAGCGAAATGAAGATGCCAGCGAAAAGATAAATCAACCACAGGCTCCCGACAGGTACCAGCCCATAAATCAGAACGGCAATCCCCATACACAGGCTCAGCACCAGGAAGCCAATCAACCAGTAGAGTATGAGCTTAGAGAGAATGAAGGTATGATGCCTCACAGGCGTTACATTGATCTGCTCAATAGTGCCTTTCTCCTTCTCACCGACGATATTGAGGGCTGGCAAGAAACCACAGAGCATCGTCAGGAGCGAAACCATGAGAGCAGGGATCATAAAAGCCTTGTAGTCTAGGTGCGGATTGAATCGGTACTGCGACACCATGCTAAAGGCAGGCACAGCCCTCTCGACCGCTTGAGGCAGACCACGCTCAGCATTGAGCTCTCGGCTATAGTCCGCGATGACGCTCAGGAGGTATGAAGCTCCAAGGCTTGCCTTGACACCGTTCGTCGCATTGGAGGCTACGAAGACATTCCCCTGCCCTATATTGACTAGGTCGCGCTCGAAGTCTGGCGCTATCGACAGGATGAGATCGGCATCACCGGCCTCGACACTACGGAGTGCATCGGAGTATGATGTGGCATAGCTCGCTAGGATGAAATGGTCGGTCGCCGTGGTCTTGTACACCAGACGTTGCGAGGTCGTGCTATGATCATTGTCCACGATGGCGAGACGGACCTGGCGCACCTCCTGATTGGTGGTGTAGGGCATCACCAGCATCATCAGCAAGGGCTGGAAGATCAAGAGCCGAGGAAGAAAGGAATTACGAAAAAGCTGTTTGAACTCCTTCTCTAGTAGAAACCGTAGCATAAGTACTCACTCTAGATAAATGATCACTGCAAGCGCACCTTGAATAGACGTAGGCTAGCCACGACAGCCACCATCGCCATCCCCACGAGGATAAGGAACTCCGACCACACATACTCGAGACCTACGCCCTGGATCAAGGCTATACGATCGCAGAGTGCAGCCTCATCCATATAGGGCGTAGAGGCGAGGATCGTGATGCCCTGACTACGTAAGCGCAGGAGCATACTCCATAGTTCTCTGCGCGAGACAGGATCTATACCCGTCGTCGGCTCGTCGAGGAAAAGCACAGAGGGCTTATGAATGAGCGCACAGAGCAAGCTTCTGCTTCATCCCGCCCGACAGTTTGCCTGCGGGACGATCTGCGAAAGGCTCTATCTGCCGATATATATCAGCGATGAGATCGTAGTGCTCCGCGATCGTCGTGTGATATACAGTGGCGAAGAAGTCTAGATTCTCTCGTACGGAGAGATCCTGATACAGAGAGAAGCGTCCTGGCATATAGCCAATCCGGTGACGTATCTTCTCGTAGTCCGTCACCACGTCTAGTCCATCGACGCGTGCAGAGCCTTGATCAGCCAGCAGGAGCGTCGCAAGGATACGGAAGAGCGTCGTCTTGCCTGCACCATCGGGACCGATGATGCCGAAAAGCTCGCCACGCCCTACCTCGACGTTCAGCCCTCGCAGAGCCTTTACCGAGCCATAGTCCTTATGTAGGTCACAGACAGAGATCGCCTTCATCTTACAGCTTTATCTCGCCATACATCCCGCGCTTGATCAAACCATCACCTACCACAGCAACCTTAATGGCATACACGAGATTGGCACGTTCGTCGCGCGTCTGTATAGTCTTGGGAGTAAACTCCGCTCTATCCGAGATCCACGACACTACGCCCGAGTACTCCCTGCGATCGGACTGACCATCGTCAGCATAGACACGCACCTGCTGACCGATCTTGACATTCGTGAGTTGGTCTGCCGTAATATAGGCACGCAGGTACATCTTCGTAAGGTCAGCGACCTTAAACAAAGCACGTCCAGCTGTCGCCAGCTCGCCTTCCTCGGCGTACTGGGCAAGTACTGTACCTGTGATGGGGCTGGCAATAATGCTGTTGGCGATCTGATCCTCGAGCTGCATGATCTGCGCATCTAGGCTAGAGCTCTCGCCAGCGACAGCACGATTGCCACTCTGTAGGTTAGTCGTCTGCGCCGACAGCTGACGCTCCAGCACAGCGATCTGAGCTTTGAGGTCATCCACTTGCTTGGCAGTGGCAGCCCCCTCCTCTAGGAGCTGAGTGAAGCGTACGAGTTCGCTACGC
The DNA here is from genome assembly GCA_041854825.1 of Porphyromonas sp. Taxonomy (GTDB): domain Bacteria; phylum Bacteroidota; class Bacteroidia; order Bacteroidales; family Porphyromonadaceae; genus Porphyromonas. The sequence goes on along the minus strand of JBHACZ010000006.1, from coordinate 73,415 downwards.
TGAGAGGCGATCTGCTGACGTAGCGAGGCGACCTGCTCTGGGATATTGTGCCGTTTACTCTCAGCTACCGCCTTGCCTGAGAGGAGCTGTGCCTTGCGCAGATGAAGCTGAGTCGTATCGATGTAGCCCATGCTGCTTGATAAGTGGATAGTTCGCCTCGGCATACCGATAGCACTCTTCTAGGCTGACCTCCTGCGCATATGCGACACTGGAGAGCAGAGCAAGTACAGTGAGCCACACGGCTCTTCTTAGGGTGGTTTTCATTTCCTAATTTGCTATCTGCATTGTAGTATTTCTATTCTTTTGTTTCTTCCTCCCCGAGAGACCAACTATAAAGGTCCCGAGAGACATGAGACAATACCTCACACACAAATTTAGTCAATCATACCCACCAACCTAATCTGCCTAGGTCTATATCAGCCCAAGCCCTAAGCCCCTCCGACAGACGCCCCTGCGCAGAGGCACATCCCATGCTAATCGAGGCTGGGCTTTCACGGAAATCCGCTAGCCGAACACAAGCTATCCATCTAGGCGAGTCAAAGCAAGTCAGCTCTGTCCCAAAGTTTGGGATACATATACCAAGCCTTGGAATACATATACCAAAGCTTGGTATATATAGACCAAACTTTGGTTTAGAACTCGATTACCCTAAGTCGGGTACTTGCCCTACTGCAGATCACCTTCGCTCCAGCTATAATCCCTGCCCTTGGATTCATCAGACAAATAGACCTGCCCGACAGCGATCATGCTCGAGCAGCCGTACCCTCTGAACCGCCGTGCGCCCTGGGTGGTTGTAGAAGATATGAAATCAATCGTATTCAAACCCGTCGAGGTCACCGACCGAGACGCAATCACCGACTACACCCTGCGGGGAAGCTCTATGGTCTGCGACCTCGCTTTCTCCAACCTCTATGGCTGGGCAGTGCGCTACGGCACGAGCTGGGCAATCATCGAGGGAAGCCTCGTCATTCGCTTCAAGCCCGCTGGACGCAATCATCCCGCCTACCTCATGCCTCTATGTGACAGTGGCGAGGGCTTCGTGCGTACCATCCACCGTCTGCGTGCCTTGGCACAGGAGGGTGATTATCCCCTCATCCTCATGGGCGTTGCCTCACGATGTCGTGAGCGACTAGAGAGCCTCTGCCCAGAGGCATTCCAGTTCCTCGGCGACGAGGGTAATCAGGACTATATTTATCTGCGTGAGCGGCTCGTCAGCCTTAGTGGCAAGAGCCTACAGAGCAAGCGCAATCATATCAATAAGTTCGAGCGCCTCTACCCCGACTACACCTATGAGCCCCTCACCTCTGCCCATGCAGACGAATGCCTCTCCCTCGTAGACACCTGGCTCGATGCCTCGGGAGATGGCGATGGCAGACTAGACGAACGACTGATGATCGAGCGAACACTCAAGCATGCGGAAGCCCTTGGACTCACGGGAGGCATCCTACGCGTAGAGGGCAAGATCGTCGCCTTCAGCTATGGCTCACCGATCAATGCAGACACCTTCGGCATCCATGTCGAGAAAGCTGACACCGCCTACGAAGGCGCCTTTACGATGATCAACCGCGAGCTGGCACGACACATCCCCGAGCAGTACACCTACATCAACCGCGAAGAAGACCTCGGCATCGAGGGACTTCGCAAGAGCAAGCTTAGCTACAAGCCCGAGATGCTCCTAGCTAAGGAAACAGCTATCCTGCGCTATGACCTCTGCGACGAATCCAACTAATACGGCACATCCAGCTCAGCGAAGATCTCTAAGCGAGATCCTCGCTCGGCTGGATTACTTACGCCATGGGCGCGCCCTCTGGAAGACCTGCTTCGAGGACGACGAAACTTTCGTAGACTTCTACTTCACGTACTGCGCTAGCCAGCACTATATCGCCATACGCTACGACGGGACGCGCCCCATCGCGCACATCGGCTTCCCGTCATACTGGTTGCGCCCGACCCGCGAGAGCAAGCAAGCAGTGATGATCCAGTATGTCTCGGGAGCTTGCGTACTGCCCGAGTATCGAGGACAAGGCATCATGCGCGAGATGCTACTCGAGCAGCTCAATGCCTTGGCGGGTGATATCCCGACCTACGTAGGCTTAGGGCTTATCCCCGCAGACGAAGGACTGCGCGGGTACTATCACCGTACTCTGGGCTTCGACACCGTAGGCGAACGGTACGAGACGGACGACCTCTCCGCCGTCATCGCTCTCGGGCGTACGGCACCACAGCTCACGGCACTTCCGCTCCCGCATCTACTTGGTCATAGCCTGCGGGTCTCGGGCGATGGTCTGTACACTTCAGACCTCGAGTGCGAAAGCATCCTGCTCGAGTACACCCTCTACCCCCACACAGCCGTCGAGGCAATACCCGCAGAGCATTCCGATGCCACGGAGCGCGTGCCGTACTTCTCGGCACTATGCCTCGCGCGCGCCACAGATGAGACGCTCTACATCGACTATATTATAGGTACAGAGGCAGAGCGCAGGGCAATGACCGACCGCCTCAGCGCGCGCTACGGCACGACCCGTACCATCATCCGCCTCAGCGCGACAGAAGCCGAGCACCTCGGAGTACAAGGCACTCCGCTCGGGATGCTACGCCTGGCGAGCATTGTGCGCTTTCTCGAGCGTTGTGCCGCTGACCGCCCTCAGCTAAAGGATGCCTTCACCTATCGAGACGAACTGCTGCCACAGCTCTCTGGCTCGTATTATATAGAGGCAGGACGCGTGAGACACACAGCAGAGCTCGACCCTGCCCTACCAGAGCGTTCGCACGCGGAGCTACTACGGCAGTACCTCGGGCGTAGCATAGATTTTCGCCTCCTGCACGAGTAGTCTTCTACCCAGCATTCACTTTCATTCTGACAGCTAGCCAATGGCTTTCGTCTCATTGAAGCCGTCAGGGGGGAATTAATTGGCACAGGGGTGTTGCGCCATCAGAAATAATTCGTATTTTTGTCGCAAGGTATCGAAGTTGAACAATTAATACATATAGAAAGTATGGAAATCAAGAAGGCGCCCGGAGCCGACCTAGAGCGTAGCAAGGGCATCTCCCTACTGCTGGGCCTCGCGGTCGCTATCTCTGTGATGTTCGTGACTCTAGAGTGGCGTACGTCATCTGGAGGTACAGTGGCGAGTGTAGGCTACGACGACATGATGGTAGACGATGCACTTCTGATTATGGACGAGCAGCAAGAGGAGCAGCCTGAAGAAATTCAGCAGCCCGAGCAGCAGGTAGAAGCTCAGCTTCCCGATGACTTCAGGGTCGTGGATGACAATCAGGAAGTTGCTAAGATCTCATTCGTCTCAGCTGACGAAGCGAGGCCACTCCCTCCCCCTGTTGCAGGTCCTGCAGTCGTAGAGCCCGAAGAAACAGATGAAATCTTCACCATCGTAGAAGAACCAACGGAATTCCCTGGCGGTATCGGCGAACTGATGAAGTGGCTCGGCAAGAACATCAACTATCCAGAGATCGCTCTGAGCAACAACATTCAGGGTCGTGTGATGGTGAAGTTCGTTGTAGAGCGTGACGGATCAGCATCTAACGTAGAAGTACTCCGTGGTGTAGACCCCGCTCTCGACAAGGAAGCTGTGCGCGTCGTGAAGATGATGCCTAAGTGGAAGCCTGGTAAGCAGCGCGGTAAGCCCGTTCGTCAGAGCTTCGTACTCCCCGTACAGTTCAAGATCCAGGGTTAATCACCCGACAAGCCCCGCACCCGATCGGCAAACACCTTCGCTGGTATAGCCCGTAGTGCTAGGCAATAGACATCCCGAAGAGGTTGTGGTCGCTCCATCACGGGAGCCGAACCACAACCTCTTCTACTTTTAGCTTGTTTCACCAGTAGACAGCCCACACAGCTTGCTGGGCTACTTCACAGCATACGACTATTCATTATGACTCATTCTATAGAAGCACTGCTCGAGCGCATAGAGCAGGCACTGATCTCTCGTGGCTATGATGCCATGCGCCCCACGGGACTATATGCCCCCATCCATTATACCCTCACCCTCGGAGGCAAGCGCGTGCGCCCTGTCCTGTGCCTGCTATCGGCTCAGCTATTCGCAGACGAGGCGCCCGATGCTCTACCTATTGCCGTAGGGCTCGAGATATTTCACAACTTCACCCTCCTGCACGACGACCTAATGGATCGCTCGCCTCTACGCCGAGGCAAGCCCACCGTCTACCGACAGTGGGACGAAAACACTGCTATCCTCTCGGGCGATGTCATGAGTATAGAGGCGTACCGCGCTCTCGAAGGGATCAGTCGCCCCGAGCTACTGGCTCAGGCACTCCCACGCTTCAATCGTATGGCGCTCGAGATATGCGAGGGTCAGCAATACGATATGGAGTTTGAGACCCGCACGGATGTCTCCGTAGCGGAATACGTTGAGATGATCCGCCTCAAGACCGCCGTCCTCCTAGGCAACGCCCTAGCCCTCGGGGCGCTCTCGGCTGGTGCATCTGTCGAGATCGCGAACCAGCTAGACGAGGCAGGGCAGGCACTGGGTCTAGCTTTCCAGATCCAAGATGACTACCTCGATGTCTATGGCGATGAGAAGACTTTCGGCAAACCTATCGGCGGAGACATCGCCAATGGCAAGAAGACCCTTATGCTGCTCTACACGCAGGCACAGCTCTCTGCTGAGCACCGCGCAGAGCTAGACGAGCTCATGACCCTCCCTGAGACAGCACGCACCGAGCGCATCGCTGGCGTACGTCGTCTCTACGACATTGCTGGCACGCCTGGCTATGCCCGTGCAGAGATCGCTCGCTATACAGAGCACGCCCTGTCGATCCTCTCGGCTCTTCCTGTCGAGGCAAACCGTCTGGAGCCTCTGCGTCAGCTCTTCGATCGCCTGATGAATCGCCAGAGCTAGTGGCATTCGCTCCCTCTCTCCCAGACTAATCCCCACGATGCTGATAGATACCCATACGCATATATACGCCGAGGAGTTTGACGACGACTTCGACGATATGATGTTGCGCGCCCGAGAGGCGGGCGTTCGACGGATGATCATGCCTGCTATCGACCGAGCGAGCTACGGACGGATGATGAATCGCCTAGCTCGGTATCCCGAGGAGCTACGCGCTGCCATCGGACTTCACCCCACTTCGGTCGGAGCGAACTACCGTGAGGAGCTAACCTTCATTCGCGAGCACCTCACAGATGCACCTTTCGTCGCCATCGGAGAGATCGGGCTAGACTATTACTGGGACACTACCTACCGCACGGAGCAGATAGATGCCTTCACGGAGCAGATAGACCTGGCAGGCGAACTAGGTCTCCCCGTCATCCTGCACACACGAGATGCTTTCGACGACGTATTCTCTTGCCTCGAGCGCACCTGCAGAGCTGGTCAGACGGGCGTATTCCATAGCTTCACGGGTAGCCCCGAGGAGATGGAGCGTGCCCTGACTTTCGAGGGTTTCATGATCGGTCTCGGGGGTGTCGTTACCTTCCGCAATAGCCATCTGCGCGACTATGTCGGGCAGATCCCCCTCGATCGCGTTCTCTTAGAGACAGACGCTCCCTACCTAAGTCCCGTCCCCTACCGCGGGCGACGCAATGAGCCTGCCTACATCCGCCACACGGCAGAGCATCTCGCTCCACTCTGGGGGCTAACGCCCGGGGCTTTCGCCGAGGCAACGTCTGCGAATGCCCGCAGGCTCTTTCACCTCTAACCTCCTCCCGACCCTTTGTCTATGGAACAAGCCATCGCCGACTACCTCGACTACCTCCGCTACGAGCGGCACGCCAGCGATATGACCGTCCTGCATTACGGCGACGATCTCGCGACGTACTGCCTCTATATACGCGAGCGGCTGGGCGAAGTGCCTCAGCCGAGTACTGGTGATCTCGATCTCGTGCGCGGCTGGCTGTCCCACCAGATGGACCGCGGGCTAAAAGCCTCCTCCGTCTCTCGACGTCTCTCTGCAGCTAAGGGACTGTATCGCTATCTCGTCAAGGTAGGACGTCTCGAGCGCACGCCCATCGGCAACCTTCGCCCGCCTCGTAGCCAGCGCGCACTCCCCGTCTACGTCCCCACAGGTGAGATCGAGATCATGCTTGCCCCCATACCCGAGGCGGACGATATCGAGGGTATCCGAGATCGCCTCATCATCGCCATGCTCTACGAATGCGGACTAAGACGCTCCGAGCTTGCCACCCTCCTAGATGTCAATGTAGACACCTCCATACGACAGCTCAAAGTCTTAGGTAAGGGACGAAAAGAACGCATTGTGCCTTTCGGTGAAGGGCTTGCAGATATGATCTGTCAGTGGAGAAAGATTCGGGACGAAAGATTTGGCAGTTCGAATTCTTTTTTCGTAACTTTGAGAGGCAAAGCTATAGGACAGGCGATGAACGACGGAGCCGTGTACCGAATCGTACACAAAGCCCTTGCCGATGTCCCTGGTCTCTCTCGGCGTGGAGCGCACGCCCTGAGGCATTCGTTCGCGACGGATATGCTCAACGCAGGTGCTGACCTCCTAGCCATCAAGGAGCTAATGGGACACAGCAAGGTCACGACGACAGCAGGGTACATACATACCTCCTTTCGACAGCTACAACAAATGTATAACGCCCACCCGCGGGCACAAAAAAAGAAATGACAATGGATATCAGAATTCAGGCATTGCACTTCGATGCAACAGAGACTCTCAAGGCCTTTATCCACAAGAAGCTCGACAAGCTAGCCCGTTTCGCTGACGACATTAAGGTCGCTGAGGTCATCCTCAAGGTCGTTAAGCCCGAGGTATCCAACAATAAGGAAGCCTCTATCAAGCTTCTCATCTCTGGCGGGGATCTCTTCGCCGACAAGGTAGCAGACACATTCGAGGAAGCGGTGGATATCTCCATCGACGCACTCAAGCGTCAGCTCGAGAAGCGCAAGGAAGCTCATAAGTAAATCCTCGCAGTACTCACCCCGCGGTGCCTCCTAACCAACGACAAGGATCAGCTCCGCAACCCAAAGCCCTGCATCACTGCCCTCTCCGAGGGCTCTGATGCAGGGCTTCGCTATATCTCCTCGCCTCTACGCCCCACCCATTCTCTACCCCATCTACCAGCTCCTAGGGACAAGCATCCTACCCCATCAGCGACACGCTAGAATGATCCTGCGAAAATGATAGATGTTTTTACCCAAAATGGTGGATGTTTCTGCCCAAAAAGTTCTATCATTTTCCCCAAAAACATCCACCATTTTGGGTAAAAACATCTATCATTTTCGCGCATAGTCCCGAGGGATCATACATGGCTATATATCAATGAGATAAAAATCATCTTCAAAGACTAAATTCGGCAAGAAATTTCCGAATCGAGCAGGGGAACAATAATAGCCAAGGCGAACGCTGGTGCGTTCGCCTTGGCTATTTAATTAGCACCCCATCCTATTTGACTCCACTCATCTTCTGGAGCATTCGACGACGGAGCTAGGTACTCTCGGCGGGTGCGAGCTCTAGTATGCCTGCGTAGCCTTGTAATGCTTGCGCAGACGACGGAGCTCTCGGTGGAGACGCTTCTGCACCTTGGCATATTCGGGGCGACCGTAGAGGTTCGTCAGTTCCTCGGGGTCGGTCTCTAAGTCGTACAGCTCCCAGTGATCCATATCACCATAGAAGTGCATCAGCTTGTACCTCTCGGTACGTACGCCGTAGTGTCTGCGCACAGCGTGCTCTCCAGGATATTCATAGAAATGATAGTACAGGCTCTTTCTGCGCCACGCCTTCTCTCCCTCACGGTTACGAAGGAGCGGAGCGAGCGAGACGCCCTGCATATCTCGGGGGACGGGTAGGCCTGCCAGATCGATGAACGTAGGGGCATAGTCGATATTCTGCACCAGCTGAGTAACGTCTCCTCGTACAGAGAGACGCTCGGGCATCCGCATGACAAGCGGTGTGCGCATAGACTCCTCGTACATAAACCGCTTGTCGAACCACCCATGCTCGCCCATATAAAAACCTTGATCGCTCGTATATACCACGAGGGTATTCTCCAGCAGGTCATGATCACGGAGGTAATCTAGGACACGCCCGATATTTCGGTCTAGCGACTCGATGACCTTGGCGTAGTCACGCATGTAGCGAGTGAACTTAAATTCGTCCAGCGCTCTGCCCTCGGGACGCTCTGCCCAATACTTTCGTGAGATAGGAGCATACAAGCTGTCGATCCTAGACTTGATCTCGGGGCGAAGTAGACCATGGATACCCTTCGTATCGTCCTCACGGCTGTAGGCATTGCCCAGAGGTGTCATCTCAGAAGCACCCTCGAGCATCTTGAGATCATAGATCATATCCATATCCCGAGTAATGCTCATCTCCTGTGCAGCTGCAGCGGGTCGCCCCCGATAGTCATCATAATAGGTCTCGGGCAGGGGATAAGTGCGGTCTTCGTAGCGGAAAACATCCACAGAGTCGGGCATCCAGTTGCGGTGCGCAGCCTTGTGATGGATGAAGAGGGCAAACGGCTTGTCCGCATCGCGCCTATCGAGCCAGTCCAGGCTAAGGTCGGTAATAATGTTCGTTACGTACCCTTGATACTGGATGGTGTCTGTCGCCACTGCACCACCAGCACCGACCGCCCCACGCGGACGGATGAAATGGGGATCGTAATAGTCCCCTTGCCCTGGAAGCATCTCCCAGTGGTCGAAGCCCTGAGGTATTCCCTCGAGATGAAGCTTACCGATGAGGGCGGTCTGATAGCCTCCCGCCTGTAGGACCTTGGGCATCGTGGACTGATTTTGATCAAACTGTGCGTGGTGCTCATTGTTCGTTTTACCATTGAGATGGCTGTGCTTGCCCGTAAGCATGCACGCACGGCTGGGACCAGAGAGAGAGTTGGCGACGAAACTCTCTGTGAAGCGTACGCCCTCGGCTGCCATTCGATCAATATTGGGCGTCTCGATATAGCGACGGTCGTAGGCGCTGACGAACTGATAGGCATGGTCGTCGCTCATGATGTAGACGATATTGAGCGGACGCTCCTTCGGCTCCGTCTGCTTCGTCCCCTGTGCTGTGGCAGGCAGTACGCCCGCTAGCCCTAGGACGCAGAGACTAATGCGCTGAGTGGGATTAGGATTTATCATATTCGAACTATGATCGTGAGGGTAACACTAATAGCTATTCGCCACAGGGCGGATCATCACCTGCATCGAATAGGCACCGTAGGGTAGCTGGTACTGAGGCTGAGCCAGATCGCCCCAGCTATTGTAGCATCCCAGCCCCATATGCTGGCTATCGACTAGGACATCCGTCAGAGGCTCGGGGTCGAGTAGGTGCGAATGTTTCTGCGTCTTGCGGGGATAGCCGTCAAGAGATTCTAGAGCGTAATGCAGAGCCGACGCCTGCAGAGGTACTCCAGAGGTGAACTCTAGCCCGCGCCCGCCAGCATCTAATACCCTGTAGTAGCGAAGACCAGAGCGAGCGCCATTTTCCTGCGGACGAACGTAGGGATAGAATAGGCTCTCTATCGACTGGTGATAGCGTCCGCGCATCTGGCTCGTGGTACGATCGACATAGTTCTCATCAGGTCCATAGCCATAGTAATCCACGCGGTCGAAGGCGCGAGGCATCACCATACGCAGACCGAAGCGGAAAAGCTGGGGACGCACTTCACCCTTGCGGGCTGGGCGAGGCTTGAGATCCTGCCCATAGAGGATAGATCCATCGGGATAGATATGATAGTTGAGGCTAAGATCAGCCCCGAGCTGGACGAGATCGTAGCGGGTCTCGACACGCACAGATCCATCATCCTGGGGCTTTGCCTCTAGCGTGAGGAGCTTCATCTCGGGCGTGCGCCAGAGATCCCACTTGCGCTGTACCTGAGCCCCCATATCATTGTCAGTGGCAGCACGCCAGAAGTTGGGTCGTAGGTCGCGCCCCTCGGCGATATAGTCGCGCCCGTCCACGAGATAGCGCGCCACGAAGCCCGTAGCACGATCGATATCTATCTGCACACGCTCCCCACGGATGATCACCCACAGGCGATCATTGTCCTCTAGCGATAGACGTGTCCCGAGCTCACGGGCATCGAGCTGGGGGATCTGATAGCTCGCCTCGTGGAGCATCATCTGCTGATAGGCGACCCGAGCTCCTGCGGGCAGGAGAGCTGTCCCCTCACGCAGAGTATAAGCGACCTCTAGTGTGAGCTCTTCGCGCTCTGAAAATCGGGGAAGCGCCCCTACGGGCAAGGTAATACGCTCACGCATCTGCGGACGAATGGCGGGCATCGCCATCTGACCTGTACGCACAGGGCGACCATCTAGCGAGAGCGTCCAGCGCAGATCATAGGCGGAGAGGTCGGTAAAGAACCGCTCATTGTACACCTCGATGGTCATCGTCGTCGTATCGACGAGCTTCGTCCAGATATCTTGATACTGGAAAGCGACCTCAGAGGCGTGCGGATTGCGACGGCGGTCGGGACTAAGAAGACCATTGTTGCAGAAATTATTGTCATCCTTGTAGTCATATCTATTGAAGTCGCCCGCATAGGCGTAGTACATTCGCCCATCCTTGTCTCGAGCGCGTAGCCCCTGATCGACGAAGTCCCAAATGAATCCGCCCTGGAATGATCGTTCGCTTCGTGCCAGATCCCAGTACTCGTCTAGTCCACCGAGGGAATTTCCCATCGCATGAGCATATTCGCAGATGATGAAAGGCTTGGTCGCTGTCTCGAGATACTTCCGTATCTCCGCGGGCTTTCGATACATATGCGTATAGATATCAGAGTACTTGAGCCCCGAGCGCTCGTACTGAATGGGACGAGCTGAGCGGTCGATGGCACGCACAGCATCGTAGGCGTGACCGAAATTGACCCCTGCCCCCGACTCGTTGCCGGTAGACCAGGAGATGATACTTGGGTGATTGTAGAGCATCTGCACCTGGCGGACGTTGCGCTCCACGTGGGCGTGTCGCCACTCTGCTGGGTGCGAGAGCGAAAGCTCTTGATGTCCCATCCCGTGACTCTCTACATTTGCCTCTGCCACGACGTAGATCCCGTAGCGATCGCATAGCTCGTACCAATAGCTATCATTGGGGTAATGGCTCGTGCGCACGGCATTAATGTTCAGTTCCTTCATGATGCGGATGTCCTGCTCCATACGAGATCGGGAGACAAGATACCCGCCATCGGGATCTATCTCGTGACGATTGACCCCTTTGATCAGAATAGGCTGACCATTGACGAGCATCTGCACGTCACGGATCTCCACCCTACGGAAGCCAACCTGCTGACGAATGACCTCTCCGCCTGCACGAATTGTCAGCTCGTAGAGGTAGGGATCCTCGGCAGACCAACGACGAACGGCGGGGAGTGTCGCCTGCATCTCGGGCGTACCAGCGGGCAATTCGCGCGTCAGCACGGCACGACCTGCCCCATCCCGTAACTCTACCGAGACGGGTAGTGCCTGTGAATAGGTCATCCGAATGCTTAGAAGCCCATCCGTATAGCTATCATCCAGCGAGGTATCGACGAGCAAATCTTCTATTCGGGCGGCACTGCGGGCATAGAGATAGCATTCTCTAGCGATCCCCGAGAGCCTCCAGAAGTCCTGCGCCTCCATATACGTCCCCGTACACCAGCGCTGGATCTGCATGGCGATAAGGTTCGGCTCGCCAGGCTTGATGTATCGTGTGATGTCAAACTCTGCTGGGAGCTTGCTATCCTCGCTATAACCTACGTACTGACCATTGACCCATAGGCGAAAGTTGGAGGTCGCCGAGCCGATATGGAAGACAATCTGCTCGCCCGACCACTCTGCTGGCACGACGAAAGACCGACGATAGCTCCCGACGCTATTATTCGTCTCGGGATAATGAGGCGGATTGCGACGAAACTGATTGTGCCAAGGGTAATTTTCATTAGCATAGAGTGGATCACCGTAGCCATTGACCTCCCAGATCCCTGGGACAGGCATCTGCGCCCAGCCTGCATCGTTGTAGTCCGTGCGGTAGAATCCCTCTGGTCGTCCCCCGAGATCGCGCACCCAATGGAATCTCCATAGCCCGTGCAGTGAGAGGAAGCGACGGGATTGCTCTTTGCTCGTGGCACGTTCGCCCTCGGCGAAAGCAAAATAGTCCGTCCGCATCGGCATACGATTTTCGGACGTTAGGGTCGGATCATGGTGCGGTGTGGCGGCGCGCTGCCCCCCGAGCGAGATACTCAGCGTGACGGCTGAGGTCAGGAGCATCGACAGTCTGCGAATCATATCTATGTATCTACATTAATTACTGGCTCACGAATGCCCGAGCTATCCGCCCGAGCCTCCTACCACAAAGATAAGAAACAAAACCCGAACGCCTCTCCCCACCCGCCAGCACAAGGTAATCACAGGAAGACATCTCATAGCTCGCCCTGCCGTCCTGCACCGCAGGGGAACGTCTGCCTAGAGTTTTCCCGAAAACCTCCTACGAATTTCCCGAAACCTCCCTGCCCTTTTCTACCAAACACCCATCCACATCTATAAATATAGTACTGTACTCATACAAATATAGTACTATACTTATACGAGTAAAGTACTATACTCATACAAATACAGTACTATATTCATAATCCCAGATAGGTGTATTGGCAAGAAACTACCTATGTCCTAGGAAATTCACTGGACGATCTAGGATAATATCTAGGCACTTCTAGTCGAGATGATAGGAGGACTGGGGTAATCTCATGCCCTATAGCCTCATGCGCCTGCCCTGCCCCCTGCCCTATAGACACGACGAAGCCCCCATCTACAGACAGCAGATGGGGGCTTCGTCGTATCAGTGGGGCTAATTAGTCTACCCCAAAGCTAGAGACGATGACATTCTTTTCGCTCACGGTGTTGGGTTCGTCAATGATCACACCATACTCACCAGGAGGGCAAGCGGGCAAAGTGAGGATATAGGACTTCTCCCCGAAGCGATCCGCAGTGAAAGACTGTAGATCAAGATTGTTCATCTCCGTCCCCGAGAACGTCGCAGACGAAGCAATCACGGCACGGCGCTCCTTCTTCTTCGCTTGGAATGCAAAAATGCGGATGATAGACAGGGGATCACTCTCGTTGTCACGAGCGCGAATAATGAGCTGAATGGCACCTGCCTTGCCTCTCACACCGGCAGCCCCTCCAGGGATATGGATACGAGACTTGACAGATCCGATGCCCACGAGGTAGAGTGATGCTCCAGCCTTCGTCTTGACAACTGCGTTATGCTTCTCCAGTAGAGAGGCTGTACCATCTGGCTGTACCAGCATAACCTCTCCGATAAACTTAGGCTCTGCCAGATTCGCCTGCTGAGCGCTCAGCCCTAGCACTACAGCGAATGTGCATAGCACAGACAGAATTGTTCTTTTGATCATAAGCTCTGATTTAGTTAGGATTTCACAAGAGCAAACTTACAACTTCCACTCATATCCTACAAGAGAATTGGCCACAAATTCGTAAAAAAACACCCCAATCACTCGACAGAAATACTCAAGATCTCTCACAAAGCTCCGCCCATCCACTAGAGATCTATGCTAGCGCGCAAGGCAAAGCCATCGGTCGCAGGCGTCCCCGACACGTACCGCCCCCAATAGAAGCCTAGACGAAATGCCTTGCTGAAGCCCCACGAATAGCCAGCCTCTAGGTACGGCGACCCGCCATTACCCACGAAGCACTGCAAGGAGAGCGTCTCATCGCCGTGACGAAGCAGACCTATCGGGAGATAATTGATGAGCATGCGATCGCGCTGATAGCGCACGCCTGCCAAGGCATAGGCACGAGATGTCACAGCCGTGAAGCTCGGGAGCGTAAACACCTCGGCAAAGGGGAAGGATGACCCGACGAGGCTATTCGTCCCCTTGATATATATGCGCTCATTGGGCGCAATGCCATCGTCATACAGATAGACTCCTGCCCGCACGCGATAGCCCAAGTAGTGCGGCACGTACCGCCGTAGCTGGATCTTCTGACGCACGCCTAGCTCCAGCAGAGCATAGCGACTGCCCATCTCGTCGGGACTATACGCCACACGAAGTCTACCAGCCAGCACCGGGCTATGCTCCTCTAGGGAGGAATAGCTCAGCCAACCCTCGCTACTACGCTGATGATATGGGCGCGCCGTCCACTGCGCTCGAGTATCAAGTACCCACGTCGTAGCACTGGGCACGGGGAGGAATCCATCATGAGGCAGATCGGGGCGGATGGAATGTCCCCAGCTTCCCCACGTACTGTGCCGAAATAGGCTCTTCAGCTCCCGTGGCTCTAGCCCAGCACTGCGTTCATACCCGATCGTCGCTCCTAGCAGAAGGTGCGGGCTGGGCATAGTGCTGAGGGTAGCCGTAGCATGCTGGCGGTCATAGAGGCTCATATATCCCGAGCCCCAGAGGGCTGTGCTGATGGCATTGACCATATATATCGGGCGATCCTCGTGGGTAATGCTCTCGGTATTGCGCCCAGCTGTGAGACGAAGCACCGTATTGTGCCAGGGGTCAAGATAGAGGTTTAGCCCTGCCTCCCACAGCCAAGTCTGCCGACCTGTGGCATACGATGCGCCAGCCGTAGCACGCCACAGCCGACGTTTGTCCGCATGACGCTCTAGGGCGAAGGATGCTCCGAGCTGAAATTCATCAGCGACATTGTAGCCATGTAGGAGCGTCGAGAGCGCACTGTGGGCTGTCGCCAGGCGATAATGCTTAGTATGGTAGAGCAAAGCATTGCTCCCCATGAGGACATTGGAGATACGATTCAGCAGAGAATAATTGGGCGTCACGTGCACCCCTGAGGACGCTTCGCCTAGAGGGATCCGTATCTCAAGGGTTCTCTGCCCTACACGCTGGAGCGAATCGCGCACGGAGAAGCTCAATCGCTCGACAGTATCTAGCGGAATAGGGCTGATCGACTGCCAGTATTCATCCGAGCGTGCGCCCGCTAGGCTGTCATGCTCTACCTCATACTGTCGACCTTCGTTCTCCTCTACGAGGTACGGGTCGTGCGCTTTGCTCCCCTTCGTCGGGCGTAGCCGAGCAGTCACCTCGCGCTCATGCTCCTTGACATCTCGGCTCGTGAGGCGCCTCGGTGCCAGATCCTCCTGTCGCCTTAGCTCGGCGAGACGTTCACCCTCGGCACTTAGATCTATCGCGGTGTAGCGACACGAGCTGTAGAAATGTCCCTCTCCTGCAATGCCTAGGGCAGAAGCGTCCACCCCGAGCTGATATGTCGTAGGCAAATACAGCCCAGGGCGCACCTCTGCCGAGCCGATCGTAATATGCTCGGTCAGCATCCCGAGGTGCTTCATCGTGATATCCAGCGAGCGAACTGCCCATTCGTCGCCCACGACCTCGATCCTCCCCTGGGTCAATCCACGCGAAGAGCTCCGCGAACGGAAGGCAATGACATAGATCGTCCGCCCAGCCTCTACGATGCGGTCGGTCAGTTCATAGCGGTAGACGTTGTACGCCTCGGGAGTAATGGGGTTAAGACTATTGATCGCGGTGCTACCCGTGGAGCTGATATAGGGAGCATAGATACTGGTAGTCAGCAGGTCTGACATATCGGCATCGCCTAGGATATCCATCCCTCGAGGCGCAGAGGTCCGCTGAGCGAGGATGCGCTGATGATAGCTATCGAGAGCCGAATACTTGACTTCTGTCTGTATCTCGCTCACGAAGGTCTTACCGACCATATCACGGAGGTTAATATCTTCACCGTTGCTCACCATATTGATGAACTTCGACACGGATTTTATGCGGATCGTGCCCCGCGTGAACGTATTCATCGTGTAGGTCTGAAGCATTCCGCGCCAGAGCGGAACGCGATACATGACCCGTCGCATGATCGGATAGGCAGGATCCTCCTTCCCCTTCTGCCCTGACACCTCTAGTGTGCGGAGCTGGCGTACCTGCATGCGGAGCGCAAGGCGCAACTGCTCGACATCGCCATGCTCCAGATCGAGGGCAAAGCGCTGCGTCTCGTAGCCCAGCGAACGTACCTCTGCCTCATAGCGTCCCGCGGGTAGAGTGAGCCGAAAGCTCCCCGCCTCGGATGTGATACTGCCTGACTGCGCCTGAGCTATATAGATACTCGCATAGGGTAGCCCCTCGCCCGTCTCAGCATCCACGACGATGCCCGAGCAGACGCGCTGAGCTGTGGCACTCGATAGTCCGAGGAGCATCACGAGAAGGAGCAGGAAGGTGATTTTGATTGATTTCATCTGGGAAAAAGGTTGCGTTTGTGGTTGGTTCGTCGCTATTCTCTAGAAGGAGTATCCGAACATGAGGTAGGGCGTGAAGAACTTAGGGTCTGCATAGAAGTAGATAAATAGCCCCTCCACCCTCATCAGAGATGCCCCTACTCCGAAGACAAAGCCCGAAGGACTGACATATCGGTAGCCAGCCTTCCCATAGTAGCGATGTGCCAGGCGACTCGGCTTGACGGATCTTATTTCGTCTAGGGTGGGCGTTTCGCCGAGTGCCTTGCGATGGTCATAGAAATTAACACCCACATCGAAGAGATCTAGAGCCGTACCAATACCTAGCTCGAGGAAGTTCTCATCCCTACCCAGCAAGACATTCGCTTCTAGCCCTACGGAGTACTCGGCAAAACCCCTGGTTATCGGATAGACGGTGCGCGCATCAGGGTCAGGCTCCGCGGTGTAGTGGGTCTGATATGTCGATAGGTTATTGGAGGGGCGGTATCGCGTCGGAGCTGTTTGCCAGCTCCAGCCGAGGGAGGACTTGAACCCGACCGATGAGCCACTCGTAGAGATCGGCATTCGGTACTCGAATCCTATAGAGAGTCCCGAGACCTCAGAGCCGAATCCGGACAACAGCGAGAATCTCCGAGGCGTGTCCTGGGCTACTGCCGAGGCAACGCCTAGCACGATGAGGGCGAGCGCAAGGCTCCAATGCTTCATTCGCATAGCCATGTCGATTAGTTGGTATTCGTCGGCTCTACAGAGTAGCACTCATCTCCCGAGATTTCGAAGCATGAATCCGCCAGCAGAGCCTCTCCTAGAGCAAAGATAAAGGATTGACCAGAGACACACAAACCTGATTTCGCCCCCACAGATCGACCAACAGGCACACACTGCTAGAGAGACCGCGCACCATCTCTAGCACCTCTCCGTCAGCACACAGGAGGCATCCGAGAAAGATCCTAGCGCATTGGCACTAAGCGTACTACGAAGATGCGAAAAATGATGGATGTTTTTGCCCAAAATGGTGGATGTTTTTCGGGAAAATGATAGAACTTTTTCGGCAAAAACATCCACCATTTTGGGCAAAAACATCCATCATTTTCGCGAGCGGGCGGGGAGCAGGCATCTGACGGATCAGACACGTCGGACAGATCGGACTAGCCTGACGGGAAGCAGAGGCACACAGGCGGGAGAAGCGTGGGCAAGGAATCGCAGATAGAGAAAACTATCGAGGTGACTACTCCATCAGTCGGAGTAGCCACCTCGATACATCCTAACCTAGAGGCTAGGACAAGGGTCGGCATAGCCTAGAGCTTGATCGTCTGACGGCGCCCATTGGTGTAGTGCAGCACTAGCACAGGATGCGCTACCGTGGGAGCGATGTCTAGAGATACCTCTGGCGCACCTGTCGCCTCGGCGCGTGCAAGACGTTCGCCCGTTAGAGAGAATGCCTCCACGCTCTGAAGCTCAGGAGCATTGACCACTACCGTGCCACCCTGACGGTACGCATAGGCATTGGGCTGAGCAGGATCATCTACGGACTCTTCTATCACCTGCTGCTCTGTCTTGGGCGTAGAGAATAGATACAGGATCGTATGTCCACCGCCTCGCGTCGTGAAGTAGAGGCGACCAGCATATTCGGTATTACGCTCGGGCTTCGCCGTCACAATAACCTCGCCTCCCTGAGCTGGTAGCACGGTGGGTTCGTACTCGAAGACCTTGGTATTCGTACTATAGATCAGCGTACGGATATGCTCGCGTGCATTCGTCGCGGTGACAGTGTAGTGCTGTTCCTCGCTACGGATACCTGCAGCCTGCTCATAGAACGCTGCAAAAGGCTTAGAGATCTCGATCTTAGGATTGTTCGTCTGACCCCAAGAGAAGTCATCGATGAGATAAACCGTCGAGGTCTGATTGCCATCGAGCGGAGTCTGAAGCGAGTAGACTACGACGAAGTCCTTAACATTAACCAGCTCTGGAACAAGCGACAGGTCGATGAGATAGTCGAACCACGTCCGTTCGCTCACAGCATCCCCTGGCGTAACCAAATCGAGGGGTAGCTGTAGGAACTGCGTCACCTTACCATCCTTCACAGGAGCGACGTAGACGTAGAAGAGGTCGCCCTCGGTCTGAGTCTGCTTGTACAGGCGGAAGGTAAGTTCCTTCGTCGTGGCATTCGTGTAGCTGAGAAGCGGAGAGACGAGGTGCGCCGTCAGCTCCTTCTCATTTTGACGTGTGCTGTTGTAGAGCGTCACCTTAGCTACGTCCTCCATCTTGCCCGTCTTAGAGTCATCGGCAGTCTGCTTGAATGCTACCCAGGGGCGATTGCCCGAGAAGCTATAGTTGCGCCATCCTGGCACGCTTAGTGCACCATGGTGGAGCTTGCCATCGAAGTTTTCGCTAAGAATAGCCTTGGGCGTCTCACCTGTGAAGTCAAGCGTCTCGAGGAGTGTAGGCAGCACGATGCGGCCAGAGGCAGGAGCAGCCTCTACCTGCACGGACTTGATGATGAAGGCATCGTCTACACCACCAGCGTTCGTACGTACGAGACGGAAGCTCGTAGGCTGATGCGTGTTCACCGCGAAAGTCATCTTCTTGCCACTCGTCACCTTCTGTGCAGGAGCTGGACGAAGCCAAGTAGCGCCATGGTCATAGCTCACCTCTACAGCGAGCTGGGCAGCAGTACTAAATGCATCACCGGCTGTGACGTTGATGGTAGAGATACCCGCGACGAAGTCTTCGTTGAAGATCCCTCCGTCGCGGAACGTTCCCTCGAAATAGAGCTTATCATCTCCACCGTAGAAGATTGCATAGTGATCAGTATCATCGATCGTCGTATTACCCTCAGTACGCCATGCCCCTCTGTCGTAGATAAAGTATTTCTGAGCCTCTATGTCGGCATAGCGTTCGCCAGTGGGCTTGCGACGAGAAGAGAATTTCTCGATCCATCCCTCTGCTGAAGCCTTGATCTGCACGCGAACAGGGTAGGTCACGGTCTTCGCCATGGGAGAGGTCAGCGTGAGCGTAGCATCGACGAAGCCAACAGGAGCCTGTGGATTGCGATACTGCACCTTGACAGTGGAGTTATTGACCCCGACATTGATCCCGAGGTTGGGGTACGCCTTCTCGAAATAGCGTACCGTAGTATTGTTCGTAGAGAATCCCTTGCCCGTGGTGATGGCGATCGTCACATCGTCGATCATATTGGCAAAGCGTAGCTGAAGCTCCTTGGAGATCATGATCGTAGAGCCCTGCTCGTAGCTTAGCGTCTCGAATGTCGCTGGATCGATCGACATCGTAGGAGGATTGCTGGGATCGATCGCATAGGCACGTAGAGGAAGTGAGAGCGTACGCTTGTCATCGACATTGATCGTCAGTGCCGAAGGCGTGCTCGTGCCACGAGGGAATTTGCCAGCGACAGTAGGCTTGCACGTAACGATTAGCTCACGTGAACCCTCAGTGCGATCGATTTTGGTGAGGTTCGCCGTGAAGGGTACATTATCAGAGATCTTGATCTCGTGGTCAGTCTCTAGTCCATAGGACTGCACGATATACTTGTGCTCTGCAGTCTGCCCGATCTCAAGCTCATGGGCAGGACGCACCTGTGGCAGAATGCTGATGAATGGCGTCAGAGGTGGAGACTGCTTTCGGAAGCTAAAGTCGTCGAGACGCACATTAGAGAACGCAGCCGTACGAATAGCGAAGCGAAAGCGCACAGCACCCGCAGGCATCTTCGTGCGGAAACGGAGCGTTCCCCACGTACGTGGCATAGAGAACCATAGGGAGGTATTGTCCACGAAGCGTTTGTCTGTTTCGCTCGTGATGACATTGTCAGAGGCATTGAGCCACTGCATCTCTAGGCGGAGGGCTCCAGCGCTAGGTCCTTCGTCCACGCAGTAGTGTAGGAGGCCTTCGAAGACGTCGCCTGCAGTGCCTTGGTCTCCCATTGTGATGATCTGCTCGAGCTTACCTTCATCGCCGACAGCAATGATGCGCAAGCCGTAGCCCGTATTGGAGTTGTACGTATCACGACCCGACAGCAGCTCAGGGTCGCCTACGACAGTCCATTTAATAGGACGATTGCCCGAGAACTCATAGAGGAACTCATCCTGCAGGAGCTCTTTATTGGGATTGTCGCCAGGATCTGGTCCGTCCTGCGCACGTAGTGACTGAGCCGTAGTCAGTACAGACGCTAGGAGTAGTACATAGGTAAATAAATTCTTCATAACCTGTCTTCTACATATTGTAACTAGTGAATTGATCTCTGCGTAAGTGCGGTCTGCCGTTCTGCGAGGTCAGATTGAGCATTGCCTACACTTGGGGTGCAAGTTATGAATAATTATTCACATCTCAGCAGAGACTATGCTCAAATCTTCCGCCTAGACTGCACACGGCAGGGCAGACCTAGGGCAAAGTGCTTACACACTTGCTTTGTTCCTGCGGAGGAATATACTAACTTTGGGAAGACCTTCTACTAGACGAATGGAAGGCTAACACCAAAATAACCCAAGGCAGATGAACAGCATTGAGCAGATCGCAGAGTTTCGCTCCTCGCCTGAGCTAGTGGACAAACTATATAAGCACAGCATTCAGCGGAGCTATCCACCAGGCAGTGTGATCCTCGGAGAAAGGGCGCACATACGCTCTATCCCGATCGTCGCAAGGGGCGTGCTACGCGTTATACGCACCGAGGAAGACGGGCGGGAAATCCTTTTGTACTACATCAAGGCTGGCGAGAGCTGTATTATGTCCTTCCTCGGCGGTTTGCACCAGGAGACTAGTAAAGTCAGAGCAGAGGTCGAGGAGGAAGCTGAGATCCTATTCCTGCCGATAGACAAAGTCTCGCTCTTCATCCGCGAATATCCCGAATGGCTTGATTATATCTTTCGGCTGTACCACACGCGCTTCGAAGAACTGCTAGAGGTAGTCAATGCTATTGCCTTCCGCAGGGTAGACGAGCGGCTCATGGCACTCCTTGCCAAGAAGGCAGAGCTCACAGGATCTAGTACCATCAGTGTAACGCACGAGCAGCTAGCCATCGAGCTCGGCACGGCACGTACAGTCGTCTCTCGCCTACTGAAGCAATTAGAGGAGCGCGGGTCTGTACAGCTTGGGCGGAATAAGATCACACTGCCCTAGCCCCTTCAGCAAAGGAGCGACCTCGCCTCTGACTGCGCCCAGACATTCCCTGCGGGAAGTCTGGGCGCAGTACTAACTAGGCGCTCCACAGCCCGACACAAGGCAGTCACAGCACCGCGCAAAAGAGTCGCAGGGTGCTTATGTGACAAAAGTAGCTGTGCGTGCGCTTAGAAGTTAGGATCTTTGCAGTACAATCATAGGACAAACAGAAGTATGGAACTATTCGGATACCTCGCCTCGGTACTTATAGGCATCGCCCTCGGGCTTATCGGCGGAGGTGGCAGCATCCTCACGGTACCTGTGCTGGTGTACCTATTCGGGGTAGATGCAGTCAGTGCTACGGCGTATTCACTTGCCATCGTCGGGGCGACAAGTCTCCTCGGGTCGGTGGATTATTTCCGCCAGGGGCTGGTCAATCTACGTACGGCAGTGATCTTTGGGATTCCGTCGATCGTAGCCGTGTACCTCACTCGGGCGTACGTCGTGCCAGCTATTCCAGACGTGGTACTCACTCTCGGAGAGGTCTCCGTCAGCAAGGGGCTACTGCTCCTCATGCTGTTTGCCCTACTGATGATCCTCGCCTCATACAGCATGATCCGCAAGGACAAGCCTGTACCAGCTGGTACTACCGATGCAGCAGTGCGTCCCGTGGGCTACCCACTGATCCTTGCAGAAGGGATTCTCGTCGGCACACTGACGGGGCTCGTCGGCGCAGGCGGTGGCTTCCTTATTATCCCCGCTCTAGTAGTGCTCGGCAAGCTCCCGATGCGCCAGGCTGTAGGCACTTCGCTCGTCATTATAGCTGCTAAGTCGCTTATTGGCTTCGCTGGCGAACCTTCGGGCGAGGTCAATTACATCCTGCTCGGCAGTATCACTGCACTAGCCATAGGCGGGATTTATCTGGGCACAAGGCTCGCACGACGTATCGATGGCTCTAAGCTAAAGCCTGCCTTCGGCTGGTTCGTCCTCCTGATGGGCATTACGATGATCGCACGAGAACTAATTACAACATTTATATAGTTAAAACCAATGCACGTAGAACAGATTTACACCGGCTGCCTAGCTCAAGGCGCCTACTACATTACTTCCGCTGGCGAAGCCGTCATCATCGACCCGCTTCGTGAGACCTCGCCATACCTGCAGCGCCTAGAGCGCGACGGCGTACGGCTCAAGTATATCCTCGAGACGCACTTCCACGCTGACTTCGTCAGTGGGCACCTTGACCTTAGTCGTGCCACGGGAGCGCCTATCGTTTACGGGCCTACTGCGCAGCCTGGCTTTGAGGCTATCATTGCCGAAGATGGGCAGACGCTCAGCGTAGGGGATGTACATATTCGTGTGATACACACACCAGGTCACACCATGGAGAGTACCTGCTTCCTACTCATAGACGAAGAGGGTCGTGAGACGGCTCTATTCAGCGGGGACACGCTTTTCCTTGGCGATGTAGGACGTCCAGACCTCGCGCAGAAGGCCGCGGGACTAACCCAGGAAGAGCTTGCGGGACTCCTCTACGACAGCCTCTATCACAAGATCCTGCCCCTCCCCGACACCATTACGGTCTACCCAGCGCATGGTGCAGGCTCTGCATGTGGCAAGAACATGATGTCCGAGACCGTCGATACACTGGGCAACCAAAAGCAAATGAATTATGCCCTGCGCCAGTCAAGCCGTGAGGCATTCATCGCCGCCGTTACAGAAGGACTGCTCCCGCCTCCCGCCTACTTCGGCATGAACGTCGCGATGAATAAGGGCGGATATGAAAGCTTCGACGAAGTGCTTTCCGAAGGACTTCGCCCCCTGTCTCCCGAGGAGTTCGAGCAAGTTGCCGAGGCGAGCGGAGCGCTTGTCCTGGACACGCGCAGTGACTCTGCATTCGCTGGTGGCTTCGTCCCACGCTCTATCAATATAGGTCTCGCTGGCGATTTCGCACCTTGGGTCGGCGCGCTCATCGTCGATGTGCGCCAGCCACTCCTACTCGTCACTGATAGGGGAGATGAGCAGGAGGCTATTACTCGCCTCAGCCGAGTGGGCTTCGACCGTGTGCTGGGCTACCTCGAGGGGGGCATCGAGGCGTGGCAGGCTTCGGGCAAGGAGCTAGATACCGTACAGCGCATTACGGCGGAAGAGTTCGCTGCGCAGTATCAGCCTGACACTACGCTGGTCATAGACGTGCGCAAGGAGAGCGAATACGCTGCGGAGCATGTCGAAGGCGCGTACAGCAAGCCACTGGCTTACATCAACGACTGGAGCAGCTCGCTCAAAGCTGACGAGCACTTCGTACTACACTGTGCAGGAGGCTATAGAAGCATGATGGCGGCTAGCATCCTGCTGGCGCGAGGCCATCGCAACTTCAGCGAAGTGGCGGGAGGCTTCAACGCCATCAAACAAACTAACATTCCAAAGACTGACTACGTATGTCAAAGCAAGGTATTAAAAAGCTAATTTTCACTTCACTCATCCTAGTAGCCATGTTCGGACTATTCAAAAACCTCTTCTCGCAAGGCAATGGCGAGGAACTTACACGTGCGCTCCAGAGCGGCAAAGCCCTTCTCGTAGACGTGCGCACACCCAGTGAATTCGCCTCAGGCAGTGTGCCAGGAGCTATCAATGTCCCCCTGGACGTGCTCCCCGCCCGTCTCGACAGCCTGCGCGGACATGATACGATCGTCGTATTCTGTCGCAGTGGCGGTCGTAGCACACAGGCGAAAGCCATCCTAGAGCGCGCAGGCATTACCGGCGTGGTCAATGGAGGTCCATGGGGCAATGTCGCAGAAGCCCTAGCCGCCCTATCCCGATAATCCAATAATCCATTATTCGCCTCGCGCTGACTATTCCGTAGCTTGGAATAGTCAGCGCGAGGTCTTTACTTGCTAGTGTGAAGTCTCCGCCAGCTGGTGCGAGACCGTATTATATATAAGAGCAAAATCGAGCGGGGCTGTCTACAGCTCTATACCATAGTCAGCCCCGCTTGGTGGGAAGGATATACCGACAGTTAGCAGTAGAAAAGCGGTCGTAGCCTCTCGGGAACATTCAGCTCGAGACTACGCAGTCGTGCAAGCAAAGCTTCGCCTTCGCTCGACAGGGCGTAGTAAATACGACGGCGGTCAGTCTCGCCCAGCCGACGCGTCACGAGCGCACGCTCCTCCAGGACTGCAAGGATCTTTGATGTATGGGCGTTGCGAAGTCCCATTCGGCTTGCGACCTCGGTCGAGGGAACTTCCTCTCCCGATAGTGCACAGAGCATCATAGCCTCGTTGAGGCTTGTGCCGACAGCAGTCTCTAGTTCGTCCTCGAGCTGCGCCAGCGCTCGGACAATGTCGTGCATGGTGCATATCGATGTGATTTTCTCCATAGACCAGCTGGCGCAGAGCCCTAGATAAAGAGATTTACACCTGCGTTCTCAGCTCGGCTCATGTACGTAGCGACACCTCCGATGCTGACATGGGGCAGTAGCTCCTCACGGTCAATCCCCATGACGTCCATAGACATCTGGCAGGCTATGAATTCTACGCCAGCGTCAATGGCCTGCTGGCGGAGATGCTCAAGCGAATCAACGCCACGAGCCTTCATCACACCTCGCATCATCTTGGCACCAAGTCCTCCCATGTTCATTTTAGAGAGCCCGAGACCTTGGCTGTCGCTAGGGAGCATCATGCCGAACATTCGTCCCCAGAAGTCTTTAGTCGTGCGCACGCCTCTGCGCTTGATAGCGTTAAGCCCCCAGAAGGTGAAAAAGATCGTCACCTTCTCGCCTGTGGCAGCCGCGCCATTGGCAAGGACAAATGTCGCCAACGCCTTGTCCAGGTCGTCACTAAATAGGATGAACGTCTTGCCACGTGCGGGCGCACCTGCTACCACTACATCTGTACGCTCCGCCCCGCGCTCGATCGTCGCCGTGTAGCGACCTGAGCCTCGCGAGCTCGTGACGAAGACGTTGCCCGTGCTCTCGCACCAAGCCTCTGCATCGGTGATGAAGCCTGGGTCAGTCGATACGATCTCTACACGATGCCCTTCGGGAGTCTCGTCCATCGCTTGCTTAAGGCGCATGATCGGCCCTGGACAGCACAGACCAGAGGCATCAATGGTCTTCATAGGAGCAGAGGAGGCTGTAGCAGGAGCAGCAGAAGCCTTGGACACCTCGGGCGCAGAGCAGGCATTAGCTCGTGGAGGCGTCGTGCCGAACTGCTGGGTAGCACTCTTCCACAGACGATAACCTCCGACGAGATTGCGCACAGCCTTGAATCCACGCTGACGCAGGATGTTAGAAGCCAAGTAGCCCCTTAGCCCGACCGCACAATAGACTACGATCGGACGCTCTGCGTCCAGCTCACCAAGTCGGTCGCGTAGCTCATCGACGGAGATATTGACTG
Source organism: Porphyromonas sp. (assembly GCA_041854825.1). Taxonomy (GTDB): domain Bacteria; phylum Bacteroidota; class Bacteroidia; order Bacteroidales; family Porphyromonadaceae; genus Porphyromonas. Next base: position 47,757 of record JBHACZ010000006.1, on the reverse strand, counting down.
CGCCTGGGATATGCCCAAGCTGATATTCAGCTGGCGTACGCACGTCCACAACCAGTGTGTCGTCTGCAAGATCCGCCATCTCACACCAGTAGACGGGGTTTACCTTTCCGAGCATAATATTTTCGGCTACGTAAGCCACCTGCGCCACGGGATCTTTAGCTGACGAATAGGGCGGAGCATACGCCTGCTCAGTCTGCATGAGGTTGTCCAGCGTGCCTCCCATCTTGATAACCTCAGCGATCTCATCGATACGCTTGTCTACACCAGCCACGCCGACAGCCTGCGCTCCGTAGAGGCGACCTGTCTCAGGGTCGAAAGTAAGCTTGAGCGTCATCTGCATTGCCCCTGGATAATAGGATGCGTGGCTGGCAGGATGGATGGTTGCGCTTCGGAAGGCGATACCCTCACGTCTGAGTGCCTTGGCAGGAAGTCCCGTCGTAGCGACCGTAAGGTCACACACCTTGGCGATGGCTGTGCCGATAGAGCCTTCGTACTTGCGACGAAGTCCTGTCATGTTGTCGGCAGCTAATCGCGCCTGTCGGTTGGCTGGGCCAGCCAGGTAATTGTGCCAGGGCTTGCCTGTGAGTGGGTGCGGATATTCTATCACGTCGCCCACTGCATATATATTACTGTCTGATGTCTCGAGGAATTCATTGACCTGCACGCCTCCACGTTCGCCAAGGGCAAGCCCCGCCTCACGTGCTAGACGGCTATTAGGCATGACGCCGATAGAGAGCAGCACGAGATCCGCGCTCAGTTCTTCGCCAGTGGAGAGTCTCAGCGACATGCCCGCGCCATTCGCCGCAGGCGCTATAGACTCCAGACCACGCTCTAGGTACATCCCGATACCCTGCTCGGCAAGGTGCGCATGCACGATATTAGCCATGGAGAAGTCTAGCGGAGCCATCACCTGGGGCGCAAGCTCTACGATGCTGACCGCAATGCCAAGCTCGCGCAAGTTCTCTGCCATCTCGAGACCAATGAAGCCACCGCCTACGACTACGGCACGGCGAACGCCCGCCGAAGCAATATAAGCCTTGATCGCATCAGTGTCCTCTACCGACCGAAGCGAAAAGACCCCAGGGCTATCGATCCCTGGCATGGCGGGGCGAATAGGGAGTGCTCCCGGCGAGAGTAATAGCTTGTCATACTGCTCGTCGTAGCTAGTCCCGTCCGCACGGCGGATAGTCACCGTCTTGGCAGTACGGTCTATGCGCGTGACTTCTTGGTTCACGCGGACGTCTACTGCATAGCGCGCCCTGAAGCTCTCGGGAGTCTGCACCAGCAGGTTGCTACGTTCGGCGATCGTTCCGCCGACGTGATACGGGAGCCCGCAGTTGGCGTACGAGATGTAGCCGCCCTTCTCTACAATGATAATTTCGGCTTGCTCGTCCATTCGTCTGAGGCGAGCGGCAGCGGTAGCGCCTCCTGCCACACCGCCCACGATAAGGTACTTTGACATTGTTGGTCTGTATCTATTGATTATTGTATTTACTCTACAAGCTATAAACAGCCTTCCCGCTAGATTGTTTCCAGTGGAAACAATCTTCCTGCGTGCCTCCCATTATCTACCACGAAGTTCGCCTTTCACCTGCTTCCGCCTCGCGTAATTTTATTATCTCCCTAGCACTTGCCGTACTGATAGAAAAATGTAACTTTACCGCAGCATTACAAGAAACATTCATCAGTATGAAGTCTACTCCATTCACAGCTATCCACCAAGGGCTCGGAGCCAAAATGCACGAGTTCGCAGGCTACAACATGCCCATCGAGTACAGTGGGATCATCGACGAACACCTTACCGTCGTGGGCGGCGTAGGCGTCTTTGACGTCTCTCACATGGGAGAATTCTGGGTAAAAGGCCCTAACGCCCTGCAGTTCATCCAGGACATCACCAGCAACGACGCCTCCAAACTCGCCATCGGAGACATCCAGTACACCTGCTTCCCCAACGGAGACGGTGGTATCGTGGACGATCTACTCGTTTACCACTACGAACACGAGAAGTACATGCTCGTGGTTAATGCTGCCAACATTGACAAAGACTGGGCATGGTGCACCAGCCACAACGCCGTAGGCGCGATCCTCGAGAATAGTAGCGACAACATCGGTCAGCTCGCCATCCAGGGACCTAAGGCACTTGAGGTACTACAGCGCCTCACGGACGTAAATCTGAGTGACATCCCCTACTACAAATTTCGCGTAGGTCGCTTCGCAGGCTGCGACAACGTCATACTATCCAATACAGGCTACACAGGAGCTGGTGGCTTCGAGATCTATTTCTACCCACAGGATGGAGAGAAGATCTGGAAGGCTATCTTCGAGGCAGGCGCACCCGAGGGCATCAAGCCCATAGGTCTCGGCGCACGCGACACGCTCCGTCTAGAGATGGGCTTCTGCCTCTACGGCAATGACATCACAGACACGACCTCTCCTCTAGAGGCTGGGCTCGGCTGGATCACCAAGTTCGCAGAAGGGAAGAACTTCCCCTCACGCGCCTTCCTCGAGCAGCAGAAGGCAGAGGGCATCACCCGCAAGCTCGTTGCCTTCAAGCTCATCGACAAGGGTATTCCCCGTTCACACTACGAGATCGCTGATGCTGAAGGCAACGTTATCGGAGAAGTAACCTCTGGTACGATGTCCCCCACCCTCAAGGTAGGTATCGGCATGGGCTACGTCGCCAAGGAGCATTCGTCCATCGGCTCACGCATCAACATCGTCGTGCGTGGTCGCCTCCTAGCAGCCGAAGTAGTCAAGCCACCCATGCGCATCAGCTAGATCACCCCACGGGCGATCAATAGCCCCCCCTACAAATAGGCGAGCTCGGGCAAATGGATCTATCCATTTGCCCGAGCTCGCCTTTACAAACAACCCACACCGTGCGCACGTATCCCACTCTTTCGTCGGACTCGTCCGACCAGTCCGACTTGTCTGACCCGTCCGACACGCCACATCCAGCACCGCTCCCCCGCTCCCAAAAGCACACTCTCTATCAGCGACTTACCATCTTCCAGAAAATGATAGAACTTTTTGCCCAAAAACATCGATGTTTTCACCCAAAAAGTTCTATCATTTTCCCTAAAAACATCCATCATTTTCCCCAAAAACATCCATCGATTCTCTGAGGGCAATGCTACTCTACCTGCAAACCTCCCCGCACTCTGCCCAGATACAAAGAAAGAGCCAAACGATATTGCTATCATCTGGCTCTCACTCTGTGCGGCAGAAGGGACTCGAACCCCCACGCCTCTCGGCATCAGATCCTAAGTCTGACGTGGCTACCAATTACACCACTGCCGCGCGTACATTCATTCGCCGGAGAATCTCCCTCTCGAATGCACTGCAAAGGTACAACATTTCCCGAGACTGCCAAATTTTCGGCATACATTGCTTCAGAATTTGGACATTCCGATGCCGAATTTAAAGACACAATTTACTATCTTTGTTCCGAGTATGGAGATGTTAATTCCTTTCGTCGTAGAGCATTGGCTGACGCTCACAGGCGCAGCGCTGAGCTTGCTCTGGGTCGCCCTCGAGTATCGGGCAAGCATGTGGCTGTGGCCCGTGGGAGTAATACTCCCACTCTTCTATATCGTCATCAGCTGGGAGGCAAGCTTCATCGGCAACATCGCTATCAACGTCTACTACTTCATCACGAGTATCATCGGATGGGTGATGTGGGCGAGAGGATCCGCTGGTGCTGAGAAGCCGATCCGCCCTGCCCCTTGCAGGCTTAGGCTCCTGTGCATAGCTGCCCTGCCGATACTGTATGTCGCGCTCTACTACCTGCTCGAGCCATACAGTAGCCTACCCTGGGCAGACGCATTGTCCACTGGGGCATCTGTCATCGGGATGCTCCTGCTGAGCAATAAGAATATCGAGCACTGGTGGTGCTGGATGGTGGCGAACCTCGCTGGGGCGATCCTTTTCGGCTACTCGGGGGATTATATCTCTATGGTGGTATTCTCTATCAACTTCGTCATGTCGATCCTCGGGCTCCGTCACTGGCGCAGGCTCATGCGAGCAGAGGAGGCACTAGCCTAAGGTCTCGACACGCCGACCTAGACCATATTATATATAGGTATCCGTATGAAGCATTATACACGTCCTAGCTTAGAGACCCTGCCCAAGGCGATCGTCCTTGCCAATGGGGCATTCCCTCAGCATTCGCTCCCGCTCTCAGCCCTCAATCGGTGGTACACGGGCGTGGGAAGGCTCATCGCCTGCGATGGTGCGACGAACAAACTGCTCGCTTACGGGGCTGATCGTCTGCCCGATGATGTCGTAGGCGACCTCGACTCTATCGCGCCCGAACTGATGGCACGGCTCTCTGGACGAACGCACCGCATCAGTGAGCAGGAAACGAACGACCTAACCAAAGCGATCCGCTATACCAGTGGCACACGAGGCATTAGACGAGTGACCCTACTCGGGGCTAGTGGTGGACGCGAGGACCACGCCTTGGGCATCTTAGCCCTCCTGCCGACATACGTAGGGCTGGTCGATGAGCTGGTGATGCTCACCGATCACGGGTACTTCCGCCTCATCACAGAGCCTTGCACCGTAGAGGTCGGCACGGGGACAGCATTCTCTGTCTTCTGCTTCGAGCCTGCACCGCTCACCTTGATAGGAGCCGAATGGCCACTAGATGGCGCGATCCTCCCACAGCTCTGGTGCGGAACGCTCAATCGTGCCTCCGCCGACACCATCGAGCTACATCCATCGGCTCCAGTACTGCTCTTTGTCACTTACGACTAAGGCGTTCTATACGAGGGAGGAGAGAGACTTTTTTCGCGGGGGTGTTGTGGGAATGAAAACTTTGTTCTACCTTTGCATTCGCAATTGAGGGTCTAGCGCCTGAATCCAATTGCTTACCTAGGATGGTCCATTCGTCTATCGGTTAGGACGCCAGATTTTCATTCTGGAAAGAGGGGTTCGATTCCCCTATGGACTACAAATAAGAATATAAAGTAGATTAGAAGTACAAATGGCAAATCATAAGTCATCGATTAAGCGTATCCGTCAGACAGCAAAGCGTCGTCTGCACAACCGCTACTACGCAAAGACTGCTCGCAATGCAGTGCGTAAGTTCCGTGCTTTGACAGATCGTGCTCAAGCTACTGAGATGCTGCCTCAGCTCGCATCGATGCTTGACCGCTTGGCAGGTAAGAACATTATCCACAAGAATAAGGCTGCAAACCTCAAGAGCAAGCTCGCTCGTCAGATCGCACGCCTCGCCTAATTTAGGCAAAGACATCGCATAGCCCGAGGCTCGACCTCTGGGATATGCACGAGGATGGTCCATTCGTCTATCGGTTAGGACGCCAGATTTTCATTCTGGAAAGAGGGGTTCGATTCCCCTATGGACTACCACAATCAAGTAGCAAGGGCTACCGGCAGAGATGCTGGTAGCCCTTGTTCGTTATTGCCACGGCATCCTTTGGGCAGAAAGTCGTACCTTTGAGAAAAACAAAATTAAGGCATTAGGACAATGAGCAATCACAACATTACCGTCGGTGCTACCGTCCGCTTCCTCGATGCAGTCGGTGGGGGCAAGGTCGTACGTATCTCGCGCGATACTGCCTGGGTAGAGGATGCTGACGGCTTCGAGATCCCGACACCACTCCACCAGTGTGTGGTCGTCGAGAGCAGTGACACCTTCGCACCAGCGTACAAGCCTCCGACTTTCGAGCGCAAGCCCGTGGAGGTCGAGGGCAGCGCACAGCCTAGGGGGGCGAAGGCTCCCGCCAGCCCATCGGAGCGAACCGACCGCACGGCTAGCACGTCACCCCAGCCACAGCGCATCTCTCGTGTAGAAGACTACTTCCCCGAGGAGGCACGTGAGGCAGAGATCAAGGTGCCCGCTCCCCACACTTTCGTCCCAGCATCGGGCACTGTGAATGCTTCGCTGGCATTCATCCCCCTAGATATTCAGAGGCTTGGCACGACTTCGTACGATGTCCTCCTCATCAACGATAGCAAGTATAGCCTCTACTACATGTACAGCTCGCGCGAAGGCAACCGCTGGCGGATGCATGCGCACGGACTTCTCTTGCCCGATCATGATGAGCTTCTAGAGACGATCGGTGTCTCTGACCTCAATAGTCGCGAGCATCTGAGCGTGCAGCTCATCGCTTTCGCAGAGAATCCAGGGGTCTACGTGGACAACTATTCGATAGAGCTCAAGCCTGATCCACGTCGCCTACTCAAGCTACATAGCTTTACCGACAATGACTACATGGATGACAAGGCACTCCTGCTAGAGCTGGTCCGCGATGGTAAGCCCTACACCTCACCTCGGGCGGTAGATGCCGAGGCATTGCGTACGGCGATGCAGGAGACCCGAGACACCAAGCCCACCCCACGCAAGCAGGACTCGACGCCAGCGCGCCGTCCTGGTGAACCGCTCGTCGTAGATCTGCACATAGAGGCACTCATCGACTCGACCGCAGGGATGGACAATGCCACGATCCTAAACTATCAGCTCGGACACTTTCATAATGTCATGCAGGCGCATCTACGCCAGACGGGGACGAAGATCGTCTTCATCCACGGTAAAGGCGAAGGCGTCCTACGAAGCAAAATAGTCGGCGAGCTGAAGCACAAGTACAAGCATTGCCACTGGCAGGATGCTTCCTTCCGAGAATACAGTTTCGGCGCGACGCAGGTAACCATCGGTCAGCTCAAGTAAACCCTCCCCACACCCGCACAAATATCCTACGATGGAGATCGAGCACAAATACCTCGTCACGAGCGAAGCCTTCCGAGACGAAGCCACCACAGTCTATCACATCGAGCAAGGCTATCTCTCGGTGCGCCCGACAGTACGCGTTCGCATTCGAGACGACGAAGGGTTCCTCACGATCAAGGGACCAAGCGACCCCACGGGTCTGATGCGCCAGGAGTATGAGTACGCCATTCCCATCGAGGAAGCTCGCGCCCTGATGAAGCTCTGTGGCACCCGTACGGTCATCAAGGACCGCTATCTCGTCCCCGTGGGCGATCACGTCTGGGAGGTCGATATCTTCGCTGGGCGACACGCAGGCAGGATGCTCGCAGAGATAGAGGTCGATAGCCCCGAGGAGACCTACGACTTGCCCGAATGGATAGGGCGTGAAGTCACAGGCGAGCGGGAATATTACAATGCCTCGATGGCACTCTCCCCCGATCCCGAAATCAAGTAATCACTAACTCAACCTACGAATATGAAGAAGACGATCCTAAGCCTAGCCGCCTTACTATCGGTGAATTTCTCAGCGATAGCGGACGAAGGGATGTGGCTGATGTCTCAGCTACACAGCCTCTACCCCCAGCTACAGCAGCGCGGGCTACAGCTATCCGAGTATGACATCTACAATCCCAGCGGCAGCTCCCTGCGTGATGCCGTAGTGATCTTCGACTGGGGATGCACAGGCGAGGTCATCAGCGACCAAGGTCTGGTGCTGACCAACCACCACTGTGGCTATGACGCTATCCGTGCCCTGAGCTCTGTGGAGCACAACTATCTCGAGGACGGCTTTTGGGCGCAGTCGCTCCCAGCTGAGCTACCCGCTCGAGACATTAGCATTACCTTCATCGATGGCATAGAGGATGTCACCGACTATGTGCGCAAGGAGCTTCGTCGGATCAAGGACCCCAACGATATGTCTTATCTCTCGCCTACCTATCTCAATGGGCTTGCTGCCAAACGGGCAGGCAACCTTCCCTATGGGACGGAGGTTGAGATCAAGCAGTTCTACAACGGCAACCGCTACTTGATGTTCACCAAGAAGGTGTACCGAGACATTCGTTTCGTCGGCGCACCCCCTAGTAGCATCGGGAAGTTCGGTGCCGACACGGACAATTGGGCTTATCCTCGCCACTCGGGCGACTTCTCCCTCTTCCGTATCTACGCCGATGCCAATGGCAATCCTGCTCCATACTCTGCGAGCAATATCCCCCTGCGCCCCAAGCGCTGGCTCAACATCTCTACGCAGGGCGTCCAGCAGGGCGACTTCGCTATGATCATGGGCTTCCCTGGTCGTACGAATCGCTTCTATCTACCCGAGGAAGTCGAGGAATGGCGCACGATAGACAATGACATTCGCATTCGTATGCGTGGCATTCGCCAGGAGGCAATGCTTGCTGAGATGCTTGCCGACCCCGCTATCAATATTAAGTACGCCTCCAAGTATGCCTCTAGTCAGAACGGGTACAAGCGTGCCATCGGGGCAAACTGGGGAATCGAGGTGCGCAAGCTAGGCGAAGCAAAGCGCCTACAGATGCAGACGCTCCTCGACCAGACCCAGGGGACGAAGCTTAATGCTGGCTATGCGCAGGCGATCGCGACCATTCGCCGAGCGATCACCCAGCGCGAAGACCTCCGCAAGCGTCTCTGGTATATCTCCGAGGGGCTCACTGGCATAGAGATCACGCAGGCACTCAAGCTCCCAGATGCTGAGGCAGACGTGCGACATTTCTATGCCGATGAATACGATGCTCGGGTAGATGCCCGCATTGCCCTGGCGCTCCTTCGTGAGTACTGCGCTCGTGTGGACAGAGCTCATTGGCCAGAAGCCATCCGTGAAGGGATCACGACCTACGGCTCTGTGGATAAGTATGTCGATAAGCTCTACGCCTCTAGTTACACGACAGCCGATCGTCTCCTAGACATGCGTGCTGGTCGTCCAGCAGATGCCGAGGCCGATGCCCTCGTGCGCCGTCTCGCTCGTAGCGTAAGCGACGAATACGATGCACTCCGAGGCGCTCTCGCTCAATATGATGACCCCATCGAGCGGGCGCGTCGCACCTATATCGGCGGACTCCTAGCCCTGCACAGCGATGACAAGCTATGGCCCGATGCGAACTCTACGCTCCGCTTCACCTTCGGCAACGTCAGTGGCTATCATCCTCGTGATGGTGTGACTTATGCACATCAGACCTATCTCGACGGTGTGATGGAGAAAGAAGACCCCACGACTTGGGAATTCGTCGTATCGCCTCGCCTCAAGGAGATCTATGCGAATCAGTCTTATGGCAAGGACAACCGCTGGGCAGTGCGTCAGCCTGATGGTTCGTACCGAATGCCAGTGAACTTCGCCGCCTCTACCCACACCACGGGAGGCAACTCCGGTAGCCCTGTCCTCGATGCACGTGGCAACCTCATCGGGATCAACTTCGACCGCAACTGGGAAGGCGTAGGCGGAGACATCCAGTATCTCCCCGACTACCAGCGTAGTATCATCTGCGACATCCGCTATATCCTCATGGTGATCGACGAGCTAGGTCGCTGTCCTCGCCTCATCGAGGAGATGACTTTCGTCCAGTAGTCTCTGCGGAGCAATTTATTACTTCGTCAGATCTTTCCATTTACCTTCGCTTATTAGGTTTTCGCCCAATGCTAAACATCGTACTCTTCATCCTCTTGCTGGCAGGCATAGGGGCGCTCTTCGGAGGTGGTCAGAGCTTCGGAGACTCCGTTCGCAAGGGCTGTGGTTGCTTCATCGCGATCATCTTGGTCTTGCTGGTACTTAGCTTTTTCGGAGTTCTCGCATGATGCTCCAGGCTGTCGTACACTACGGGCTACACTTCGTCGCTCCGCTGGCGCTGGCGTATGCCTTCTTCGGCAAGGCAAGGCTGTGGCAGGCGTATGGCATTATGCTCCTGACGATGCTGGTCGATCTCGATCACCTACTGGCTGATCCGATCTTCGACCCAGAGCGCATGAGTATAGGCTTTCACCCACTGCATAGCTATCCCATGATAGCCCTCTATTGCCTGATGTGCTTTCTACCCTACAGACACATGGGCTTGTCATGGTGGTGGCGTGCTATCGGGATCGGGCTAACCTTCCATATGCTGACCGACTACCAAGACTTCGTCCTCTGGTAATATCCTCATCCCCCTATACAAGCGAGACCGCCTAAGCGATGTCGTCCCCCAAGTGGGACGTCTCGCCTAGGCGGTCTCTCTGTATTCACGGTGCCAGCCTCACGCACCTACCCCATGCCTCCACTCAATCAAAGCCTCACCCTAGCACAACGATCCAGCAATATGAAGCATCAAAAAGCCTATTATACAGAGCCTTCCACACCCGTGGAAAAATGATAGAATTTTTTGGGCAAAAAGTTCTATCATTTCTCGGAAGGGCAATAGCACCTTCCCGAGAAGGCAGTGAGAGCATTCGAAGCGGAAGCGACACCAGCTACATAATGATACTACGCCTCGGGGGCATAGATCGCCGATGCGACCTATGCCCCCGAGAGCTTGCGAAGTATGCGCAGAGCGCGGAATTACTTCTTCTGAATCTTGAGCGTCTGAAGAAGCTTACCTTCTGCAGTCGTTACGCGAAGGAGGTAGAGACCAGCAGGAGTATTGATGTCTACAGACACCACACCACCAGCGGCAGCACCTACGAGTTCGCGGCTTACGAGCGTACCTGAGAGGTCGTACACGCCGAGGATGTAGTCACCAGCATTAGCGAAGCGTACGTTCACAGACTCCACGAATGGATTGGGGAACGCCTGCAGGCTAAGTTCGTCGGTCATCTCTACGCTACCACCGTCCTGTACAGTGATTACCTCGATAGTCTTGCTTACGCTACCCCATCCGTTGGTCAGCGTGAGTGTACCGCTGTAGGTACCAGTCTTGGCATAGCTCACCTTAGCACTACCAGCAGTATCGCTACCAGTCTGATTCGTCAGCGCACCACGATCGAACGTGAAGGTTGGCTTCGTCTTGACCGCGAAGGCAGTACCAGGCACGAAGGGCGAACCAGCATCGAAGCCAGCTACCACACGGCGGAAGTTGTTTACTCCCTCACCAGAGCCAGAGACGAACTCTCCGAGTCTGAGGCGACCGCTGGTGCCTCCTGAGAGTACGCTAGCAAATTCATTATCGATAGGTGTACCCTCGAAGTCCCAGTAACCGACAGCACCAGGAGAGGTAGGCATGCCCGTATTCATCTCCGTGCGTACCTGCTCTGGCGTGAGGGCAGACTTGAAGAGCTTCACATCATCCACGACACCATTGATACCAGAGGCCTGGAATGATGGACCACCGATGATCAGCAGGCTACTAGCACGGTAGTCCTGTGCATTGAGACCACGCTCATCGAGACCCTGCACGCCGTCGGGGTTGCTCATCGTCTTATAGAGGATAGGCTCAGCGGGAAGACCGTTGATGTAGAGATTACCCTTGAGCGCACCACCATCGAGACCTGTGAAGACATAGGTGAGATGATACCACGCACCTGGCGTGATGTCCATGCGGTACTGCTGCGTGAGATAGTCTGTACCATTCTGCAGGCGGATACGGCGATATACCTCTACGAGCTTGAGCTCTGGGTAGTACACCACGCGCATGTGACCCCAAGTATTGTATGGCCATGTATAGGCTGGGTCACGATAGTCTAGCAGGATCGTATTGCCCGTTACAGCGTTGAACTTCACCCAGTAGCCGAGCGACCATGACTTATGCAGCATATCCTGATCGAGACCGAGGTCAGTGGCGAGCGCGCCGAAAGGCTTCTCTTCGATCTGAACGCCTCGTGATGCCTGACCATCGGCTGGCTTACCCGTATAGGCAAGGTCATTAATCTTGTTCTGCTGAGTCGTCACATGTGTAGAGCCGTCGCCATTGAACGTCAGCGTGAGGATCTCTGGGAAAGCACCTACGCTAGCATCAGAGATCTGAATGTAACCAGCCTTGACCTCAGTCTTAACCTGACCATTAGCTGTCCACGTCGCCTTAAGGTTGTAGATACCCTTATCGGCAATGCTCGTCGTGATCTGACGACCAGAGCCAGAGTAAACCTCTGTACCTGCCTGATTGGTAATCGTCCAGGTAGCCGTCACATGGTAAGGATCTTCGAAGCCGACAGTGAAGTTCTGTCCTGGCTTGATCACAGGCTTGTCGAGCGTGATCACGTCGCTGATGTCGTGTGAGCCAGCATTGAGCTCATTAGACCAAGCGATATCACTCTCCGTCACACCATCGAGACCGACAGCGCTCACACCGAACTTCACCTTCTTCTCGCCCTCTACATTGAATGGTGCAGAGAAGGCTAGAGCTGCCCATGACGTCGTAGCTGTCACGAATACCTTCTCCTGACCTGTCTGCTGCATGTAGACCTTAAAGAAGGCAGTATTCACATCCTCATTGTACACATGATCCAGCGCACCGAAGCTAGCAGGCTTAGGCATGTTGAAGATGATCTTACCATCGATACCCTTGTAGCTATAGTTGTAGGCATGCGTCTTGGCGTTGTCGATCACTGGCTTCTCTGGCGTAGTCACAGTACCACGGATGATAGAGAACTCACCAATGCGCAGCACGAGGTTATTAGCATTGCGGAAGCGCAGAGCGATAGCCGCTACCTCACGACCTGCGAGACGCAGGCTAGTGAGTGTATTGCCGACAGTCACCTCTGCCACCTTCCATTCGCCAAGCTCGATGCTTGAAGCGTTGAAGAGGTTGGCGTTCATCTGTGCCGTCTCAGCGTCCTTGGCAGAGGCTGAGAGCATCAGATCAGCCGAACCGCTCACGACCTTATAGCGTAGGCGGATCTTGTCGCCATCCTTGAGGGCGAACTGCGTCTTGAAGAGGTGGAAGTACTCCTCGCTCGTCGTACCAGACACTTCGAGTGAAGAACCACCGAACCAAGCATCGTCCCATGTGAACGTAGCCTTGAGCCCGTTGTCCGCTACCGTGTGACCGAGGTAAGAAGTCGCGAACCAATAGCGCCATGTAGGCAGATAGTCCTGCATACCGAGGTTGTACCACTCAGCATTGCTGACCTTCTTACCTTCGACGTTGAAGAAGCGGCCATTACCCATGTTGAAGAACGAGTAGAAAGGCATCTTATCTAGATCCCACTGCAGTACGCTCTTGGCAGAGACGAAGGCGCTCACGCCATGGAAGTCCTGGAGCCAGCTAGCAGAGATCCCGAGACCATCCTTGACTTCGATAGCCTTGGCGGGGTTCTGATTACCGTTCGAGAAGAAACGCTCCGTACGCGTCAGATAGGTCTGCTGCTGATTGAGTGGAGCAGAGCCATTCTCGTTACGGTTATTGAAGAACATATTCGTCGTGTGCGCTCCCCATAGACCGATAGAGGTAGGATGATCCTTGAGGGTTCTCCAGAAACGTCCCTGAGCACCCTGCAGGTTCATACCTGCATAGACATCGAGCGAGCTACGACCTACGCTCTCAGCGAGCGTTCTGTTCTGAACGAGCTGATTGGCTCCCCAGTTGTAGTTACCGAATACGAAGTTCGACGTGGGGCGACCATTGTCATGGAACCAGCGGAGGTTACCCGTGGTCAGACCATCAGCCACACCATAGCCACTATTGGTCACGAGGGTGTACCACACCATCGAGTACTGAGGCCACTGTCCATCAGTAACTGCCTTCTGATAGACATCACCCATGAAGGTGAATGTGTTGTTAAAGAATGAGGTCGATGCAGAGTACTCAGAGTTAATACCCCATCCACTCATCCCATACTGCTTGAGCAGAGCGATGAACTTATCGGCACCTCCACGATAGAGGGCTGCGATATTGCTACCGTGATTGCCATCGCCCGCACTAATCGTCACACCCCAGGGTACTGAGGCGAGAGCCGACGTAGTCACACCATTCTTATTGGCAGCATCCATGAAGGCACCTGGCACACGTACGAGCGGAGCTGTCCAGTTACCATAGTGCGTGAGCATATTCCACATAGAGAATACATCACTGTCGAAGATACCCGAGGGAAGGGCATTAGGGTTACCATCATCGGCAGTACCGATGGGCACCCAGTTGAGGACCTTCTTTTCGTTTTCGTTGTTGATCCCTGTGACCGCCTGTGTAGCGCGGTTGATGAATCGGTGACGATACTTCACGCGAGCGATGAAGAAGTTTTCATCCTCGGCTGCATTAGGATAAAGGGGTTGTCCTGGCGTCCAGTTGGTGTACGCCTCAGAGAACTTGTCATTGGGTCCATTCCACTTCACGTACTTCGTGGGGTTCTGAGCCACCGCCGAAGACGCAAGGAGCAGAGATGCAAGCCCCAAACAGATTGCGACTTTTTTTCTTGCCATAATTATTATAGTTACAGATTAAGCAGTTTCGTGTGCCTCCCATCGAACGCCATAAGCATCCCCTAGAGAGCACTGTGCAAAGATAGGCAAAAACAAATACCCCACAAGCCCATCAATTCTCCTAAATCACCCAATCACGCCAATCAATCCCACAAACTAAGACACACCGACACCCCACAGCGAACATATATCATCGTCCTGCACAGAGAATTAGCAAACATAAACAATCAAACACGGAGAATACACCCCACTTAATAAACCAACACTCGCACACCACCCTCTTTATTTCAGATCCTCCAAATCTATCAACTACCCCATCTCTCCCCGAGCCTCACCCCCACCGAAAAGAATGTCCCCTGTTAATGACGAACACATCTCGCAATGCACAAAGACGACTTACGTTTTACCTCGATCAGGACTTACAGTAAGTCGCCAGCGGGACTTACTGTAAGTCGTCTCGGGGACTTAAGGTAAGTCCCTAAGACGAACAAAAGCGAAGCGTTCCCATACGGGTGGGTGCACCCCGAGCGGGCCTAGAGCACCCTCGACACCGTCAGACAAAGAGCATCGCCCTACCCTGCCGTAGCAGAGTAGGGCGATGCCTAACCTTAGGTGTCGAGTGCCAGCGAGGCACACACCGCAGAGGAGAGAAGGTTATTTCTTTACTACCTTGTGGCTACGCGTTACGCGGTCCTTCTCAGTCTTGATGATGTAGGTACCTGCAGGCAGAGCGCTAACGTCTACAGTCGTAGAAGCATCGGCAACGTAGCGAACGAGGACACCGTCAAGCGTGAAGATCCAAGCGTGGTCAGCGTTTTCGAAGTTGAGCACGTTCACTGCAGGGTTAGGGAATACACGAGAGTAGTTGTTGCTCGTGAATACCTCATCTGCTGCACCTGGAGCTGTAGGCTGTACTGGAGGCTCTGGATCACCAGCATCGTGAAGATCCGTAGATGGACGTCCTGGGTTGTCACCCACGATCATCATGTCGAAGTCGAAGCTGAAGCCCTTAGCAGTAGAAGCACATGGCGTAGGCTCGGGGAACCAAGCGTCGGTGAAGATCACACGTACACGTACCTTCTGACCTGGAGTAGCATCTGTAGGGATCATGAATGACTTCGTCACACCCGTCGTCTGGAACTGTGGCGTAGCCCTACGAGCTGTACCAAGAGCAAGCTCCTTGATCTTCTCATCGCCCGTAGCATCGAAGACACCATCGTTATTCCAGTCGATGTACGTAGCAGCCCAGCACCACTGGAGACCGTCACGCGTAGGAGAGCCCTGTGCTACGTTGTCACCGAATGCCTTGAACGTGAAGTTGATCGTCTTACCCTGCTTCACTACGAGATTAGAAGTCTTGTGGTAAACATAGTTGTCACCATCGCTGTCAGGACCTGTAGCTACATAGTTGAGGTCAGTCTCTGCACCCGTCGTGCTTACCCTCTCGAGGTAGCGGATACGACGTGCTACGTCAGCACCATCAGCCTGGGGGTTGAGGGCTGTCTTGCAGTAGCGGTCTGTCTGAGGGAGGAGGTAGCTAGGCTCACGCGTTACAGAGATCCAAGTGATCTCTGACATCGTCTTGAGGTCTTCGCCTACAGCACGTACGCCGAACTGTGGCTGCTCTACACCAGCTTCACCATCTTCCTTGAAGTCTACCGTAGGTACGTAAGCAATCCATGACGTCGTGCGACCAAGCTCGCGGATAGCGCCATTGTCACCATCGCGATAGAGGATCTCGAAGTGGTGTACACCAGCTTCGTCGTTGTAGAGAAGACCCTGCTGAGCACGCGTGCGTCCCTTGCTTTCGATTGCCTGAGCATTCCATGAGAGCATTACAGAGAGGCTACGAGGCGTCTCCATCTTCACCTCTGCATGGAGATCCGTAGGAGCCTTAGGAGCGAAGTCCTCGAGGCGGTCGTCGAACAGAGAGATACCACCGAGGTAGATATCCTGTGTCTTCTCAGCCATACGGATGCCGATGAAGTCGATCACGTCACCCTTCTTGAGCGTAGAGAGGTTCACAGTCTGTTCCTCCCAAGCCTTGCCAGAGAGATCCTGGAACTTGAACTCGTGATACGTCGTAGCGGGCTCACCCTTCTTGTGGAGGAGGAGCGAGAGACCGTTGGTCTTGTTCGTTTCCCTCACAGCCTTGAAAGCCAGCTTAGCTACAGGATTGTCCTGACCGATCGTGATGAGACCGCGATAGAGGATCACGTCTACATTCCCCTCACCATTGAAGCGGAGTGAAGAACCACCCGTGAAGGCATCTTCATAGCTATACTCTACCTGTACAGGTACGACTGCATCCTTGGTACCGAGGCGGTACTGGAGCCAGCGGTAAGTAGGCTGGATGTCCTGCGAAGCCATGTTGTACCAGCCACCCTTAGAGGCACTCTTACCACGGTAGAAGTAACGCTCACCAGCACCGGTATTGAAGTAAGTTACGAAGGGGAGGTTCTGCTTGATAGTCGTACGCTCGGGGATCATGCGAGAGATACCACCGAAGTTCGCAAGCTTATCACCCCAGTCACTAGATGCCCATGGCTGTAGAAGACCAGCGTTACGATTACCACCAGAGAAAGCACGCTCGTAGAGGTACTGAAGGTTCTTCATCTTCTCTGCACCCGTGTCACCAGAGTTGTTAGACACGAAGCGGCTGTTGGCATGCTCACCCCAGAGACAGAGGTTATTCTGATTAGCCTCCATACCTGCGAAGTCACGGTTCATCGTTACGATCCAGCCACCATTGTAGAGGTGATCGTAGCTACCAGTCAGGCTCTGTGCAAGGCTACCAGAGCTAGCAGCCCATGACGTAGCGAAGTCACCACCAGAGTAGTTGAGCATGATGTCACCGATGTGACGCCCCTTGGCAGCATCCCAAAGCCATGCATTCGCATATGAGTTGCTGAGAGATGACTGGCTCGTGTAGATAGCCTGGCGATAGTTCGTGAAGCCCTTCTCGATCGCATAGTCACGGAGAGACTTGTGGAAGTTCACGACATTGTCGTTCGTATAACCAGTTGCCTCCCAGTTGTAGTTGATACCATCGAGTCCGAGGTACATCAGCAGGTGGATGAGGGGCTTGGTATATACATAGCTACCATCCGCATTGGTGAGCAGGATCTGACTCTGATAGTTTTCAGAGCCTACACCGCCAGGGTTACCCGTCGTATCAAAGAACTTGATACCGCTCATCATGTCTACACCGTGCTTGTGCGCAGCGTCAGCCCATGAACCTGGAGCCTGGAAGAAGCCGTGGTTCCACGCACCATGAAGATCCGTGTACTGCCAGAGGGTGAAGGGATCATTGTCAAACTGACCGCTGGGGAAACCACCCGTTCCCTTCTCCGTACCCATAGGTAGGTTGAGGAATACCGTACGTCCTTCGCGGAGATTAGGGAAGAGATAGGGATTCTCTGCACCTCTGAGGACGTCGCGCTTACGAACGTGGCTACGCACGAGCTCTACGTCTACACCGAACTTTGCCTTGAACTCTGCTGAAGTTGGGAAGATCTTCCCGTTTTCATTGAGTTCGCGGAAGTACTTGAGTAGTGCCATGTCTTCGTAATTCGCGAAGCTGTACAGCGTAGTGCTTGCCGACTCGGCATAAGTCTGCGCTGCCGCGGGAGCTGCCAGCATCAGGCTAGCAGCCGCGATGAGTAAACTCTTTTTCATTTTGTGAACTATTATAGTTGATTAGCATAGCGGGGAGCATCTTGGGTGTTATGCCATGACACCCCCCGCCAATGATTATATTTTACTGAAAGTTGTTCGCTGTAGGCGTGTCCCACCACAGGTGTGAAGCCTGATAGTCACGACCCTTGAAGAGTGACTTGTCCTCTGCCTGTAGAGCAGGAATAGCTGAGGTGATGATATCGTTGAGTGACACCGAGCCAGTCTTGACGAATGGGATACGATGGATCATGCGGTCAGGCTGTGGTTCACCAGCGGGAGCCGTCCAGCCAGCAGGAGGGATAGAGCCATCACCGGAATCATCGGGATGTATCGAGATCATCACAGGATAACCCGTACGGCGGTAGTCACTCCACGCCTCGAGCGAGAGAGGATAGTTACAGATATACTTCTGCGTGATGATCATCTCGAGCTTCTTCTCGTTGCTGTAAGCATTGTTCCAAGCTACACCTAGCTCAGCAGAGCCATTCTCGGCAGCGGGACTATTGTAGTAGCTATTGTAGTAATCGACATAGTCAAGCTGTGGGCACTGCTCAGGCGTCTGACGCATGTAGGTGGTTAGCCCCTCGAGACCTTCGTCTGCGAAGAAGTAACTAACACCACGACCATAGGCAGTCGCTACGGCTACACCGCCATTATTCCACCCACGAAGAGCCGCCTCGGCAAGGAGGAACTGCACTTCGCTACGCTTGAAGATATAGATGGGCTTGATGGAGTAAGAAGAGTTGATCCCAGAGAAATGTTTGTAGCTACGGCTAAACTCACTCTCCTCCTTGGCATAGGTACTCATACCAGCACGCATACCAGCGAAGACTTCATTCCTGTCAGCAGGTACAGTGACCACGCCATTCATATCCTTGAAGCCTGCAGGAATTGGCTTGAACCAAGCCTTGAGGGCAGGGTGATGCAGACGCGAGAGGAGGTTCTCGAAGTTTGCATTCAGACGGGTATCGTCCCAGTCTTCAGAGATGATGAAGAGAGGGTGACGACCGATATCTGCTAGACGAATGTTCTCCGTGAGTAGTCCGTCCGCTACAGCAGACTCGAACTCCTGCTTGGCAAGATCTGGATCTACATTGACCATGCGCATTGCCATACGAGCACGAATAGCATTGGCAAAGCCGATCCAGTTCTCCAGACGTCCTCCCGCCAGGCGGTCAAAGCGCGTAAGGTCAGCCTGGTGCTCAGCAGGGAGCGTACCAAGATCCTTGAGGATCTGCTGCTGCTTCTTGAGGTCGGCGATGATCATCTTGTAGACGTCGCTCACCTTCTCATACTTCACTGGGGGTTCGCTCTGCAGGTTGCGGTAAGCCGTGTAAGGCATAGGGCCGTGTACATCGACATATTCGCTGGCAGAGAAATTGTAGAGGATCGCCCCAATAGCACCGAGCTCTGGACGCTGGAGTTCCTCTGCAGAGTTCATCACAGGGACTACCTGACGCGCTACCCACAGAAGGTTGGCGTGAGGACCCGTCTCGAAATCAGCATGAGGCGAGAGGGTACGAGGCAGACGTCCCTGGAGCTTATTCGCCATGACGAGGTAGCCTGCATAGTTGTCAATGTGCAGGTTGAACTGATACTGATACTTATGCTCACGCGAGTCGTGTACCAATGGCATTGCCCCCTGCAATAGACCGACAGCTGTAGCTGCATCGGTCACCTTGGTAGAGGTACTACCATTCTTGATCGTATTAAATTCGTTATCGCCGACCTTGTCCGTGCATGAGCTAAAGACAAGGCTCGTAGTCATAACGAGTAGGCTCGTCGCCTTGATCACTTTATTGACGTTCATTGTGATTCGTAGGGTTAGGGGTTAGAATGACACCTTGACACTCATACCGATAGAGCGCGAAGTAGGCAGGTTAAAGATGTCTACACCGCCGAGGGCGTTAGCCGTAGACATCGACACGTCTGGATCTACTGGGCTCTTCTTGTATAGGAAGAAGAGGTTGCGCCCGATGAGTGAGAGGTTGAGATCCTTGCCATTGCCGAGGAGGCTCTGGAAAGTGTAGCCGAGCGAAAGCTCGCGCAGACGGAAGTTCGTCGCGTCATACACATACTGCGAAGCGACAAGATCAGAGCCAAGGGTATTGTACCACACTTCAGCAGGAGCCTTATTGCCGTCAGGCATGATCACCGCAGGTACCGTCTCACCGTTTACCTGCATCGTCAGATCGCCACTGCGGGCATCGCCACTGCGCTTAGACACACCATCGCGGTCGAGGTATGCCTCGGTGAAGGAGATCACCTTACCACCGAGCTTACCGTCGATGAGGAAATAGAGGTCTACACCCTTATAGCTAAAG
The DNA here is from genome assembly GCA_041854825.1 of Porphyromonas sp. Classification (GTDB taxonomy): domain Bacteria; phylum Bacteroidota; class Bacteroidia; order Bacteroidales; family Porphyromonadaceae; genus Porphyromonas. The sequence continues at coordinate 27,692 of JBHACZ010000006.1, read as the reverse complement.
GTGTTGCCCCATCCGAGGGTATGCTTGGCGTTCATATTGCCGAGGTAGAGCGAGTGACCAGCATTATTATCTAGTGAGGGAGCTCCCTTAGTGTTGAGGCGGATATCGCCCACCTTGACGGGGTTGCCCTCGAAGTTCGTACGGCCATACATCATGTCTAGATCGTTGTAGCGCACGAAGTCCTTCACATAGAGGTCGCCGTATGAGCCACCTTCGCGGAAGTAGATACGGATCTGGTCACCAGCACCGATCGATACAGAGATGTCGTTGCGACCGTTGTAGGTCTTGATGATCTTGTTGTCGTTGTACGCATAGTTGAAGCTCGTGCGCCAGCGCAGATCCTTAGAGAGATCCATCGTATAGCTGAGCGTCGTCTCGATACCCTGGTTGCGGATCTCACCTGAGTTGATAGGCAGGAGAGTACCCGAGCTACCAGAGATGGGGAGGAACTGGTTGAACATCGTCGAGTTGTAGTACGTCACGTCGAAGTTCAAGCGGTTATTCAGCGCAGCAAGGTCGAAACCTGCTTCGTATGAGCGCACCGTCTCAGGCTTAGGATTCTTGAAGTCTACATACTGAGCTGCCTGAGTAGAACCACCAGTAGAGGACGAGAGCGCTCCGAAGTTGAAGTTAGGAATAGAGTTACCTACCTCAGATACAGAGGCACGTACCTTGAGCGTGTTCACCCAGTCGGGGAGCTTCACGAACTCATGGATGAGGGCATTGGCACCTACAGAGAAGTAACCATAGAAAGGATCTACATCTCCACCGAACTGTGAGAAGGCACGCGACCAGTCTACACGGTAACTGAGGTCGAGGTATGCACGCTCACGCCAGCCGATCTGACCCGTAGCGAAGACAGAGCGCGCCCAGTCTGAAGGCAGGCTGAATGAACGTTCGGTCGATACCGACGAAGTAGGATTGAAGAGGTTGATCACCTTAGGGAGCTGCTCGACAGAGTTGTACATCGTACGGTCGAAGACACCGTTATTACGATTCCACTCCGTGCGACCCGTCACACGCTTGAATGAGCCACCGACAGAGGCAGAGAGCGCCCAGTCCTTAGCTACGGTCTGACGATAATTCACCAGAGCATCGGTGTAGAAGTTCACCGACGTATTGCCTGACCAAGCGTAGAGACCACGGTCTACATACTGACCAGAGGGATTCACCGTCGTGGCGTAGGTCTTGCTTTCGCCCTTGATCTCGTTACGGTCATAGTTCGCACGATAGACCACATCGAATAGGTCGTTGATCTTGTACGAAGCCGTGAGCGTACCATAGATACGCTGCGTGATCGTCTCACTGGGCATGCGGTTGATGATCCAGTAAGGGTTGTTCGCGCCATTGACACCACGACCCTGGAACCACACCTGCTCCATTCCCTCGAGGGTATTCGTTACCTGACGAGGAGCCATGGCAGCACCGCTCATACCTGCCTGATAGGTAGGATAAATCGTTATGAGGTTAGACTCCCACTTACCCTGACGCTCGAATGTCGTACGATAGAAGTCCATATCGGCATTACGAGGCGAGAGGTAGAGGTTGTAGAGAGGGTTATAGTTCGTACCACCGCTGATCGCGTTGTTGTTCGTCGAGTAAGTGTAGTTACCGCTGACGTCGATCTTGAGCTTGTTGTTCAGGAAGTTGAACGTCTCACGGAGCGTTACCCCATTGCGCTGGAACTTATTGCCAGGCATGAGACCCGCAGCCGACGTATTAGATACAGAGAGATAAGACTGCACCTTGTCCGTACCACCACTGATAGACACAGAATTATTGATCGTAGAGCCGACGTTGAAGAAGTCAGAGATCTGGTGCGCACGTGAGCCAATGCCCTCATACGCATTCTGCTCAGCCGTCTGGTCGGCAATACGCCCACCCCATGAGGCAGCATCTAGCTTGCCATCAGCAGAGATCTTAGCACCATAGGTGTCCTGAAACTTAGGCAGGAGCATAGGCGTCTCCATCTGCACGTTCGTCGTCACATCGACCTTGATCGTACCCTCACTACCCTTCTTGGTCGTGATCACGATCACACCATTGGCAGCGTCGCTACCATAGAGGGCAGCAGCGTTAGCACCCTTGAGGATATTGACAGAGGCGATGTCGTCGGGGTTGATAGACGAGAGTGGGTCACTACCTTCACTCACAGCTCCATAACCCATGCTGTAGCCATTGGTATTCTGCGCTACGCCGTTGCTCATAGGGATACCATCGACTACGATCAGCGGAGCGTTCTTACCCTGGATAGAGGCGTTACCACGCAGGAGGATCTTAGAGGCAGATCCAGCACCACCAGAGTTTGGCGTGATGGTCAGACCCGACGTCTTACCCTGCAGGGCATTGACGAAGTTTACATCCTGCACACGCGTAAGGTCTCTACCGCTCACCGTCTGCGTAGCATAGGTTAGCGACTTGCTCTTACGCTCGATACCCATGGCAGTCACCACGACGGTCTCCAGCATCTCCTGGCTCTCCTTGAGCACTACGTCGATCTTGGCACGACCACCGATGGTGATGACCTGCTCAGCCATACCTATATAAGTAAAGCGAAGCTTGTCCACTCCGCTAGGCACCGAGACAGTATAGTTACCATCTAGGTCAGTCACCGTGCCACTAGCTGTAGCACCTACAGGGATTACCTGCACTCCGATTAGTGGATCTCCACTAACGTCCTTGACGACACCCGTCACACGACGAGCAGTCTGTGCGTCGAGCCCTGCCGTAGCAGTCAGCGCGAGAAGCACTAGGAGTAGAAATTGTCTCAATAATTTCATCGTTTTGATATTACGTGTTGCATTATACTGCACTATATATACGCTCAATCTTATTTATATCATCTCTTCTCTCTGTCTTGATGCTCTACCTCTGTGTCGTTCCCCCAAGAAGATACACTAGATAGACGCGGAGCGTGCACAGAGTTTGCGACCGCAAATATAGAGCAAATATTTATCCTGCAAATATGCATTTCTGCAAAAGAGGACAAAACGAAATACTCAGGTTAAATAATAAATCTTCGACAGTTTATCAAAGTCTACACAGGACACTCACGAACACCATACTTGTGGCACAAACATACCACACGATGCAACATTTAGTTTTTGTTTTTGGGGCTTTTAGGGCATCACTTCCGATGATAACTCTTAGAAGTCTTTCTCAAAAAAAAATCATGATATAATGCCTTTTCCTTCGTTTTCTCGCACAACTTCACTCCCAACATACACAAACCACCCCAACATTCACGGGGAAACACACCCTATTAATTAGATCATACCCCACCTAATCAAGCACATTTTCTTAAAAAAGCACCCCATTCAAGCGTACAGATACACAAAATACGCTTCCTCACGCAAACCGAAGACCTCCCAACAGCATTCCCCCACAGGCAACCACCCAAATCCACGATCCGACACCACACAAACACAAACCCTCGACCTAGGGCAACCCATCTCTATACCAAGCCTTGGGATACATATACCAAGCTTTGGAATACATAGACCAGGCTTTGGTCTATGTATCCCAAGGCTTGGTCTACAGATGATACACCTTGACTCCCCTATTCACTTAGCCTCAGCTCCACCCGTCAGCTAGAGGCATTCCACCTCGAGAGCATAGAGTGACGAGGGGAGCATTACTGCCCCAAGGAGCCGAAAGCGTCTAGACAGCATTCGCCCTAGATCTCTGACGAGACCTAGGGCAAATCACAGACTAAAGCAACACGCCACCGAGCGCACGCCTAGCCCCCTGCTCTAGATGGAAACTATCAATCCCCGCACACTAGAGGCAAATACCATAGACGATCTCCAGCCTAATGGGCGCACCATAGCTGGAAGGTCTCTGCCAATCAGAGTATCCATACCCATTACGACGATGCTGCCACACAGCACCGAGAGCAATCCCCGTGCGGAGATAGGACTTCTCTGTCAGCGGGAATATCCAGCCCAGCGTAGGCGCGAAACCGATCGTGAAGTGGTCGTCATAAAACGAACGCTCCCAGTCGCTGGTATTGAAGAAGCGCAGAGCCTTGAGCTGACTGCTGAAGGTCGCCCCGATATACATCCCACTGCGATAATAGGGGCTAGCACTCTCGGAGGCGAAGTACCAGCGCGGAGCAATCTCTACCATAGGCTCGGACGCATCGAAGCGAAGCCCCTCACGCCAACCATTAACATAATAGGCGATACCAGGACCGAAGCCCGCGCTGGAGTTTATCCCCCAGTGCTTCCCTAGGGAGAGTTCGTAGACGAACTTATTCTGCGAGCCAAGCTCTACATAGAATGGCTTGCGACTCTGGGCTACCGCCGAGAGCATGACCGCGCACAGCGCAAGGGCAAGTAAGATTTTCTTTAGCATATTTAGTTTACCTCTGTATATTTAGAATTACCACTTAAGATTAAATCCAACCCACTCTCCGCTATTATAGCCTGCGGCATAGAAGTCTCCTTCTATAAGTTCACCACCAGTCCGAGCAGCCCTAATTTGGAATCCAAAGTTTGCCGTTTGGAATCCTGCAGTCGTCGACTCCCATACCGGTCTATTACCCTCGAGAGCAACCTTGACTTGACCTTCGGGCTTGAATTTATCAAAGCTAAAACCAATTCTATCTAGACCAGTTCTATAATCCAAACGCACTTCTAGAATCTGATCCACGAATCTCATCGTAATCTCCGTGGGTGGGCGCCTGTCTCTCGGTCCCTTCACGTTCGTCATCCAACCTCCCGAGTAATACATATAAATACCATCCTCAGCATAGACTGGCACACACATTGGAATATTCTCCTGCATCTTAAGTTCCTTAATGATCGCATCAACTCGATCATCTGGGAGTCTCTCCACATTTTGCCAAGGAGACGTTGAGGTGTTCAGAGAGGCACGAGCATGAGCACGCATGAAGCTTTTCACTCTATCCGAAACCGCAGAAACAACATCCTGTGCTGAAAGTTTTGCCTGTTTCTTAAGAACGGGAATGGTAACATTCACTAGATTTGTTTTAAACCACTCTGGATACGATAGACTCCGCAAGTAGCTACGTTGCGCATCAGTCTCATATACAGACATCATATCCAGCTGCAAACATAGAAACTTATCTTGAAATGAACAAATCGCAAGCTCTCCATCGCCATACGCCTTAAAATACGATTCAGTTTCACATCTAAGCATGAGGGCTACCGCAGTGCTTGCGGTAGCCCTCATGCTTAGCAGAGACTCATCCCCTTACAGCCCGAAGTGCTGGCGGATGGCATCGACATAGTCGAGCTTCTCCCAGGTGAAGAGCTCGACCTCAAGCACCTTCGTGCCGTTGTGCGCTGTGACGAACTCCTTCGTCACCGTCTGAGAGTCACGACCGAAATGCCCATAGGCAGCCGTCTCCTCATAAATAGGCTGACGGAGCTTGAGACGCTCCTCGATGGCGTAGGGACGCAGGTCAAAGAGACGCTCGATGCTCTGAGCGATCTCGGCATCACTCCTGTCCACGTGTGCCGTGCCACGCGTATCGACGAAGATATTGATGGGGCGCGCCACACCGATAGCATACGAGAGCTGAACGAGCATCTCGTCTGCCACGCCAGCAGCGACCATATTCTTGGCAATGTGACGCGCGGCATAGGCTGCCGAGCGGTCTACCTTGCTGGGATCCTTACCGCTGAAAGCACCACCGCCATGGGCAGCACGCCCACCATAGGTATCGACGATGATCTTGCGCCCCGTGAGACCTGTATCGCCGTGAGGACCACCGATGACGAATTTGCCCGTAGGATTGACATACAGCTTGATGTCTTCGCCGAAGAGGCCTGCCACCTTCTGATTGTATTGCGCCTTCACACGCGGAATGAGGATCGTGCGCACATCCTCACGGATACGCGAGAGTACAGCTTCCTCTGCACGGGCGATCGCCTCGGGCGTATTATCCTCGGGCGCGACGAAATCATCGTGCTGGGTCGAGATCACGATCGTATCGATACGCACAGGGCGATGGCTGGCATCATACTCTACCGTCACCTGGCTCTTGGCATCGGGGCGCAGGTAGGGCATGAGCTCGGGTTCGTGCTTACGGATCTGTGTCAGCTCGAGCAGGAGGGCATGACTAAGGTCAATCGGCAGGGGCATATAGCTAGGCGTCTCACGGCAAGCGTAGCCGAACATCAGACCTTGGTCACCCGCGCCCTGCTCCTCACGCACTGCGCGCTCCACACCACGATTGATGTCGGCACTCTGCTCATGCAGTGCAGAGAAGATGCCACAGCTCGTAGCATCGAAGCAGTATTCGCTACGCGTGTAGCCGATACGGCTAATAACACCGCGCGCGGTAGTCTGCACATCTACATAAGCATCGCTCTTGACCTCGCCAGCCACGACGACCTGACCAGTCGTGACGAGCGTCTCGCACGCGACCTTGCTCTCTGGGTCGAGCGCCATGAAGCGGTCTAGGATAGCGTCAGAGATCTGATCCGCTACCTTGTCGGGGTGTCCCTCGGAGACACTCTCGGAGGTGAAGAGATAATTGGTTGTCATATCTAATTTTCTTTAATCGTTTGTACATACGGCGCCCGAATGCCCTAAAGCTATTTGCCCACGCTGGAGGCAATAGCCACGACAGTCCCGAAGCACACCATGCCCCACGAAGAGTACCTATATAAATGCTGTATGGAAAAGCTCCCTTGCAGGCGTGCAGGGAGGGATAGAAGTCCAGTTTAGCATTTTTTCTCGTGGTTGCAAGCAGTTCAAATCTGTCCACACTCGGTCATAAACCTCCACAAAGGTACAACTTTCCCCGCACTCCGCCAAAGCTCTCACACTGCACAGCGCACCAACTTCATCACATCCCCACTACTGGGAGCAATAGCAATCAAGGGGAAAGCAAACGAAAAGCCTCGGGAGGGCGATGACCGTGGTCATCATCCTCCCGAGGCCGGCTCTCATTCGCTGGACGTGGTACGACTAGTCTAGTACCGAAGTCTGGGTGAGAGACCGCAAGTGTAGCTACTAGTACTCGTCCGAAACGGTGAGCTTAGCACGACCCTTAGCACGACGTGCAGCTAGCACACGACGACCATTGGCAGTAGCCATACGGCTACGGAAGCCGTGCTTGTTCTTTCTCTTGCGGTTCGAGGGTTGGAACGTTCTCTTCATCTCTATATATAATTAATTAATCCTATTATCTACATTGATACGAGGCACAAAGGTAGCTATTTATCTGGACATGTCAAAATCTATCCAGCGCACGCGACAGCTGATGCACCGGAAGTCCCATCACATTGTAGAAGGAGCCACGGATGCCCGAGATGCCACGATAGCCTATCCACTCCTGTATGCCATAGGCTCCCGCCTTGTCATACGGAGCATACACATCTAGATAGTAGGCAATGTCTGCCTCGGTCAGCGTGGCGAAATTCACCTCCGTACTACACGCGAAGGACTCTCTGCGAGCACGCGTCCATAGACATACGCCCGTCACGACTACGTGCGTCCGACCGCTAAGCATCCGCAGGATACGCTCGGCGTCTGCTCTGTCCCGAGGCTTGCCGAGGATCTCGTCCCCCAGCACCACGATCGTGTCTGCCGTGATCAGCAAGGTATCGTCCGCGAGGCTACTCTCGTAGGCACGCGCCTTACCTTCGGCGATCTGAATGGCTATCTCCTCGTGCGTCAGCCCTGTGGGATCATAGCTCTCATCGAGATCTGGCAAGGACATCTGCCGAAAAGGAACGCCTAGCCCTGCAAGTAGCTCGACCCTACGTGGGGACTGCGACCCGAGGATAATATCATAGCCCGTGAGGTGACCCCACGGGCTAGACGATGATATAGGAGCATTCATCTGGGACTGCACCCTAGGAGAAGCGACGACTGCGCGCCAGCATGCACGCACCTATTACCCCTGCATATTCGCCGAGGGTAGCCGTGACGATCTTCGTATCCTTATTGACGAGGTTGAGCGAGTAGGTACGCACGACGCTCTGGATCGCCTGCGTGAGGTAGTCCCCCGTGAGGCTTAGCGCACCGCCGACGATCACTAGCTCAGGATTGAAGACATTGATGAGGCTCGCGATCTGCTTACCGAGCCTAGCACCCATATCGCTGAGGATCTCGAGGCAGAGAATGTCTTCGTTGATCGCTGCCTGGATAATATCGTTCTGCGTGATGGGCTCACCGCGCTTAGCGCGATCAGAGAGGATAGAGCTTTCGCCCGCTGCGATACGCTCGAGAAGCACACGATGCAGAGCAAGACCACTCACCTCAGTCTCTAGACAGCCCTTCTTGCCACAGTGGCAGAGGATCTGATTGTCGTAAGTGGCGATATGCCCGAGCTCTCCGCTGAAGCCAGACTTACCGAGGTAAACCCTTCCATCGAGGATGATGCCGAGACCGATACCCCAGCTTACATTAATATAGAGTACATTGCGACAGTCTTGACCAGCAGCCACGCCCTGCGTATATTCGCCATACGCCATACCACGGGTATCATTGTCGATGGTCGTGCTGATGCCGATGCGCTTCTGAATCACCTCGGCAAGATTGGTGTCGGGATCGAAGTGGAAGAGTGTATAGCTATGCCCCGTCTCAGGGTTGATACGCCCTGGAAGGTTAATATTGACGTTGAGAATATCGCGCTTGCGAAATCCCGCTTGCTCCATGTACTCGAGGATGAGCGCGCACAGCTCGTCGAGCTTCTCCTGCGTATTCTCGAGGGCGAAGGGGATATCGTGATAGACTTGCTTGGCATCGCCTACGAAGTCAATGATACCGATATTGAGCGCATTGTGCTTGACGTCTACCCCGATGAAGTAGCCAGACTCTGGACGAAGCCCATAGAGCAGAGGATAACGTCCACCCTGCGTCTCTAGCTTGCCATAATCCTTGATCGTATCTGCTAGGATCAATTCACCGATGAACTTCGTCACCGTAGGGATACTACAGTTGAGGACCTTGGCGAGCTCCGTGATCGTAGCAGGACCTTTCTCTACGAAGTGAGAAATAATCTTTCGCTTCATGAGGGCGCTCTTACCGCCCTCCTCTAGTTCGGTTAGCAAATCTTGGTTCATATTGCTTTGGTGTTTTGGATTGATTATGTTCTTTATTGTTGGCTTTCTCTATTTCCTGACTTCGGACGGCTATGGCGCTTGCCCCCGCTACGTCCGTTGCGCGACTTGCGCTGAGCGTCTCCACCTTCGGATGAGCCGTTAGCTTTAGGTCTGCCTTGATCTGAGCGACCTCTACCACGACCACCACCAGATGCTCCACCCGATCTGCCTCGACCAGCAGAGGCACCGCGACGACCTCCAGCACGACGCACCTCAGGGCGGTACTCGGGGCCTGCGCCTAGGCTCTCGGGGATCGCACGCTGGGTCACGCTACGCCCGAGGAAGTGCTCTATCTTGCCCCAGTCGCTCTGTTCGTCTTCGCCGACGAGCGTAATAGCCATCCCAGCTTCATTGCCTCCGCGGGCAGTACGCCCGATGCGGTGCACATAGTCCTCGGGGTCGTGGGGGATATCGTAGTTCACGACCATGCGGATATTATCAATATCGATACCGCGCGCCACGATGTCGGTAGCGATGAGCAGATGAATAGCTCCACTCTTGAAGTCTCTCATGACCTGCTCGCGCTGCGTTTGGTCAAGGTCGCTATGCATCTCGGCAGCATTGATCCCCATGCGCTGTACACGACGTGCCAGCTCCTTGCACTGAAGCTTGCTCGAGCAGAAGACGATACTTCGCTCAGGCGATTCTTCGGCGAAGAGGTGCTGCAGGATATTCATCTTTTGCCCCTCGTAGCATATATATACGGACTGGTCGATCGACTCGGGCGGACGGCTGATAGCGATCTCTACCTCGGCAGGATTGCGCAGGATAGTCTTGGCAAACTGCTTGATCTTGGGAGGCATCGTCGCAGAGAACATGACCGTCTGACAGTCCTCGGGCAGCACCTTATATATCTGCATAATATCATCCATGAAACCCATGTCGAGCATTCGGTCTGCTTCGTCAAGGACAAAGTAAGACACGCTCGAGAGGTCTGCATGCTGGAGGTTGAGGAGCGAAAGCAGTCGCCCAGGCGTAGCAATAATAATGTCAGCCCCGAGGCTTAGCCCTCTGCGCTGCTGCTCGAAGGTGATCCCGTCCGTACCGCCGTAGATGGCAACCGAACTAATAGGGAGGAAGTAGGCGAAGCCCTCGATCTGCTGCTCGATCTGCACCGCCAGCTCTCGTGTGGGCGCCATGATTACGGCATTGACCTTATCGGCATAACCCTCGCCACGACTTAGGCGATTGATAATGGGCAGGAGGTATGCAGCAGTCTTACCCGTACCCGTTTGGGCACAGGCGATCATATCTCTCCCCTCTAATAGCAGGGGAATCGTAGCTTCCTGGATGGGAGTTGTCTCAGCGAAATTCATAGCTTCAAGCCCGTCCAGCACCTCATATTCTAAATCAAGGTCATCAAATCTCATACGTACAATTTTCTATCTGGGACAAAATTACGAAATAGTTTAGAATCAAACATCATCTCCGCAGCCTCATTTACTTAAAAACACCTCTACGCCCTCACTTTTAATCCCCAGTACCTCTATACAAGCCGATTATTCACACCAAACTCGCCTATTCAAATTATTTCTCCTGCACAGGCTAGTATTTAGCCCGCCTTATTGAGAGACTGAATTAAATCAACGCACAACGCCTCTCGACCACATCCGAGGGCTACACTCCGAGCGAAAACCACCCGTCCGACAGCCCCATTCTACCCTTCGAATCCATGAGCTAGAACTAGTCTCCGAAAACGATAGATGTTTTTGGGCAAAAAGTTCTATCATTTTTTCGCCTTTCCTAGAGCATTGGACACTAGGCGATTAGCCTTCCCTCCTCGAAGCTCCACACGCCTTATATATAATACGGTCTCCTCGAGACATGATGACGCCCCTAAGATCCGAGACCTTAGGGGCGTCACAGCACAGACGATCCAGCCCTTAGGCTAGCTCGTGCATCAGATAATGCTCGATGACCATAGCATAGTAGCGGTGCTCAAGGGCGTGAATGCGCCCAGCGAGCGTGTCGGGCGTATCATCGGGTAGCACAGGACAGGTAGCCTGCAGGAGGTGCCGCCCATGATCATACTCCTCATCCACGAGGTGAATAGTAATGCCCGAGACCTTCTCTCCCGCCTTGACCACTGCCTCATGAACGTGATGCCCATACATGCCCTTACCGCCATAGCTAGGCAGTAGTGCAGGATGGATATTAAGAATGCGATGTGGGAAAGCCTCTAGCCACGGCGGAGTAATTAAGCACATATATCCAGCTAGGACGACTAGATTAATCCCCAGCTCGCGCAGCAGCTTGATCGGAGCTTCGCCACTTCGCATCTCGGCATTGGTGAATGAATAATGAGGAATCCCCAGACGCTCCGCCCGAGCCAGCACGCCCGCATCGGCACGATTGGACACGATACAAGATATTCTAATAGAGTGGTGTAGAGAAAAATATTTGGCGATCGCTTCGGCATTGCTCCCGGAGCCAGAGGCAAGGATTGCTATATTATCCATTATTATTTCGTACCTTTGTGCACACATACAGAATCTCTGTGCAGGAGCCTGTTTCTCATGGCGGACCCTTCAGAGAAATTCGGGTGTAAAGATAAAGGTAATTATAGTATAACTCAAACAAACAAAGACAATGTCACAGATTCAGGACAAGGTAGTTGAAATCATCGTAGAAAAGCTCAACTGCGAAGCAAGCGAAGTAACTCGTGAAGCAAACTTCTCAGCCGACCTCGGTGCAGACTCTCTCGACACGGTAGAGCTCATCATGGAGTTCGAGAAGGCTTTCGACACGCAGATCCCCGACCAGGACGCTCAGCAGATCAAGACTGTAGGCGACGCTATCGACTACATCCAGAGCAAGATCGGTTAATAGCCGCTCTGCAAGCTTACCAAATCTCAAGAGTATGGAGCTCAAGAGAGTAGTCATCACAGGACTCGGTGCTATCACCCCACTGGGCAAGACTGCACCCGAGACCTGGGACGCACTCAAGGCAGGCAAGAGTGGTGCCGCAGCTATCACAGCTTTCGACGCCTCTCTGCACAAGACTCACTTCGCTTGCGAGGTGAAGGACTTCAAGGTTGCCGACTATATGGACCGCAAGGAGGCGCGCAAGCTAGACCGCTTTGCACAGTTCGCTATGGTCGCTGCCGATGAGTGCCTCGCGGATTCTAAGCTTGATCTCGAGACGGTAGACAAGACCAAGGTCGGTGTGGTCATTGCCTCTGGTATCGGTGGTCTTACGACCTTCGAAGAAGAGGTAATGGGCTATGACAAGGAGCGTGGACCACGCTTCAATCCTTTCTTCATCCCCAAGATGATCAGCGACATCGCTGCTGGTCACGTGTCGATGAAGTATGGATTTCACGGACCCAACTACTCTACTGCTAGCGCATGTGCCTCGTCTACCAATGCCCTGATCGATGCAGCTATGCTCATCCGTCTAGGCAAGGCGAAGGTTATCGTAGCTGGTGGTGCTGAGGCTAGCATCTGTGCAGCTGGCGTGGGCGGATTCAACATGATGAATGCCCTCTCTACGCGCAACGATGCTCCCGAGGCTGCCTCACGTCCCTTCTCTGCGAGCCGCGACGGCTTCGTAATGGGTGAGGGCGCCGCCTGTATGGTAGTAGAGGAGCTAGAGCATGCCATCGCTCGCGGTGCGCATATCTACGCTGAGCTAGTAGGTACTGGTCTCTCTGCCGATGCTTATCACCTCACAGCTACTCACCCCGAGGGGCTGGGAGCTAAGCTCGTGATGAGCAATGCACTCGAGGATGCAGGTCTTACACCCGAGGATATCGACTATATCAACGTACACGGCACGTCTACACCTGTAGGCGACATCTCTGAGACGAAGGCGATCAAGGATGTATTCGGAGCACACGCCTACGAGCTGAATATCAGCTCTACCAAGAGCATGACCGGTCACCTCCTCGGTGCTGCTGGTGCTCTGGAGGCGATGGTAGCTGTCAAGGCTGTAGAGGAGGACATCGTACCTCCTACGATCAACCACGAAGCTGGCGACGAAGATCCCGAGATCGACTATAAGCTCAACTTTACTTTCAACGAAGCTCAGCGCCGTACCGTGCGCGCCGCTCTATCCAATACATTCGGATTCGGCGGGCACAACGCTAGCGTGATCTTCAAGAAGTACCAGGGCTAATAGACTTTCGTTTCACAAGGTACGTCAAGCTGACCAACCAAGTACGATCAGTACTATTCGTATGGTTCGTAGCGCAATCTACAATATTCAGAGGCTTCTGGGGATCGGTCCCCAGGAGCCTTTGCTTCGTCTACGCGAGGTACTCGGCTTCTGGCCTCGAGACCTCCGATATTATGAGCTGGCATTTACGCACAGCTCCGCCAGTGGCACGGATGCAGAGGGATTTAGGCTCAATAATGAGCGCCTGGAGTTCCTCGGCGACAGTGTCCTCGGCACGGCAGTCAGTGGCCATCTCTACAAAGAGCAGCCCCACTGGGCAGAGGGCGATCTATCTAAACGTCGCTCCGCCCTGGTCAAGCGCGCGGTAAATAATGCCGTCGCTGAGCGCATGGGTCTAGATCACTTCCTACGCTACAGCAATGGACGCCTGAGCGGAGACGCTCTTGGCGATTCGCTGGAGGCACTCATCGGGGCTATCTTCCTCGATCAGGGCTACACCAGAGCTGAGCGTTTTGTCCTAGAGCGCGTTCTTCCCCTATTCGAGGAGCTAGAAGAGAGCCTTATGGAAAAGACGACGAACTACAAGAGCCTCCTCCTCGAGTGGACGCAGCAGCATCATCTCGAGGCGGAGTTTCGCATGCTCGCCGAACCTAAGCGTTCGGGCGGCACATTCGTCTGCGCCATCTATGTCAATGACAAGCGCGTGAGCACTGGTCGTGGACAAAACAAAAAGGAAGCTCATCAGGAGGCTGCCCGCCTCGCCCTGGACGCTCTCAAGTCTGTCAATCCAGAGATCGCTCGCGAGCTCTCGACTATCACGAGCTAGCCGTAGCCTAGATACCCCACCTTCTATATATGAGGAGAGCAGATACCACCAGACTCTAGTGGGCTGAGGTATCTGCTCTCCTGGTAGTATCAGGGGATTCTCCAGGAGCTAGAGGAGTATCCTGCCCGCGAGAGCGAGCACCTAGTCTGCATAGCCAGATCATTCGGCGTGTGTCGGTTGTAGATTTGGGGGAAATAGCGTAATTTTGTCCGGAAATTTCAGAGTCATATTTAATAGAACAACAGATCATGGCTGTCTACGTCAATGAAGTTTCGCGTACCTTCGGGGAGTACCTCCTTATCCCTGGGCTCACGACTCGTGAGTGCACTCCTCAGAATGTCAAGTTACACACCCCTCTGGTGCGCCACCGCCGTGGCGAAGCTCCCCGCATTCGTCTAAACATTCCCTTCGTCTCTGCTATTATGCAGTCCGTATCCAACGACACGCTCGCCATCGAGCTAGCGCGTAATGGCGGACTATCGTTCATCTTCGGCTCTCAGCCCATCGCAGAGCAGGCGGAGATGGTGCGACGCGTGAAGAAGTTCAAGGCGGGATTCGTGACTAGCGACTCGAACGTTGCCCCCACAGCTACGCTCTCAGACATCCTTCGTCTCAAGCGTGAGACAGGACACTCCACCATCGGCGTAACGCACGATGGCTCGAGCAATGGCCGTCTGCTAGGGATCGTGACCAGCCGTGACTATCGCATTGGGACGACGAGCGATGATGCGCTCGTGACGGAGTTCATGACGCCTCGCGAACGCCTAGTAGTGGGTCGCCTAGGTATCACGCTCAAGGAAGCGAACAACATTATCTGGGAAAATAAGCTCAATACCCTCCCCATTATCGACGAAGAGGACAACCTTGTCTATCTAGTCTTTCGCAAGGACTACGACGATCACAAGGACAATCCCGTCGAGCTATCAAACAAAGAGACCAAGGAGCTACTCGTCGGCGCAGGGATCAATACCCGTGACTACCGCGAGCGTGTCCCCGCTCTGGTAGAGGCTGGTGCCGATGTACTATGTATCGACTCATCCGATGGCTATAGCGAATGGCAATATGACACCCTACGCTGGGTGCGTGAGACCTACGGCGACAGCGTCCTCGTAGGAGCTGGCAACATCGTCGATGCCGAGGGATTCCGCTATCTCGCGGAGGCTGGCGCCGACTTCGTCAAGGTCGGTATCGGCGGAGGATCGATCTGTATCACCCGCGAACAGAAAGGTATCGGCCGTGGTCAGGCTACGGCTCTGATCGAGGTAGCCGCTGCACGTGACGCTTACTACCAGGAGACGGGTATCTACGTCCCCATCTGTAGCGATGGCGGTCTAGTGCACGACTATCATATGACGCTCGCCGTAGCAATGGGAGCGGACTTCCTCATGATGGGACGCTACTTCGCCCGCTTCGACGAATCACCTACACGCAAGCTCAAGATCGGCAACAACATCGTCAAGGAGTACTGGGGCGAAGGCTCTAACCGAGCTCAGAACTGGCAACGCTACGACAGCGGTGGTGCTGAGAACCTCAAGTTCGAGGAAGGCGTAGATAGCTATGTCCCCTACGCTGGTAAGCTCAAGGACAACCTCGCCATCACGCTCGGCAAGATGAAGGCTACCATGTGTAGCTGTGGTGCTATTACCCTCGACGAACTTCAGCAAAAGGCGAAGATTACCCTCGTCTCTAGCACCTCTATCGTCGAAGGTGGTGCGCACGACGTAGTACTCACGGATCGCAGCTAACCGAAGCGACATAGACTTTCGTTACGCAATCTCTTTTAGATACTTGTAGGAGCTGTGCCGCGTAGCTTCATCAGCTCGCGCCACAGCTCCTACTTTTGTTTTGACTTCTCCACTATGCTCATCACCATCACTGGCCCTACTGCCTCGGGCAAGACGCCTCTAGCAGCTCATCTAGCCGACCGCATCGGCAGTGAGGTCATCAGCGCCGACTCTAGACAGGTCTATCGTGGGATGGATCTAGGCACGGGCAAAGATCTCATCGACTATCAAGTCGAGGGACGTGTCATTCCCTATCACCTCATCGATATAATGCCTGCGGGCAGTCGGTACAACCTTTTCGCCTATCAGCATGACTTTCATCGTGTGTATGAGGACATGACGCGCCGAGGCATCGAGCATCCTATCCTCTGTGGTGGTACTGGGCTGTATATCGAGAGTGTCCTCAGGGGCTATCACCTACCCGATGTACCAGCGAATGAGGAGCTACGGGCAAGCCTCGCAGGGCAAACGCTCGAGGAGCTCCGCACAAGGCTGGAGAGCTACGGACCTCTACACAATACCACGGACGTAGACTCTGCCCAGCGAGCAATACGTGCCATCGAGATCGCCGAATATATCCGCCATGAGCGAGGCGATGCCGACATGCAGACGGAGGGTGTCACACGGACAGAGTTCGCTCCGATCGAGAGCCTCGTTGTATGTCTTGACTTAGATCGAGAGGCACGCCGAGCGCGTATCTCTAGCCGTCTGGAGCGCAGACTAGCCGAAGGAATGACGGGCGAAGTAGAGTCTCTGCTTGCCTCGGGGGTGGCTCCCGAGGATCTGATCTATTATGGGCTAGAATACAAGTGGGTGACGCAGTACGTCCTCGGAGAGATCTCGTACGAAGAGATGGCTCGTGGGCTGGAGGTGGCGATTCATCAATTTGCAAAGCGTCAAATGACTTGGTTTAGAGGGATGGAGCGCCGTGGCTTCACGCTCCACTATATCGATGCCCTAGCACCGATGGCGGACAAGGTCGAGGCGATCCTTGAGCTTCTTCACCGCCACGGCTAAGCCTATTTATACTCACAATTTCTTATCCGAACAATGAATATCTATATATGTCCTAGCCCAGACCTCTACGGGCTATACCATCGTCCTGGGGCAACGGTGATCGTCACCGACGTCTTCCGCGCTACGACGACTATGACCACTGCTATTGCCAATGGCGCAGCTGCTATCCGTGCCGTCGCCTCTACCGAGGAATGCGAAGCCCTCGGGAAGGCTCATGGCTACCTGACGGCTGCCGAACGCAATGTACAGCGCTGTCCTTTCGCCGACTTCGGCAATGATCCTCTCGAATATACCCCCGAGCGTGTCGCCTCACGGCAGATCGTCATGACGACGACCAATGGCACTCGGAGCATTGATCTAGCACGTGGGCTAGGAGCCTCGCGCATCCTCATCGGGAGCTTCCTCAATCTCTCGGCTACGCTGGAGTATTGCCAGCGCGAGGGCATCGAGGAGGTAGTAATCCTCGCTGCAGGCTGGCAAGGTCAAGTATCTGCCGAGGACTGTCTCTACGGCGGAGCCTTCGCTTGGCTAGCTGCTCGCCGAGGCTGGGGTACTACCTCTGGCGATATGGCATCGATGATGCTGCGCCTGTATGACGACTACGGTCAGACGATCGAGGGACGCATTAGCCTCCTGAGAGAGAGCGAACACTATGCACGGCTAGTATATGCGGGGCACGAAGGTGCAGTCGCCTACTGTCTCACGCAGGACACGCACCCCCTAGTCATCGGACTCGATCCCCAGGGTGAATGGCTCATTCGACTAGACTAATCCCCCGACAGGCTTAAGCCGCCTATCCCTTCGCCCACTTCCGTCCCTCTCTCACACTGCGACACCTATGGCTCCCTATCGTACTCTAGGCATCTTCCTGCCCCTCGGGCTATCGTCCCTCGCCTGGGCTCAAACGTCCGAGGCAAGTCGCCAGCCCAATGTCCTGCTTATCTACGCCGATGACCTCGGCTACGGTGATCTCGCATGCTATGGAGCTCTAGGAGTAGAGACGCCCCATATCGATCGCCTTGCCCGAGAGGGCGTACGTCATACCCAGGCGCATGCCTCGGCAGCCACGAGTACTCCCAGTCGCTACAGCCTGCTGACGGGACAATACGCTTGGCGTCGTCCTGGGACGGACGTTGCCGCGGGCAATGCTGGGATGATCATCTCCCCCGAGACCTATACGCTGGCAGACCTCATGCACGAGGCTGGCTATCGGACAGGAGCTATCGGCAAATGGCATCTCGGACTCGGAAGCAAGACTGGGGAGCAGGACTGGAACGGACGTCTTGATCTAAGCCTTCGCGATCTCGGGTTTGACTACTCGTATATCATGGCAGCTACCGCCGATCGTGTCCCTTGCGTCTTCATCGAGGGCGACAGCGTTGCCCACTATGACCCGACAGCCCCCATCGAGGTGAGCTATACCAAGCCCTTCGCAGGCGAACCGCTAGGCTCTACCCACCCCGAGCTACTCACCACTCTGCGCTCCAGCCACGGACACGATATGGCGATCGTCGCAGGGATCGGGCGTATCGGCTATATGCGTGGCGGTGGACGCGCCCTCTGGCAGGACGAGAACATTGCCGACTCCATCACCTCGCGGGCTATCCGCTTCATCGAGGAGAGGGACGAACGACCATTTTTCCTGTATCTGGCAACGAACGACATCCACGTGCCACGCTACCCGCATAGCCGATTTCGCGGGCGCAGTGGTATGGGACTGCGAGGTGATGCCATCCTCCAGCTAGACTGGACGGTGGGGCAGATACTCAGCACCCTCGATAGCCTCGGCATGACCGATGAGACACTCATTATCCTCACGAGTGACAACGGAGGCGTCCTCGATGATGGCTACGACGATGGGGCAGAGGCCCTCGCAGGAGCGCACTCTGCCACAGGAGGACTACGCGGTGGCAAGTACAGTGCCTTCGAGGGCGGTACGCGCATCCCTGCCATCGTCCGCTTCCCACGCCTCACACCGCAGGGGCGTACCTCCACAGCCCTCCTCTCGCAGGTCGATCTGATGGCGACGCTCGCCCAGATACTCGGGCGCGAGCTACCCGAGGGCAGTGCTCCAGACAGCCAGCCCCAGGCTTCGTCCTGGCTCCATGCCGAGGATGACGGCACTCCTGCTCGCTCCTATACCATCGAGCAGGCAGCCAATGGGACGCTCTCCGTCCGTGAGCTCCGCTGGAAGTACATCGAGCCCAGCACTGGCCCTGCGATCGTCCCCTGGGGTACAGGCATCGAGACGGGCTATCTCGCCACTCCACGGCTCTACGACCTAGAGGCTGACCCTACGGAGCGCACCGACGTCGCGAAGCTTTATCCTGCCGAGGTCGCTCGTCTCTCAGAGATCCTCCGCAGGGAGCGCGCGCTGTAGCCTCTACGCAGAGATACCACCGCAGAGCCTGGCACATCTCACAGGGGGTATCGCAATACACATTGAGCTGATTTATTGCCCTCGGATGCGTAAAGATTTGGATAATCCGAGAATAATCTCTTACTTTGCTCGCGATAGTGGTCGAGAATGCTCTTACGGCTAGAGCGTCCGACCGATTATTCATTCATAGAAAGCAGTATCGCCTATCGAGCATTCATTACACCGATTTTAATTTAGAAGTCAAGTCTCACTCTTTAATACGAAGACGGTGATGAAGAAATTTGCTACGCACAGCGACGACCAACTGATCGCGCTGTACGCACAGGGGTGTAATGAGGCATTCGATGCCCTTCTCATGCGATACGATGCTTATATCCATTCGTACATCCGATACAATACTACGGACGATGACCTCGTAGAGGACATCTTCCAGGATGCTTTCATCAAGGCGATGACGACCATCCGTGCGGGTCGTTATGCCGAGACCGGTCGCTTCAAGCAGTGGCTCACCCGCATCACGCACAATCTGATTATGGACAGCTTTCGCAGGCTCAAGGTGCAGGCGAAGGTACAGCCCTTCGAGGATGATCTAGAGGTCGATGCCATCTACCGCACCATCGCCACCGACGAGCGCAATGCCGAGCAGGAGATCATCTTCGCGGATAATATCTCCGAGCTACATGCTTCGCTCGAGTGCTTGCCCATCGAGCAGCGCGAGGTCGTGATGATGCGCTACTGGGAGGAAATGAGCTTCAAGGAGATAGCCGAGCGTACAGGCGTAAGCATCAATACCGCCCTCGGACGCATGCGCTACGCCCTGATCAATCTGCGCAAGCGCGTCTCTCAATAACTCCGAATATCAATCATAGCGGTAGGATGAGCCGAAGCTCATCCTACCGCTATGCGCATTCTCTCCGAGGGACAAAATAAAGCGAGTGCCCTACCCGTTGGATAGCTGAATGGGCTAGCTCTCACGCCGAGAGCCTACGCCCGAGGTATAATGATTATCCGCTTAAGGTATGACAAACTCCTACTCCTCTACTGGGTCTATGCATAATGCCATGCGCCAGCAAAGAGACCGCGAAGCCCTAGCCTCGGCTAGGCACCAGCAGACGCTTCAGAATCTCCGCGCCATAGCGCGAAGCATCTAGAGACATCGCCCGAGTTCGGATCAGCCAGCGACAAGCTGGCATCACCCGACGCCATTACCCCCATCTACCGCGTGGTAGATGGGGGTAATGTATTTAGACCCATAGACGATCGTCGCACGGTCTCAAGCCAAGGCATCCAGTGATTTTCTCCGAAGCTTCCACCATTTTTCCCTAGGACATAGGAGTTTATTCCCCGACTCTACCATCAATGATTATAAGTATAGTACTATATTTATACGAATACAGCACTTTACTCGTACGAGTATAGTACTATATTTATATGCGCATAGTACTATGTTTATACTTTCGGACGGGTATTTCGGAGAAAAGCGCAGGGCGTTTCGAGGAAATTCGTAGGAAATATTCGGGAAAAATCAGCGTACATGATCCCCAGACGCTAGAGGAGAAATGCTAGAGGTCTAGAAATAAAGGGAGCAGAATAGCCAGGGATCAGAGCGATCCCCATCGGTGGTGTAAGCCAAATATCAAAGCGTTAGCCGGCAAATGATGCTGTAGAGCCAGCAGGGAGGCGCGACACTCGTGCCATCACCTCCCGAGACGATGCCTAGGGACGGGATGCCTTAGGGCCAAGGAATTCGTCAAACTGCGCCAGGAATAGCTCGAGGCTATCAACCTCCTCCTCGTCTGCGCCTGGCAGATCGCGCGTGATATAGCGTTCGGTAAAGCGGTTCACCCGCGAAGTATAGCCTTCGGGATGATCCTGATAGCTTCTGCCATGCCTTACGCCCTCGGGTACCCAAATTTCTTTCTCTCCAGGATAGGCATCGTATAGCTCGTAGACCATGTAGGTCGGTACGAAAAAGTCATCACTGCCATGGATGAAGAGCATCGGAAGGCTCGCCTTCGACAGCTGGCGGAGCGAAGACGCCTCATCGAACCGCCATCCGTAGCGAAGCCCTGAGAGCCAGCTAGCAGTATGTAGTATCGGGAAGGCGGGTAGCCCATAGCGTTGCTTCAGCTCGTGCTCGAATTCGTCCCAGACGCTCGTATATCCGCAGTCCTCGACAAGGCATTTGACATAGGTCGGGAGCTTCTCCCCCGAGAGCATCATCACCGTCGCGCCCCCCATAGACAGACCATGCACGACCATCTGAGTGTCCCCGCCGAAGCGTTCGTTGGCTACATCCATCCAGCGCATCACGTCATATCGGTCTTTCCACCCCATCTGATAGTGATCACCATCGCTCCGACCCGAATTGCGCAGGTCGGGAAGCAAGACATTGTACCCAAGGTTTCGGTGGTACATCCGCGCGATCATCAGCATCCGAATAGCGTTGTCCGTGTAGCCGTGGACGACGACGGCAGTAGCAGGGGTAGCCTTGGGCGCAGGGATATAGTACCCGCTCATACGTGCGCCATCCTCCATCACGATCATCGTATCACGCAGGGCATGGCGATCCATGAGGCTGTCCACCCAGAGCTCCAGCCCAGGATAAGTGTCGTACATATACGTGTAGGACGCTGCCAGATCTCGTCCCGACATGCCAGGCTTTAGGGCAACATCCAGCATGTACCACGACACACAGAGCAAGAGGAAGCCCGAGATCACACAGATCCCTAGAGCTAAACGCAGATACTTTGCCGCACGTCCATAGGAGTGTATGGCAAGACCTCTGAATACATTGTAAGCGGAAATTAGTCTATCCATGGCTGTGAGGACGCTCTATCCCGAGCGCTGCGGCGTAGTCTGCGAGCGAAGCATCCCTATGAGAGGAGGCAAGCTCCGAATGAATATCCGTCATCCCCTCCAGCAGACGAAGCATAATCTCACGCTGTCCCGCATCGAGCGGAGCAGTCAGCACATCGGCAGCAGTACGCAGTGTGGGGAAGACACGCATCAGCTCAGCGCGTCCACGGGGCGTAATGCGTACCAGCACGCTACGTCGATCGTCGGGGGCAGGCTCTTCACTGATGAGTTCGTGCCGACGCAGGCGACGAAGCACCTCCGCGCCTGTGGTTTTCTCTAGTCCATTGCGCTGATGGAGTTCGGTCTTGGTAAGCGCTTCGCCCCGCATGAGGCAGACGAGATAAGTATATTCCTCCTCGCTCTGTAGGCAGTCGCTCACAGCAAGCGCCCGCTTGATATACGAACGAGAATAACGGTGTAGGAGACTTAGATGCCTGGCGATATCCGCCTCGATGGTCTCGGGCGCCTTCTCTCGACCAGCCTCCCCGTGCATACTCTCCACGAAAGCAAGGAAAGCCGTCATGCCCATCGTCTCGGCACCAGGGACGACTTGCTCGAATAGCTCTAGGTACTCGATTAGCTCGACGAGTAGCTTCTTGGTTTTCATAAGTCAGGGTTTTGGGAATGGTCTTGCGTCTACCTTAGACGAGATGCTGACCTGGCTGGATGCGGTGCATCTTCTCTGGTACTGCCTGCTTGATGCACGCCCCGACCTGGGCAAAAAGTGCCGTGCGAGCATAGTCATCGCGCGAGCAAAGTGTGATCGCCCGACAGGGACGAGGCAGGGCAAAGGGACGTACCAACCCCCGATGGCGTTCGCTCAAGGTATCAAGGCTCAGCTCAGGAATGAACGTCATCCCCTCACCACGCTCCACCATGTGCATGAAGGTCTCTAGACTTCCCTTGCGGTAGCTGTGGAGCGGGTGACTACTGCGCCGAAGCTGGCAGAAACGCATCAGCTGATCACGGAAGCAATGCCCCTCATCCAGCAACCACAGCGTCAGAGGATCCACTTCGCTGGAGCGAATCGCCTTCTCAGCATGCAGAGGCAATCCCTCAGAGACGTACCCATAGAACTCTTCGTAGCACACCGCCTCCGTCCGCACACCATCGAATCCCTCCGAAGCCACAATCGCCATGTCTAGATGCCCGCCACGAAGTGCCTCGATACATTCGGAGGTTTTCATATCGGCGAAGCTGATCTTCAGATCGGGAAGCGCGCTCCTCAGCACAGGGCTAAGACGTGGCAGGAGATAGGGTGCTATGGTCGGCAAGATGCCAATAGAGAGTGACCCCGCGAGGTTGCTCGATTCGTCGAGGACGATCTCTTGCAATATCGACGCTTGGCGCAGAATTATAGCTGCCTGTGCCAGCAATCGCTCACCGACAGGGGTCGGCGCGATCGAACCGCGGGTACGTTCGAAGATCTTAACTCCTAGTTCATCCTCCAGCTTCTGCACCATCGTGCTCAGCGTAGGCTGTGACACATCACAATGCTCCGCCGCTCGCCCAAAGTGTCGATGCTCATCAAGCGCAAGGATATACTCTAGTTGCTGTAAATTCATAGGATTCTTCCGTAATTATTTATACTCTACCCACAAAGATACTCCCTTTTTCCCACCGAAAGTTCTTTCTTGCGAGAAAAAGGGAGTATCAAAATTCTTATTTCCAATTATCTCCCCCTCTACAGACAGTCTCTGTGACTATCTCAAAAGGTGATTCCACATCTCTCCAACAACATCATTGGGGGAGAGAGCTAGGAGCTTGCGGAAGGGGATGCAAGGAACGGAAAAAATGATAGAACTTTTAGGAGAAAAAGGTCTATCTTTTCGAGGAAAAGGTTCTATCATTTTCCCGAAAAACATCGATGTTTTGGGGCTAAAAGTTCTATCATTTTTCGGGAACGGAGGGGGACATTCTCAGGGCGAGATGAAACAGGCTAGATAACAGAGGATTACAAAATCAAAGAGGAGAGGCAAAAGCGCGAAGCGAGGGCGACGAACGGGGAAAAGATTGCAGAACGAGAGGAGCGCGGGTATAGGGCAAAATTGTATCTTTGTGGATATTTTACAATGAAGAGAATATGAGAATCAAGAGCAACCTCTCGATGCGCAAGATCGCCGATGAATACATTATGATCGTGGATAATGGCGATAGCCTCGATTACACCCGCGCGATCTCGTTCAATGAAACAGCCGTTTACCTCATCGAAGCCGTCAAGGCAGGCGAATTTACCACCCAACAGTGGGCTGACCTCCTGCAGGCACGCTACGACGTGGACGCAGAGACGGCACTGCGCGATACCGAGGTACTCATTAGCAAGCTCACAGAGGCAGGCGTCATCGAGCCATAAAGCCAAGGCATACCCTCACGGGACACGCTTCGCCCCTGCAAGATACCCCACCGCTAGAGGCTACAGCTCCACTTGTCCCTAGAGCCTTCCACTACCGAGCGAGATGTAGAGGCGCACTACTCCTCGACGAAGGAGCAATGCGATGACGATTGATGCCTAAGTGCTGTGCGCCCTACCCCATTCATCACCACATTACCACCCATCATCACCACATTACCACCCATCATCACGACCCGACGACCGCAATGATCAAGCTATCACGCCCGCAGAGCCTTATGCTCCATCTGCTCAGTGCTGCCCTGCATGATGCCTGTCCCGACGCTTCGCTATTTGCGGGGCTCGATGACACAGATTGGCAGGCGATCATAGGCATCGCCAAGCGACAGAGCGTGCTGGCACTGGTGGGTGACCGCATCCTTCAGCTACCGACAGAGCTCATGCCTAGCCGTAGCATTCGGCTCGAGCTGGGGATGGCGATCCAGTTGGTCGAGGCTGAGGGGCGACGCATTACGGCAGACCTGCACGAGATCGCCGAGGAATATGCAGGCGAGAATCTGCCCTTCGTCCTGCTCAAGGGACCCACGATGGCACAGTACTACCCCCAGCCTCTACTGCGCAGCACAGGTGACCTCGATGTGTACCTGCCACATGAAGGCGACTACGACCGTGCCAACGAATATGCCCGCAGGCGTGGCTACCGCATGCAAGGAGATTCGCTCTACGAACAGCTCTACTGGCGTGGACGCACTGCGGTAGAGAATCATCGCCTGCTGACTTATTTCGGCATCGCACGCTATGACCGCGCCCTAGAGGCTATCGTGCGCCCTATCGCAGAGGCTGACGGCTGGGCATTCACCAACATTGACGGCCATCGCTACCGTACGCTACCGCTCGAGCTCGACGTTGCTTACTGCTTCCAGCACATCCTACACCATTTCTCCTACCTAGGGATTGGGTTTAGGCAGGTATGTGACTGGGTGCTCCTGCTGGAGAATCACGGCGAGCGCATAGACCTCGATCTCTTTACCGACTATGCTGAGTCGCTAGATCTCCTACGCCCGATGGGATACTTTGCCCTCATGACGGTACGCCACCTGGGCATTAGCCCGACGATCTTCCCCTTCGCCCTGCCACAGGGACGGGAGGCTGAGCGACTGGCAGACCTTATCCTAGGGGATATCCTGCGCGGGGGAAACTTCGGGCTGGAGACCTTTGCAGGGCGCAAGTTCAAGAGCATGTGGGCAAGGCGCTGGTTCATGTTCCGCCGCACGACGGCACGTTCGTTTCGTGTCGCTCCTATCTCCCCAGAGCATATACGGCTCATTCCGCTCGTGGCGATTGCCACACGCATTCGCCTTTTCCTACGAAGATAATCCGGTCTGAAGTATGCTTTCGTTCCTTCGCTATCTCGTCCGAGGCTTCAAGTGGGGCCTCTTGCTGACGATCCTAGTCGGTGTGCTGGGGATCGCTGCTACATTGCTATTCATCTATTTCTCCAAGGCGGTCATCGACATCGTCACACATACTCAGGAGGGTAGCGCGATGCTGTACGCCATCCTAATGGTCTCGATGCTCGCGGCGGGTGCTTTGCTTCGCCTAGCGGGCATCTACCTGACCAATCAGACGGCAGCGCGCATGGGGAATGCCATCCGCTCACGCATCTTCGGGCACCTACTCTATACACGCTGGCAGAGCCTGGCACAGGTACATAGCGGGGATATGCTCACACGCATTATCAAAGACACCGACGATGTCGTGGCTTTGCTGACGAACTCTATCCCGATGGCGGTGCTAGCCATGCTCCAGCTCCTGGCTTCGCTGGTGATGATGTATATCTACAGCCCTATGCTGGCGATCCTGCTGGGTGTAGGGATGCCACTCGTCGTCGCTTTCGGGCGTGTCTTCTATAGGCGTATGTTAGGCTTCAGCCGAGAGATCAAGGGCATCGAGAGCCGTATCAACGTCCATATGCAGGAGGCACTCGGCAATCAAGCCGTCATCCGCACCTTCGAGCGTCAGGAGAGTGAGATCGCAGAGCTAGAGATAGAGCAAGGCAAGCTATACAAGATCATCCGCAGACGCGTCGGGCTGACGATGTATGGCAACTTGATGTCCAGCGCAGCCTTCAGCGGGGGCTATGCCGTGGCATTCCTGTGGAGTGCGTACGGGCTCTTGCAGGGGACAATACAGTTCGGCACGATGACGACGTTCCTCCAGCTCGTGGCGCGCATCCAGCGTCCGATAGCAGACCTCCTAACGCTCGTCCCCAGCATGATCTCTGCCAAGGCAAGTATCGACCGACTCGTGCATGTCCTCGCCTTCCAAACCGAGCATATCGAGCGAAAGGCTCAGCTCACGGGAGCGATCTCTCTAGAGGCGCGCGAGATGACTTTCGGCTACGAAGATGGGGAGCGCAATGTCTTCGAGGGCTTCAATCTCAAAGCCGACCCGGGCAGTATGATCGCGATCATGGGACCCACGGGCGCAGGCAAGACCACCCTTATACGCCTTATGCTCGGCCTGCTGTATCCGACGGCGGGACGCCTTGAGCTACGAGATGCGACACATGCCGTCCCCATTAGCGAAGCCACACGCCAGCACTTCGTCTACGTGCCACAGGGCAACACCCTTCACAGCGGGACGATCCGTGACAACCTCCTCGTCGGGGACTCTACTGCCGATGACCGCAAGCTTCGCCAAGTGCTACATATAGCAGATGCAGACTTCGTCCTAGATCTCCCGGGAGGGCTCGGGTACGTCCTCGGCGAAAAGGGCTCTGGCGTAAGCGAAGGACAGGCACAGCGTATCGCTATCGCACGTTCGCTCCTCCGACCTGGTCGCATCCTCCTGCTCGACGAAGCTACCAGCGCGCTCGACAGCGAGACCGAACGCACGATCCTTACCAACCTCCGCACCCATATCGGCGGACGCATCATCCTCTTCATCACGCACCACGACGAAGTCGCTCGGGCATGCGATCAAGTCATTCGGATATAGGTAGAATAATCGTACCTTTGTACCCCGTAAGACAATTCCAATAATAGTAGATATTGACAATGAAAAGAATCGTACTCATCCGCCACGGCGAAAGCGTGTGGAACAAGGAGAACCGCTTCACTGGCTGGACCAACGTAGACCTATCTGAGCAGGGCGTAGAAGAAGCCAAGAAGGCTGGCGCTATCCTCCGCGAGAATGGCTTCCGCTTCGGCAAGGCTTACACCTCTTACCTCAAGCATGCCATCAAGACGATGAACCAGATCCTCGACGTGATGG
>JBHACZ010000005.1:0-6415 GCA_041854825.1 Porphyromonas sp. | reverse complement strand
GCTCGAGCGTACGACCATCTCAATGGACGAGCGTAGCCTAGAGCATATGCAGGCAGCTATCTCGATCATCAAGCGCTATGCCTCTGGGCTGGGTATCTCGATGGCAGGCTATTATCACCCCGAGATCGAAGCCGACCTTGTAGACTACTGCGTCGATGAGGAAAGCCCTGAGCAGTACACGCCCGAGGTCATTGCTCGCCGTCGTGCCGAGGGGAAGATCTCGACCTACTACACGTGTTGCTCTGCCCCCACGCCCAATACCTTTACCTTCTCTCCGCCAGTCGATGCAGCTATGATCTCGTGGTATGCCCTGTCGCGTAACCTCGATGGCTACCTCCGCTGGGCGTACAATAGCTGGCCCATTGACCCGATCTATGACTCTCGCTTCACGGCTTGGTCTTCGGGGGACACGTTCATCGTCTATCCCGATGCTTACCCTTCGGTACGCTGGACGATGCTGGTAGAGGGTATTCAGCAGTTTGAGAAATATCAGATCCTGCTTGCCGAGGCACGTGCCGAGGGGGACACCGCTCGGATCGAAACCCTCACGGCTATCCTCAAGGGGATCGACATCAAGCGCGTCTCGACCGACCTCAGCCGTATGGTCATCGACGCTCACACCCGCCTCAACGCCCTCTCCGAGGTCTCGGGGCGTTAGCACCCTCTCCATCCCAGACATCATTCACCAATCAATACTAATCACATTATGGAAGGATTCTCTATTCTCTCCTTCTTTGCCCTTGTGCTTATCTCGATAGGGGTAGGGGTCGTGTAGGCTTTTGCTCCGATAGGGAGACGGCGCAAATGGTATGTTGCTCTCGTAGGGCTTGTGCTCTGGGTGCTTGCTCTGCTCCTCGAGGACTACAGGGGCTCGATCGCTATAGGGTATATGGTGGGGCTTCTTAGTCAGACGTTCAGTTACTCATTTCCTGCCCCTACCTCTACTAAGGGACAGAGCCAGACGGAAGAATAGGTATGGATTCGGCGAATGTGTCTTGCATTCGCTGAATCCCTCTATCAACAAACTTCATCACTAATCACATTATGGAAGAAATCTTTTTTAAGCACATCATCCCTCTGCTGATGGTTGCTGTCGGGGCTGGCTCTGTGTGGATGTTTTCGCCTATCCCTAGCAGGAGCAAATGGCACCTCACACTCCTTGGGGTGATCGTTTTAGCCTTGCCATACCTAGCGGCTCGTGGTTTGGGACTGGGCTTCCTGGGACGTATCTCGGGCTAACTGTCGCCTACGCGCTCGTACCCGCACAGGGCTCGACGACTAGGCAGGAGAAATAGGGCCCACGCGTCCTTAGCCGAGCGCCTATGTCGAAGGAAAGGAGTAATCTCTGGATTAAGGTGCAGTAGTCCTCGCCCTGTAGTAATAGCCGAAGCCCCGAGCGTATCTCACGCTCGGGGCTTCGGCTATTGTGTCTATAGGTGGGGCGACTACACGGCGACTAGCTCATTGCCGAGGGCGTGTAGAGCTTCCTTAATTTGGGTTACTCGCTCAGGGCTTGGGGTCTGTACTCCGTAGATGTACTTAGATAGCAGAGTTTTGTCTATTCCTAGACTCTGAGCTATCCTAGATGTGCTGAGCTGAGGGAAGCGTTTGAAGATCCTTGCGATCTCGTTGTCGTGCTGGGGCTCTGCAGTCTTGTGGAAGCTTGAGATATGGACATCCTCATCCAACGAAGCCCAGCGTATAGCCGTGCCCCGCATCCCTATGGTATAGTCTTGTCGCTCGCGTTCGGTCGCTTCCATAAGGATAGAGAAGGCCTCTAGGGGGCGGCTATATACCTTGTCCTCGCTGGAGAGCATATAGATGTGCCCCTGCTCGAACCAAATAGTTTTAATCGTCTCCATGATCTTGTCTTTTGCTTAGTGGTACTTGTGCCAAACTGCTACTATGTCCTCCTTGTACATCTCGGCTAGCTCGAGTGCTCGCTTGAGATCCTTGGCTTTGAGCCCGTGATTGTAGACTAGCTGGATCTCGAGTTCTATTTGGATTTTGGCATCGTCGTCACCTTTGACCACGTGAACGTGAATGGGGGGGCGTGGTCGTCTGAGAAGAAAAAGAATCGAAGTCCGAATATCTCAAATATTGTAGGCATACCGATTAGCTTTGATGTAGTTATAAAGATGCGGATAATCTTCCGCCTGTGCAAATAGGTGCCTGGCTCGCCTGTTGGGGTGCATCGAGGAGACCGAATTACATATGGCGCGCGCGTGCGCGCGTACGCGTAGGGACGTCGAAGTACTGAAGTGTCTCCTGCCTCTCTATTGAAGTGTCTCCTGCCTCTCTATTGAAGTGTCTCCCGAGTCTCTATTGAAGTGTCGGGTGCCTCTCTACTTGAGTGTCCGAGGAGTGTCAAGGTGGGAGCCAGGAGAGAGGTGGGTGAAGGGGCTCGAGTGTGCGGGGTGTGGTAAGTGCAGGATGGTAGATAGGGAGGTCTCGAAGTGCCTGAGCCTGCGTGGGTAGAGCATTCGTGGTGGAGCAGGGTGAGAGGTCGGGAGGTAGGTCGGTGAGCAAGACGAAGAATAATGCGTAACTGTTTGGTAGTTCGGAAATAATGCGTAACTTTGCACCGCTTTATGTAGTATGCCTAAGAGTGTACGCACAGGCATAGGATAGAGTTAAGTATTTCATAATAAGAACAAAAAGAAACAGATGCCTACTATTCAACAATTGGTTAGAAAGGGTCGTGAAGTTATCGTAGAGAAGGGTAAGAGCCCCGCTCTCGATGCGTGCCCTCAGCGCCGCGGTGTATGTGTGCGTGTTTACACTACTACGCCCAAGAAGCCTAACTCGGCTATGCGTAAGGTGGCTCGTGTACGCCTCACCAACTCTAAGGAAGTTAATGCCTACATCCCAGGAGAAGGTCACAACCTTCAGGAACACAGCATCGTGCTCGTGCGCGGTGGTCGTGTGAAGGACCTTCCAGGTGTACGTTACCACATCGTGCGTGGTACGCTTGACACTGCAGGTGTAAATGGTCGTACGCAGCGTCGTAGTAAGTACGGTGCTAAGCGTCCTAAGCCAGGTCAGGCAGCAGCTCCTGCTAAGGGTAAGAAGAAGTAATCCGCTTCCACTCATTCTAACCGAAAGTCCAAGGGGAGGGCGCCTCACGGCATAGATCCCCCGAGTCGCAGACGGTGCGGCGACAATTAGTCAGTAATAAAGAACCCGTTTTGAGTTCGTTGGATAGGCTAAGCTAGGTTGAGTAAATGTCCGAGCGCGGACGTTGAAGACAATTAGGCACGACAACCAATCAAAACAAAGCAAGACAAAGCAATGAGAAAAGCAAAGCCCAAAAAGAGACAGGTACTACCTGATCCCGTATTTGGTGATGTGAAGGTGACTAAGTTTGTTAATCACCTAATGTACGATGGCAAGAAGAGTATTGCCTTCGATATCTTCTATACTGCCCTCAAGGTCGTAGAGGGCAAGCTGCAGCAGGAGGACAAGACTGCCCTTGATATCTGGAAAGCAGCTCTCGACAACGTTACACCTCAGGTAGAAGTAAAGAGCCGTCGTATCGGTGGTGCTACCTACCAGGTACCTACAGAGATCCGCGCTGATCGCAAGGAGTCTGTAAGCATGAAGAACCTCATCCTATTCGCTCGCAAGCGTGGTGGTAAGACGATGGCTGACAAGCTAGCGGCTGAAATCATGGACGCATTCAACAGCCAGGGTGGTGCCTTCAAGCGTAAGGAAGATATGCACCGCATGGCAGAAGCCAACCGTGCATTCGCACACTTCAGATTCTAATCAACGAGATACCCCCAACTATGGCTAACGACAAGCATCTAGAGCTGACTAGAAATATCGGTATCTCAGCACATATCGACGCTGGTAAGACGACTACCTCTGAGCGTATTCTCTTCTATACTGGTCTTACGCACAAGATCGGTGAGGTGCACGATGGTGGCGCGACCATGGACTGGATGGAGCAGGAGCAGGAGCGTGGTATCACGATCACCTCTGCTGCTACGACTACGTTCTGGAACTATGCTGGCACGAAGTACAAGATCAACCTCATCGACACCCCAGGACACGTAGACTTCACGGTAGAAGTAGAGCGTTCACTGCGCGTACTCGATGGTGTGATCGCTACATACTGCTCGGTGGGTGGTGTGCAGCCTCAGTCTGAGACTGTATGGCGTCAGGCTACGAAGTATGGTGTTCCCCGTATTTGCTACGTGAACAAGATGGACCGCTCTGGTGCAAACTTCCTCGAAGTAGTGCGCCAGATCCGTGTGGTGCTCGGTGCTAACCCAGTGCCCATCCAGCTTCCTATCGGACAGGAAGAGAAGTTCCGTGGTGTAATCGACCTCGTGACGATGAAGGGTCTCGTATGGAATAGCGACGAACAGGGTGCTACCTACGAAATCATCGAAATCCCCGCTGAGCTCCAGGCTGAGGCTGAGGAGTGGCGCGATAAGATGCTCGAGTCTCTCGCAGAGTGCGACGACGTGCTCATGGAGAAGTACTTCGACGATCCTAGCACGATCACTGAGGATGAGATCCGCGTAGCTCTGCGCAAGGGTACGATCGATATGAAGATCAACCCCGTAATGTGCGGTTCTTCATTCAAGAATAAGGGCGTACAGCCTCTGCTCGACGCAGTAGCGGCTTACCTCCCTAGCCCCATGGACTATCCAGTAGTGCATGGTACTGATCCTAGCGACGAGTCTATCGAGCTTACTCGTGAGGTTAGCCCCGAGTCTCCTCTGACGGCTCTTGCGTTCAAGATCGCTACTGACCCATACGTAGGTCGCCTCTGCTTCTTCCGCGTGTATGCGGGTGAACTGCACGCTGGCTCATACGTGTACAACTCTCGCAGTGGTAAGAAGGAGCGTATCTCACGCCTCTTCCAGATGCATTCAAATAAGCAGAACCCCATGGAAGTCATCGGCTGCGGTGACATCGGTGCGGGTGTAGGCTTCAAGGATATCCGCACGGGTGATACACTCTGTGACGAGAACCATCCTATCACGCTCGAGTCTATGACCTTCCCTGAGCCTGTGATCGGTATCGCTATCGAGCCTAAGACTCAGAAGGATATGGACAAGATGGGCGTTGCCCTCAGCAAGCTCTCTGAAGAAGACCCAACGTTCCGCGTTCAGACGAACGAAGAGACGGGTCAGACCGTTATCAGCGGTATGGGTGAGCTTCACCTCGAGATCCTTATCGACCGTCTCAAGCGCGAATTTAAGGTAGAGGCTAACCAGGGTCGTCCTCAGGTGTCTTACAAGGAGGCTATCACGCGCTCTGTAGAGCTTCGCGAAGTCTACAAGAAGCAGTCTGGTGGTCGCGGTAAGTTCGCCGACATCATCGTGCGTGTAGAGCCTGCTGACGCAGACTTCCAGGGCGAACTCCAGTTCATCGACGAGGTGAAGGGTGGTAACGTTCCTAAGGAATTCATCCCATCAGTACAGAAGGGCTTCCAGAACGCCATGAAGAATGGTGTACTCGCTGGCTACGCTCTCGACAAGCTGAAGGTTACCCTCATCGACGGTAGCTTCCACCCTGTGGACTCTGACCAGCTGTCATTCGAAATCGCTGCTCGCGAAGCGTTCAAGAACGCTTGTGCACAGGCTGGTCCCGTGCTGCTCGAGCCTATCATGCACCTTGAGGTAGAGACCCCAGACGACTATGTCGGCTCTGTGATCGGTGACCTCAACAAGCGTCGTGGTCTGCCCGAAGGACAGGACACTACGGCTGGCGGTGCTACGCTCGTGAAGGCTAAGGTGCCCCTGGCAGAGATGTTCGGCTATGTAACGCAGCTGCGTACGATCACTTCAGGTCGTGCGACGAACTCCATGACGTTCTCTCACTATGCAGAGGTGTCTTCGGGTATCGCTCGTACTGTCCTCGAAGAGGTGGGTGGCCGTGTAGACCTAATCAAGTAGTAGTATCTCACTAGTAATAATATGAGCCAAAAGATCAGAATTAAGCTGAAGTCTTACGATCATACCCTCGTCGACAAGAGCGCCGAGAAGATCGTAAAGTCAGTGAAGGCTACGGGTGCAGTGGTGAGCGGACCAATTCCGCTCCCCACGCACAAGCGTATCTTCACAGTAAATCGCTCAACGTTCGTAAATAAGAAGTCTCGCGAACAGTTTGAGCTAAGTTCCTACAAGAGACTCATCGACATCCACCAGTCTACGCCTGAGACGATCGACGCCCTGATGAAGCTCGAGCTTCCTAGCGGTGTAGAGGTGGAGATCAAAGCGTAAGTAAATAACGAAACTGAAATGCCAGGTTTATTAGGAAAGAAAATCGGAATGACATCCGTTTTCAGTGCCGAGGGAAAGAATCTTCCATGCACTGTTATTGAAGTAGGTCCTTGCGTGGTTACGCAGATCAAGACCCTGGAAAAGGATGGCTACGAAGCGCTACAGCTCGGTTTCTC
>JBHACZ010000004.1:0-41051 GCA_041854825.1 Porphyromonas sp. | reverse complement strand
GGATTGAAGAAGTCGAACTTCTTGGAGAGATCAATCGCCTGCATGCGCTTGGCGACCTCGTCGTACCCGTCGTACGTCCCGCCGATGCTGTAGTTCACATGGCGGTACTGCAGGTCTACGTAGGCAGAGAGGGCATCGGTGAAGGCATAGCTCGCCTTGATATAAGAGGAGAGGTCATCCTTGCGCGCGTCGCCATCGTAGTAGCGATCCTCGGGGTAGATGGTCGTGGGGTAGCTTTCGATCCAGCGGATCTCGCCGTAGTGTGCGCCCTCGTAGCGGTTGGCGCTCACGCCTAGGCTGACCGTCCAGCGCTCGGGCGTCCAGATGAGGGACGACACGGCGCCATAGAAATCATTGTCAAGGTACTTGCGTCGCAGGAGCGAAACCTTCTTGATGGTCTTGCCACCGGCATTCGTGAAGGGGGTTAGCCCGTATTCAACGAGCTTGCGCCCTGTGCGGTATTCGTCTGTGAAGCCGAAGCCCTTGGTGTAGTGTCCCGTGACGTTGAGGGCAAGGGTGGGGGTGAAGCGATGATTGATGATGAGGTGGTTGTGTACCTGGCGATAGTTGTCTGTGTTGCGATAGTAATGGGCGGTGCCGTCGGCGTCACGATACATCAGTCCAGCGCTGTTGTAGGTTCTGCCGTACTTGGCTTCGTCGGAGGGCTTGAGCCCGTTCCAGGCGATACCCGTTTTCTCTTCGCCTCCGAAGGAAAGGAGCTTGATGACGGTATTCTCCCCGAAGTGGCCCGCCTGGACGAAGTAGCTTCCGAGATTCACACCACTGCGATCCACGTAGCCGTCGCTCGTGATCTGCGATAGGCGTGCGTCCACTGCCCAGCGTCCGCCGAGGCGACCCGTGCCGAGGCGCACATTGCGACGGAAGGTGCCGAATGACCCTGCACTGGCACCTACCTCTGCATAAGGCGTCACCGAGAGATGCTCGGTGCTCATATTGATGCTTGCGCCGAAGGATGCCGTACCATTGGACGACGTGCCCACGCCACGCTGGATCTGCATCTCGCCTACGCTGCTGGTGAAGTCGGGCATATTGACCCAGAAGACTGCTTGGCTCTCGCTGTCATTGATGGGCACTCCGCCCACGGTGATATTGATCCCTGTGGCATCGACCCCACGCACGCGCAGAGCCGTGTAGCCGATACCTGTCCCTGCGTCGCTGGTGGCGAAGGTCGAGGGCTGTAGCTGTAGTAGATAGGGGATGTCGAGCCCGAGATTGTCCTTGCGGAGGGTCTCTTTGCTGATGTTGGAGTACGACATTGGGGTACGCTTGCCTGCACGAGCGGCGACGACGGTGATCTCCTCTAGACGCTTGGTGGCGAGGGTATCGACCGTCTCGGCATACGTTACGGAGGCACTAAGGAGTGCCGTAGCTGAGAGAAGGAGGGTGGTTCGCTTTGTTCCCATTAACCTAAATCAATAAAATTAGTAGCTGTTGGTCTAACTATGATTGTAGGGCGCAATGGGTGCGTGCCGTGGCAACGCTAAGGTGCCACGGGTCAGAGTCCCGTCGGCACACCAGACAACATCCCTACGCTAGTCTTATCTAGATCAGGTAATGAGGGTTTGTTCTCAGCCACACCAAGCAGAGCCGAAGCTTGCCAGCGGGTAGCACCCCTTATTGTCCTACGGCTGCAAAGGTAAGCATAATACCCCGCGCTTGTATGCCGCCCTCGAGAGAATGCTTGCTATAGGCTGGCACAGAGTGAGATAGTAGAAGCGAGGAGGGATGGGGATTTGCCTAATAATAGCGAGTGCCTATGCCCATGCCTGTCCTCTTGATCCTCTAGCGAAGTCGGACGAGTCGGACTGCTCTGAGGCGTTCGACCTCTATCGAGATCCGTGAAGCTTCTCTGCCGAGACCGAATTTATAATCGCGCGTGGGCGGGCGCACCCGCGCGCGTACGCGTAGGGCTGACTGAGTACTGAAGACTCCTCCGACACTTCAATAGAGAGGCGAGGGACACTTCAATAGAGAGGCAACCGAGTCCCTATTGAAGTGTCGGGGGAGTATTCAGTAGGGAGGCGGAGGAGTATTCGGGCGTAGGGCTGTGCCGTGAGGCCTGGCTTGAATGGGGGCTGGAGCTACTCGGCTTGGTGGAGAATCTGTATCTTTGTAGGGTATTGTCGACGTTGGACAGAGGAGATACTACG
The DNA here is from genome assembly GCA_041854825.1 of Porphyromonas sp. Classification (GTDB taxonomy): domain Bacteria; phylum Bacteroidota; class Bacteroidia; order Bacteroidales; family Porphyromonadaceae; genus Porphyromonas. Next base: position 38,880 of record JBHACZ010000004.1, on the reverse strand, counting down.
AGAATGAATATAACGAGGTTTGCGCCTAGTGGCGCACTCATTACATATAGCCACGTGGAGGCGCGTGGAGGCATGAGTAGGGTGCTATGGCTGTGAAGATTCCCAAGCTACTACGCATAGGGCTGTGGGTGGTACTCACGCCCATCGTGCTGATCTTGCTCGTGGGAGGTGCGCTGTACATCCCCGCGGTGCAGGATATCGTCGTGCGCTATGCCACACAGCAGGCGAGTGAGGCGCTCGGGATGAATGTCGAGATAGGACGGCTGCGCCTCAGCTTCCCGCTCGGTGTGCGCCTCGATAGGGTCGCTATCTGGGAGGGTGAGGCTGATACCCTGCTACGTTTCGATGAGGCGACGCTAAGCGTTCGCCCCATTCCGCTTATACACAATCGTGTAGAGATCCCTAGCCTCGATGCCGAGGGCATGCTGGTCAATTACCGCGACAGTCTAGAGACGATGCGGGTAGAGGCGACCCTGGCGACGCTCGGGGTAGAGGATGTCGTCGTACGCCTGGATGATAAGCGTGTCTACCTGGCAAGCCTTGGCACTCGAGGCACGCACGTCTATGTCCATATGGCGGATACTACAGCCAGTGAGCCGAGCGAGCCGCTCGGATGGCATATCGTGGCAGATGCCTTGTCCCTAGAGGACACGGAGGTAGAGGTGGTGATGCCTCTAGACACGATGCATATAGATACTCGGGTGGAGCGTCTGGTGCTTGCTGGCACGGACGTGCGGCTAGACTCCGTGACGCGCGTAGCTGTCGGGGAGGGCAATCTCGAGGCTTCGCTCCTGCGCTATAGGCGGAGGGAAGCCCCTCGTCAGGAGGGTGTCGTCGACAATGAATATATAGAGGCAAAGGACATCGTGCTGGGAGTGCGTGAGGTCGTGTCTGAGGGGTCAGCACTTGCGCTCTCTATTACAGAGGGACGACTGCGTGAGCGGTCAGGCATAGCCCTTACACAGCTCCAGGGCGTGTACACGATGGATGATGCTGCGCTCTATGTCGGTGATCTAGCGATGCGTACGGAGCATTCGTCACTCTTCGGGTCGACACAGCTTCCTTGGTCGCTTTTCGGTGGAGACGATGGTGTGCCGATGATGATAGCGATGGATGGTAGCATTGGGATGGATGACCTACGCCACGCCACGGGGCAAGACCTCGTGGGGCTGGTCGATTTCTCAGAGCGTGAGCGTCCGACTACTCTCCGCCAGCTGACGGCACCGATCTCCTTCGGGGTGAATATCGATGGCACGCTCACGGAGATGAATGTCAATGTCGCCCAGATGCTGTGGGAGGATGTGCTAGAGGTCGATCTAGCAGGGACGCTGTACAACCTTACCAAGCCCAAAGAGCGTCGGGGCAAACTGATCCTCCGTAGTGGGATGCATGCGAAAGCCAATTCGCTCCTGCCCCTCATCTCGCGCGATGTGGTGATGCGCTACAATATCCCCGCAGGGCTGATCCTCGATGGGTCGCTGGAGCTGGGCGGTGGCAATCATACGCTCAATCTTCGCCTGCGTGATCGTGATGCCGAGGCGCGCCTATCGGGGCGATACAACGAATTTTCTCAAGCCTACAAGGCACATCTCGATCTGCGTGACCTTAATCTCAGGCGCTTCATGCCCTCGGATTCCATAGGTTTCCTAAGGGCAGAGATCGAGGCGGAGGGACGAGGCTTCGACCCGCTGAGCAAGCGTACGAATGCCCGCTTCGTCGCTCGTCTGCATCAGCTCGACTATCAGAGCATGAGCCTTGGCAATATTACTGCAGACGGTACGCTCTCAGGGGGCGAACTGTCACTTGCCCTCAATAGCTTCAATCCAGGGCTCAATGCCTCCCTGCTCGTCGATGGACTGCTGAGTGCTAACGGGATCTCGACGAACGTGGTGCTGGACTCGGAGGAGATAGACCTTGCTGCCCTAGGGCTTGCCACCGATGTGATGCGAGGCAAGGGACGACTCTCGGGAGAGCTACGCTCGGATATGAAAGAGACGCACAGCTTCGTCGGACGTGCCGAGGGGGTGAGTATAACCTTCGGCGAAGAGACCATCAGCCCCGAAGAGATCTTGCTGGACGTGCGTACCTCGACTGAGCGTGTCAGCGCTGAGGCTTCATCGGGAGACCTCAAGCTCGTAGCCCGTGTCGATGCTGGGACATCGGCATTGATGGCGCAGAGTGATAAGCTGATGGCACTCACGAGTGAGGTGCAGAGGCAGATCATGGGGGCTAGCCCGATGACGATGCACCTCGAGGAGGTCGTCGCGAGCTTGCCTCGTCTAGATCTCGACCTAGAGGTAGGGCGTGCTAATGCGCTTATGACCTACCTCAAGCGACAGCGCATTGCACTCGAGAGCCTTGTGGGGCATGTGCGCCTGCGTCCTACCGAGGGAATAGAGGGGCATATATCGCTCAGAGACATTCGTCAGGATACGCTTCGGATCAACTGTGTCGATCTAGACCTCAAGACCCTGCGCTATGCTCGTGCAGAAGCCTCCAGACCTACATCTACCCGCAGAGGACGTACGCACCGCACGGAGCCATTAGATAGTATGGCACTGGCGATCACGGGGACGATAGACAAGCAGGCGTGGCGTCGTCAGCCTGCTTTCCGCCTAGATACGCGTGTCCTCGCCACACTCCAGCAGGCACGCCTAGACCTCGATATGCTCGATGGGGCAGGCCGTACAGAGCATCACGCAGCTCTACAGGCGCAGTGGGATGGATCACACTACCGCATCTCTCTGCCCGAGGAGTCGCTGACTCTCGCCTACGAACGCCTAGGGGTTAGCCCCGACAACTACATAGAGCTGGACAAGCTCCGCTACCTGGCAGGTGCCAGCCTTATGCTCTCGGGTCGTGAGGGAACAAGCCTAGCTCTCGAGGCAAATGACCTAGAGGGAACGGGGCAAGATGGCGTGCTGGTGGTACGTAGACTAAGGCTGGAGGATTTTCGTGCGCTGGGCTTGCCCGACGTGTCGGGGATATTGAATAGTGATATTCGCTATAGCCGAATGGGCGGTATAGGCGAGCAACCTGTCATCACGGGCGACCTGTCCGTGCAGGAGTTTCGCTACGAGGATAAGGCGCTGGGACACTTCGCCACGGCACTCTTCTACGAACCGCGCAATGATGACTCGCATTATATCACTGCCGAGGTTAGCTACAAGGGTCTACCTGCCCTCTCTATCGATGGGATCTATCAGCCCAGAGATAAGGAGTCTCCGCTCAGTGGCTCACTCAGGATGTCTCGTTTCCCGCTGGAGATCGCCAATCCCTTCGTCTCGCAGTATGCGACTTATCTAGGTGGTACGGCTAGCGGACAGCTCGCTCTCTCGGGTTCGCTCTCTGATCCGCGCCTTGTCGGGGAGCTGAGGGCAGACACGACGACAGTAGAGCTACGCGACTATGCCACGACCCTGCGCCTCGATACAGCTGCGCTACGGATGAGCGGGACGGCTCTGCACTTCAATCGCTATGCCGTGTACTCCTCAGCCGATGGCGCGGACCCAATATATATTGACGGTCGTATAGAGGCTCTAGGCCCTCGGGCGATGGAGGCTTCTCTCAAAGTCCAGGCGGAGGAGATCACCCTCTTTGACCAGCGCAATCTTCGCTCCGAGAGCCAGCTGGTCTATGGTCGTCTCATTGCCTCTGCCAATCTTGACCTCACGGGCAAGCTCAATGCCCTTAAGATGCGGGGACGCCTTGGGATCCTCGGCGGGACGAATTGTACCTATGTGATGCGTGAGGGCGGTCTGGATGCGACAGACCACCACGCAGGGCTGGTGTCGTTCGTGGACTTTGCCGATACACTCTTCACGGCTCGCCCCGTAGTGGAGGCAGAGCTGGGCGGTATGGACATGAATGTCTCGCTACAGCTAGAGCCTTCGGTACGCTTCGGGGTAGACCTGACAGCCGATGGGCGCGACTATGTGCGGATGCAGGGCGGTGGCACGATGCAGCTCCGCTACCCACCTTTCGGAGAGATGAGCCTTGTCGGGCGATACGAGATGTCGGGCGGAGGTACGATGCACTACACGATGCCCGTCGTCGGAGGCAAGCTCTTCACGATTGACCCGAGCGGGTATGTACGCTTCGAAGGTAAGGTGTCCAATCCCTATGTCCATCTCGTGGCTTCACAGCAGGTCCGCGCGGCGGTCGGGGAGAATGGAGCGAAGACCCCCTTCACTGTGAGCATTAAACTGGAGGACTATATTGAGAAGATCAATCTCTCCTTCGACCTAGCCGCACCCGAGAATCTCTCCGTGCAAAACAGCATCGCGATGATGACTGCCGAGGAGCGAGGCAAGCAGGCTATCGGTCTACTAGCGACAGGTACATACCTCGCCGCAGGTGGGGGCAACTTCGATGGAGCTCTCACGAGTCTCCTGCAGAGTCAGATCAATTCTGTGGCAGGTTCACTCCTCCAGGGTACAGATATTAGTCTCGGGATGGAGAGCGGAAACGAAGGCTCGGGGGCGTACACGAACTATACCTATAGCTTCAGCCGTCGCTTCTACAACGACCGCATCCGTATCCTCATCGGCGGTAAGATCCAGACGGGCAATACCAACGCCTCGCGCGACAAGAGCCTCATCGACAACGTCTCTCTCGAGTACCAAATCGACCAGGCGGGCGAGCATTATGCCCAGATCTACCACAGCCTCATCACGGACAACGTCCTCGAGGGCGAATACACAGAGACGGGTATCGGCTACAGCATCCGTCGCAAGCTCCAGAGGCTGACGGATATTTTCGACTTCCGCCGTCGCCGTCGTGCGAATCCTCTCGCCGATGGCATCACCCTGCCTGCCGACAGCTCCGCAACTCAGCTCTGGAGCCTGCCGACCTTCCTCTCCGCTCCCGACTCTATCCCCGCCTCTACGGAAAAGGGGAAACGGTATTAGGAGGAAATCTATCTTGAGTTACTGATTGATACAGACAAAAAATGACAGAGCAGATACTACAAAACTTCATTCGAAGCTCATCCCCTAGCGAGGGGGAGGCTTACGAGTGGAAAGCATATAATGAGATTAGTGACTTTCGCCACGTCGTATCAGGGCGAGAGGGGGAGGATATTGTCTCCTATATATCGGCAATCTCGAACATGAATGGTGGGGCGATGGTATTAGGTGTAGAGGATGGGTCGGCTCGTGTCCTAGGAGTTGCTGCCTCGTGTACCTTATACAGCTGAGCAACTCACGATGATGATTCGCAACAAGACCGCTAATCTGCCTACAGAGGGTCTCAAGGTAGAGGTGCTGACGGCAGAAGATACTGCTCGACGTGTGATTGTTATTCATATCCCACGGCATTCATTTCGTCAGCCAGTCTATGCTCATCATAGAGCCTGGATGCGTGTGGAGAGTAGTCTAGAGCCTATTAGCGAGAGCCGTCTGATGACTATCCTAAGCGAACAGCGGAGTAATGAAGATTGGAGCGGTGAGGTCGTGGAGCAAGCCTCTCTAGAGGATCTTGACCCAGAGGCTATCAAGAAAGCGCGTGAAGGCTATCTCAAGTCTCGTGGAGGGATTGCTCCTGAGGGATATGATAGCTGGGATGACTTGACCTTCCTCAATAAGACTCTGCTGACTCGTCGGGGGCAGATCACACGTACCACTCTTCTCTTGTTGGGCTCTGCGGAGAGTGTTAGCCTTCTTACTGGTTGTGATCCGAAGATTCATTGGACGCTTAGGACAGCTGGGAATGAGCGCAGAGATGATGAGCTCTTTGAAATTCTATTCATCCTCGTTCCAGATAGATTGTACAGTAAGATTCGTAATGCTAAGTATAGCGTCCTTCGCCCAGGGACACTTTTCCCAGACGATATGATGCGCTATGCTGCATTCAGCATTCGTGAGGCACTCAACAACTGTATTGCACATCAAGATTACCAAGCTCGCCGACGTATCAATGTCGTCGAGATAGAGGATGAGAGTATTACGTTCTCTAATGCTGGAACATTCCTGCCAGGGACTGTCGAGAGCGTCTTGACGAATAATGCTCCACCAGACTATTACAGAAACAAGACTTTGGTCGATGCCATGCGCAATGTGAATATGATTGATACAGAGGGTGGAGGTATCCTTAAAATGTTTCAGCGACAGAGGGAGCGTGTATTTCCTATGCCGGAGTACGACCTAAGCGAAGGGCGTGTGGAGGTTACTTTGATCGGTCGAGTGCTTGATGAGACTTTCGCGAGCTTGCTTCTTAATAATGCTGATATGTCCCTCTCGGAGGTATGGCTCCTCGATAAGGTACAGAAGCGTAAAACACTCTCTGACGAGGAAGTCAAGTACTTGAAACGGAGAGGATGGATCGAGGGGCGCAAGCCACACTTTTATTTGTCATCCCAACTCTCGCGCCAGACAAATGATACGGACCTTCAAGTTGAGTATAGTAAGCGCCGTGGCTTGGGGGGCGATTTATATACCGAGTGGATCATGAAGCATCTGGACACATTTGGTTCGGTGGAGAAGACGGCTTTACTTGCGCTTGTGACTCCCCACTTGCCACAGACAATGACCGACATTCAGAAAGCTACGAAATTAGATAATTTGCTTCGTAAGCTAAGACTTAAGGGATTTATTCGCTACGATGCCGATAGCCGTCGCTGGGAGCGTGTGTAAGAGATGTAACGGAGTGAAAAATTACATGGGTTGGACACCGTTTGAGTTGTTTCTAATCTCTGCTGTAGCTCGGTTACAAGTTGAATTACAGGTCTATATCTCAGAATCTGCTCACTGCGAATTTACATGGACTCAACATGGATAGCACTCCCGATCCTAATTGATATGACGAAAATGATGAAACATAGACATAGCTATCGTATGTTCTGGCGAAGCTTGCTGGCTGTCGCTGTCCTCTTCGTGCTGGGCGCTTGCTCGATCGCGAAGTATCAAGGACCCGAAGACGTGCTGTACACTGGGATCAAGGATATTCGGATCACTGGTGACAAGCGCAGTGCGCACGCTCAGAATGCTATCGCGCTGGCTGAGGCACAGCTACAATATGCGCCGAATAACTCTCTGATGGGGAGTTCGTCCCTGCGTTTGCCCTTGCCCCTCTATCGCCCCTGGCTGTATCTCACATATTCTGCAGAGGGATCGTGGCTGGAGCGTTGGCTTCATCGCAGGGGCAAGAAGCCCGTCTGGGTACGTGATGTCAGCCCTGTGCTACGCGCTCGCGTGGCAGAGCGGTTGCTTGCCGAGCAGGGTTATCTCGGGGCATCCGTTCGGAGCGAAGTCTTGCCCTATGGGAAGGATTCGTTGCGGGCGCGCCTAGCCTACGAAGTTGATTTGGGCGAATTGTATCTCATCGATAGCGTGGAGTATCTGCCTCGTCTCTACATCACGCCCGACCACGCATTAGACCATGCGCGGTACAGCGTCCTACAGCGTGGGAAGCCTTTTGCCCTCGCGACGCTAAGCGAAGACCGTACTGCCGTCTCCAATTATCTACGAGAGAACGGCTATCTCTACTTCTCTCCCGAATATGTCCAGTACGAGGCGGACACACTGGTTACTCCTGGTGCCGTTCAGCTACGCACCCGTCTCTCGGATAATATCAGCGAAGATGTCCTACGCCAGTGGCGTATCGGTGAGGTTCGTGTGCGCATGCTCGATGCTGAGAACCAGACGCAGAGCCTGGGGACTGAGAGCCTTCAGCTCAGTGATGGGGTCGTGGCGCACTATTCGGATGAGCTGTCTATTTGCCCTCGGGTGCTTGACCAGCGCATTCGTCTACGTCCCGACAGCCTGTACCGCGCTGCTCAGGAAGATCTGACGATGCGTAGCCTCGCGAGCATTGGGACGTTCACGGGGCTGGAGGTGCAGTATGCTCGGCGTGCCGACACCCTTGCGCCCGACTCGGCGGGTATCGTCGATATGACCATCCTCATGCGTCGAGATAAGCCTTGGGACGTGAGCCTCGGCACACGCTTCCTGCGCAAGAGTACGGACTTCATCGGTCCTGGGCTTAATGCTTCGCTCTCGCGTCGCAACCTATTCGGTGGGGGCGAAACATTCTCCATCAGTGCGGCAGGGTCTTACGAATGGCAGGTGGGGACGAATCCTTTTCGCGACTATTCGATCTCGCTCAATAGTTATTACCTCACGCTCGACGCAAGCCTAACCTTCCCGACGCTTCTTATCCCTGGACGGCTCAATGCGTACTACGACTTCCCGACGACCACGACCCTCAAGCTCTCGGGTCAGCGTATGAATCGTGCGGGTTACTATGCCCTCAATGCCATCACCCTCTCGGCTGGATATGACTTCACGCCTAGGACGGGTCACACGCATAGCATCGTCCCCCTGTCGTTTAGTTACAACCAGCTGAGCAATACCACCGAAGCCTTTGACAGGATCCTTGTAGAAAATCCGAGCCTTGCCCTAAGCCTTGCGAGCCAGCTCATCCCACAGACGAGCTATACCTATACCTGGGATACGCGCCGAGGCGAAGGCAAAAGGCACCGCCTCTGGACACGTCTTAGCTTAAGCGAAGCGGGCAACCTCATCAAGGGTGGGTTCATGCTCCTCGGCGGGAGCAAATTCTCTGACACGGATCAGATCCTAGGTGTGCCATTCGCTCAGTTCGTCAAGGCATACGGGGAGGTGCGTTATACCCACGCGCTAGACCGTCGTCAGAGCCTTGCCCTACGTCTGGGCATGGGGGCTATATATAGCTATGGCAATATGGAGCGTGCGCCCTACATGGAGCAGTTCTCCATCGGTGGAGCCAATAGCATTCGCGCCTTCACGATACGAAGCCTCGGACCTGGATCATTCCGTAGTACGAGCGAAACCGCCTACACCTTCATGGATCACGTAGGCGAATCGAAGCTGGAGATGAATGCCGAATGGCGTATGAAGCTTACGGGAAGCATCGAGGGGGCGGTATTCCTTGACGCGGGGAATATATGGTTGCTACGTGCTGATCCCGACCGTCCTGGTGCATCGCTGGGCGAAATCGGTTCGCTCGGTCGCTTCCTGGACCAGATCGCAGTCGGCACGGGGGCTGGTTTGCGCTATGATATGGGTTATTTGGTTGTGCGCTTCGACGTCGGCCTAGGCTTGCACCTGCCCTACGAGACCGAACGAAAGGGCTGGTACAATATTCCGACCTTCAGCTCTGGTCTAGGGTATCACCTCGCCATCGGCTACCCTTTCTAGCACCTCCCGCCTCCCCGCACTATATCAGGATAACCATCCGCCGCGATATCAGGCTAACCCTCCACTATATTAGAAGAACGATCCGCCCATATGCAGGAGCGAGGATATCTCAGCACGCAGTGCTCGGGTGTCCTCGCTCCTGCGCTTCGATACATCCGCTGGCTCTCGCCCTTGACCCTGCTCCGCCCTCCTGCCTCGAAAGCTAACACCCTCTCCCTCAATACCTCCCACAACCCTCAAAAAATGATAGAACTTTTTGCCCAAAAACATCGATCTTTTCCTCAAAAAACATCGATGTTTTTCACGAAAAACATCCACCATTTTGGGCAAAAACATCCACCATTTTCTGAGGACAGTCCTATCGCCCTCGGAGGATTGTTTTTGAGGCTTTTTGTAAGGGTGGCAGGTTAGATGGAATTTTGGATATGCTTCGTGGCGAGTCTGTGGGTGAATGCCACTTTGGGATCGGAGAGATCCCAGCGACTGAGCTCCTGGAGTACGAGTGTCGTATGTTTCTTGGCAATATCTTTGAGGGCATTGCCTACGGATCGCCTTAGGTATTCACTCTCGTGTGCCTTGTGCGCGCTGATCAATTCAATGGCAATAGCTGGGTACTGTGCGAAAAATGGGCGACTTGTCCATACGCGCAGACCTTCGATGACTGCACGGATTGTGTTGGGGTGGGAGCTTCCGAGCCATTCCCTGATAAGTGGCAACGACTCTGCATAGCCTCGAGTATGACAAACTTCGTCAAAAGCCTTGGCGAGCATCTCCTGAACGCGCCAATTGTCGTCGAGACTTACCCGTGCTTTGAGGAAGTCAAGTGCGCAAATATCCATCCTTGCCGAGCGTCCGAGGATAGCGACCGCCAGCATGCGCACTTGATAAGCCCCGTGCTCAAATAGCCGAATAGCTAGCGCCTGGCATTCCTTAGCCTCGTGGCTAGCTATAATCTTCTCCGCAGCGTCATAGATATGCCGATAGCCATGCTCGATCTGCTGTATCTGAGCTAATATTTCGCTGATTTCTTGTCTCATGGGATGCTTTCACCGTTTGTTTGGTGTCGCTGGATGTTCTTGATCAGAATCATCCAAAGGTACGAAGATTTCACAGCTTCGCTCACGGTGCTGGGACTGCGTGATGTTTCAGAAGGGAGGGGTGCGCCTTATCCGGAAGGGCAAAAAAATATCCGACCATCGGTGAGGATGATCGGATCGCTGTGGTACCACCGGGATTCGAACCTGGGACACACGGATTTTCAGTCCGTTGCTCTACCAACTGAGCTATGGTACCTTGCTTTGCTTTAGCGGAAGCGACGAGATTCGAACTCGTGGTACGGTTACCCGTACGGCAGTTTAGCAAACTGCTGGTTTCAGCCACTCACCCACACTTCCTGAGAACGCATTCGCTTCTCGCTTTTGCACTGCAAAGGTAGATACTTTTCCCGAATTACCAAACAGTGGGCTGAAATATTTTCCATTCGGGTGCGTCTGCTGGCTTTCGAGAGGGTGATAGTGCATTGAGAATAAGTGGAATACTTGGGGAGATGCGAGGGGACAAAATTTTGTCGCATGGGAGGCGGGAAGACCTCCTGCGCTGGGTCTCATGAGTAGAATGTCAGTCGCGGGAGTGAAAGGACGGGGGATGGGGCATGCTGGGCGGGTAGATGTGGAAGATTATATAATTCTAGCGTTAATATTTTTCGTACCTTTGTGGTCGAATTATCAATTACAAAGATTCATTCATAAGACAACTATGCACATTGTAAAGATTGTAGGTCGAGAAATCCTCGACTCTCGCGGTAATCCTACCGTGGAGGTGGACGTGCACCTCGCTTGTGGTATCATCGGTCGTGCTGCTGTGCCCAGCGGTGCTTCTACAGGTGAGAACGAAGCGCTTGAGCTTCGTGACGGTGACAAGGGTCGCTACCTCGGTAAGGGCGTACTCAAGGCTGTAGAGAACATCAACGAGGTGATCGCTCCTGCACTCTATGGTATGAGCGCACTCGCTCAGCGCGAGATCGACCTCAAGATGATCGAGCTCGACGGTACTAAGACCAAGAGCAAGCTCGGTGCTAACGCTATCCTCGGCGTATCTCTCGCTGTAGCTAAGGCTGGTGCTGAGTACGTAGGTCTTCCTCTCTATCGCTATATCGGCGGTACGAATACCTACACGCTCCCCGTGCCTATGATGAACATCATCAACGGTGGTAGCCACTCTGATGCTCCTATTGCATTCCAGGAGTTCATGATCCGCCCAGTAGGTGCTAAGAGCTTCCGTGAAGCTCTCCGCATGGGTGCTGAAGTATTCCACGCGCTCAAGGCAGTGCTCAAGGGTCGTGGTCTCAGCACTGCAGTAGGTGATGAAGGTGGTTTCGCTCCTGTACTGAATGGTACGGAAGATGCTATCGAGTCTATCCTCCAGGCTGTCAAGAACGCTGGCTATGTACCAGGTCAGGACATCACGATCGCTATGGACTGCGCTGCTAGCGAATTCTTCAAGGATGGTATCTACGACTACAGCAAGTTCGAAGGTGCTAACGGCAAGAAGCTCTCTATCGACGAGCAGGTAGACTTCCTCGCTAGCCTCGTAGAGAAGTATCCTATCGACTCTATCGAAGACGGTATGGGCGAAAACGACTGGGAAGGTTGGGCTAAGCTTACCGCTCGCCTCGGCAAGAAGATCCAGCTCGTGGGTGACGACCTCTTCGTGACGAACGTAGAGTATCTCCGTCGCGGTATCGCAGAGGATTGCGCTAACTCTATCCTCATCAAGGTAAATCAGATCGGTACGCTCACCGAAACGCTCGATGCTATTGAGATGGCTCATCGCCACGGCTACACGAGCGTAACGAGCCACCGCTCTGGTGAGACTGAGGATGCTACGATCGCTGACATCGCAGTGGCTACGAACTCTGGTCAGATCAAGACTGGTTCGCTCAGCCGTACGGACCGCATGGCTAAGTACAACCAGCTCCTCCGTATCGAAGAGGAACTCGGTGCACTCGCCGTATATGGTCGTGCTCGCGTGAAGTAATTTCCCTTCGGCGATTACATCAAGCTAATCAAAACGAACGCGGGGCAGTTAGGATCGATCCTAACTGCCCCGCGGGTTTTATCCCCTTCGGATGAAGAGAGAGCTATTAGATAAGCTCTGCTCTACGTCCGAAGGGATAAGCTTTAGAAGCGGAAGTTGATCCCGCCACGGAAGGCGGCGTTGGTGGCAGAGGTGTAGCTCGAGAGCATCATGACGTCGGCTGCGAGTACGAGCTGTATCGAGTGTCCGAGCACGAGGGCTGCACCTAGGCTCGTGCCTGTCCCCTGGTCTGTGCTGATGCTGGCAGAGGCTCCTAGACCTCGTGTGGGCTGTGCATGTCCCACGAGGGCGTACTGCATATAGGTCTTGCCGAAGAGTGAGCGCCCAGACACGACCCCACTTACCGACAGCCATGACATCGCTTGATAGCTAGCGATCAGGCGGAGATGCGTGGGGAGGTGTGTGCGGTACGAGGTCTCGCCTCCTAGCTGTAGGCTCTTCTCGATCTGCTTGCTTAGGGCTTCGAGATTGTTTTTGCTACCGCCACTATTGCCCGTGATATCGGGGGTGAAGTCGTAGCCATCATACACGACGGCATTATCTCCCGTTAGGTCGCTGGTCAAGGTCTGTGTGCTACCCTTCCAGTCGATATATCCTAGGTCGGTGAGTGAAGCACCTAGGCGAAGGCGTTCGCTAATCTGAACGTCTATGCCAAGGTCAAGTCCCCAGCCGGAGTTTTCAAATGCCGAGGGAAGCCTCTGGCTATCATACGCCACACTGCCGAGGTGCAGTACGCCCTCTCCATCTCTGGGGATAACGATGGGGGCGGTGAAGGCTACGCGCTGAAGGGAGTTGATCACTGCTCTGTCAGCTCCAGGCGAAGTGTAGATGTCGAGACGGCTGTCTAGGGTCTTGCTAGAGGTGAGCCCACTGAGTGCCTTGATACGTAGACCGAAATTGATCTTGCCTCCCATCAATCTCTGAGCGTAGCCCAGGGCGATCTGAATATACGACTGTGCATCGACGGCGATCCCTTGGGTCTTGACCTCGGTGCCCAGGCTTCCCATATTGCCTCGAGCGAGAAAGTCCGAGAGCGCGCGATCGACGAGGATATTCATGTCGCTATGGATACCGGCTTGCAGGGTGAAGAAGGCATCGTTTTGCAATGTCCCAGCGCCGAGCAGGTTGATATACATGTTGCTCTTGAGAGGCGAACCACCGATCTCTCGCAGAGCTTTGTCGAGATAGATCGTATTGGACGTCGCCCCCTTGGTGACAATGTCTGATATCGATGCGGGAGACTGTAGCGAGAACGAACCTCCCGAGAAGAGTGGTAACGAGAGGACAGACTTAGCTGTCGTGGGGATGTAGGCGGGGTTAGTCTCGATGCGCGCCCAGTCGGCGTGCGAGTGAATGAGGCTAATGTTGGTATCCTGTGCCGTGAGGGTGCTACAGGAGAAGGCACTTGCGCAGAGTAGAGCGAGTGCGGTAGATGTAATCTGATTCATCGGAGTAGCCTCTGATTAGGGGTTGATGGCGTTGAGCGCAGTGGAGAGCTGTAGGCAGATGCGGTGGCTTGAGAGAAGCTGGGTCGGCTTGTCGCTCGTGGTGCTGATACTTGCACGGATAGATAGGCTCTTGGCACGCTTGAGGAGAGCGAGCTGTGCCTTCGACAGGGTGAGGCGAATCTCGCTTGCGCTATCTTGATCTCCTAGAAGTTTGCCTGTGAAGGGGATGGAAGCCTCCTCATTAAGGAGCTTCCCATCGGCACCGAGGACGTCGATAGATTTGCACTCGAGGGTCAAGGGTGCGGTCGAGCTAGACTTGAGGATGAGGTCTACCTGCTCGAATGAGTCCTCTACGTTGCCGAATCGCTCTAGTGAGGGCGTCGTGAAGGGAATCTCGATATTCATCCCCGCGAGCGCAAATACTAGAGGCTGCTCCAGGTTTAGGTCTACGGAGAGGCTTGAGGTGCGGTCGAGGGTGATGGGTGAGCCGCCTCCGAATGTCACATCTCCCGAGAAGCGTATGCCACGCCCCTGGATGCTCGAGAGGAGCTTCTGCAGTTCGTCCGAATGGTAGTCTACGCTGGTGGTGCCGGTGCCTAAGGGGGCGTCTATGGCAAGTGTCTTGCGCTCTCCACTCCAGGAGCTGAGCTCGGTCTTCCCGTCCAGGAAGTGCGCATTGGGTGCGAAAGAGACCTTGCCGAGCATATTGGATGCATGGGCTATGAAGGAAAGCTTTCCGCCCTGGAAGGTGATGCCCTGCAGATCTTTCCACACGGAGAAGTCCCATTTGTCTTCTTGCCCCTTGATGTCGGAGACGATCTCAGAGATCTGCCCAGAGAATCTCTCCAGGACGATGTCGCGCACAGCTAGCGTGTAGCTGATGCCACCGCCCTGTGTGATGCTAACGGCAGAGGTCGCCGTGGGCTTTACCGTTATGCGATAGGGGAGGGTGAGTTGGTTGCCTTCGCTGGGGGTGGTTAGCCGTAGGATGCCAGAGGGGATCTCGATCTTGCTAGGTTTGCCTGCTGTGACGCTGCTTTTGATCTCGTAAGTCTTGCCTTCTGCGTTGGCGAGCGTGGGGAAGGTGATCGAGATATCGGCACTGATGGGACTGCTGGTGATGCTGAGCGCAAGCGAGAGACTGAGCTTAAGCTCGCTGATGCTTTTGATCTCGTCGGGAAACTCGATCTTGATCGCTTCTTCACTCGTGGGGAAGAGGTTGGCGAGTTGTGCTACGGCACCTGCAGGGATGGTTAGGCTCATCGGAAATCCCTCATCTGGGACACGTCCGCTCTCACTGGCTGAGATATCCTTCGTCGGCAGTAATGCCTCGAGCGAAGGGATGTCTAGGAGGTCCTGATACTCAAGGCGCAGGATGAGTGAATCTCCTTGGGTGATGAGCACACCGTCTGCCACTTTGTTGCCGTAGAGGATCTCAGCAATGCTGGCGTTGGCTGTAGCCAGAGGTAATGCCCACTGTGACGATGTACTGGTGCGAAGATTGATGTCTCGGTCAATCAACGAGTTGTCACCACAAGAAGAAAGCCCTAGGCAGAGCATACTTCCTACGGCACACGCAAAAAAGCTGTTCAAACGTGTCATATTGTAAAAACAATCAGAGTAACTATGCCACAAATATAGTAATTCCTCTGATACAAGCATGGGTATAGAAAAATAAGGGGTGATACTCTCGAAAGTATCACCCCTTAGTGTAGTGGGCCCAATAGGATTCGAACCTATGACCCTCTGTTTGTAAGACAGATGCTCTAAACCAGCTGAGCTATGGGCCCTAATAAGGATCGTCGCGATGAGTCGGCTCTACAGTGGTGGGCCCAATAGGATTCGAACCTATGACCCTCTGTTTGTAAGACAGATGCTCTAAACCAGCTGAGCTATGGGCCCGTAGTAGGTTGCTGTCTCATTTTGACACTGCAAAGGTACGACTATTTTTGAATCCTGCAATACCTCGCGCAAGATTTCTTATTCCTGCGAGGTGGGTGCTTGTGTCGTGATAGGCAGGTGATAGGGCGGGTGTGAATCGATAGGCTTTGATAGATAGTCTGTTGTGCTCTAGATGGGGTGCGGTAGATAGGGTGCGCCGGATGTGTCGAAATATTTATTGGACTACACGATCTGCTTGCTTCGGGAGATTCCGCCGTGGTAGAGTTGAACTGTCTCGTGTCATTTGACCCCATCTGGGACTTAGAGTAAGTCGTCGAGGCGACTTAGGGTAAGTCCCGAGGACGACTTACTGTAAGTCCCCTCCGCGATATAAGGTAAGTCCCTTCGGAGTGTAAATAGTATGGGAGGGGCGATGTGCAGGGATCGCGCTGAGGAGGATTGCCGGGAGCGTAGATTAGTACTCTCTGTCTGAATACAGAGAGCGCAGTAGCTCTTCGCTAGGCGAAGGAACTACTGCGCTCGGCAGAATAGACAACAGGCTCGCGCTAGCGGATGAGCGTGATGTCCACGCGTCGGGCAAGCTGTGCCCCGCTAGTCGACTTGTCTATTTGGGCTCCATCAGATACGAAGCGTGAGCGTGCTACGCCTTCGGTCTCTAGGTACAGCGCGACAGCTGTGCGACGACGCTGAGCCAGTAGCTCATTGCGCTGGGCATTGCCATCGGGCGAAGCGAAGCCAGAGATCTGTACCTTGACATCGGGATACTGATAGAGGAAGCTAGCGACCTCCTGCAGGGTAGCGCGTGCACCAGCATCCAGGCTGTAGTCTCCTACTCGGAAGTACACCGAACGCTTGAAGTCTACAGGCATCGTCACGATGTCTGTCGTGCTGATACGCACTGTATCTGTGATGACCTTCGCCTCTGATCGTGGTGAGACGATGGGGCTTACGAGCATTACGTTGGGCGCAGCCTCCTGCACCACGGGCATCTGTTGCTCTGCACGGAGGGCGTCTAGACGGCGCTCAAGCGCCTCGAGACGTGCATCACTGATACCGCTCTGGTCGGGGACGATGATCTCGACAGGCTGAGTGCGGGTGGTCGTGGAGGATGGTGCTGGCACGAGGCTCTGCTGTAGAGGCTGGGCGAGCTGTAGGGGTTGAGCTACACGCTGTCCCTGCATGAGCTGAAGCAGGAGTGTCTCGATACGCGCTAGACGTGCCTCGTATTGTGGATTGGGCTGCTGGAGGTTGATGTCGGGCGTGATCACAGCTGGCGCAGCACTGGGCTGAATGAATGCCTGCTGTGGGGTAGTCGTCTGTGGGGCGAAGAGGTTGAAGAGTAGCTGTAGGCGTAGTAGCTCCTCAGTCGAGCCAAGTGAGGAGGTAGTAGACTGCTCCTGCTCATTGACTAGGCGGATGAGGCTTGCCACGAGTTCGTCTTCGTTGACGATGATGAGGCTGTCAGCTCGCTCAAACTCTAGAGCCCTGGGCGTTGCCCCGCTCTGTGCTACAAGCGAAGCCGTAGCACAGAGGAGGGAGACGCATATCATGAAAATCTTGTTCATACCTAAAACACGATAGGTGGGATCGAATGCTTAGGCTAGAAGCGAATCGAATAGCCAGCAGCGATCTGATGATTGCGAAGGGCAGGGCGTAGACTGTAGTCCACGAAGAAGCGACCGCCAAGGACATTGTCCAGGCTAACGCCTACGAGACCCGTGAAGCCGAAGCGTCCCGTGCTGTCGATGCGTGAGTAGCCGAGACCAGCACCGAGGTAAGGCGTGAGGGCAAGCTTCTCGAGTGACTTGAAGTTGTACACGATATTGGCACCAAGACCGTAGCCGTTGCCGAAGGCATAGAAGAGCTCAGGTGCGAGGTCGAAGCGTGACTTGCCCATCTGGAAGTGTCCACGTGCACCGATGATAGGCGTCGTAGCATCTCCGAAGCTTAGCCCGAGATAGGGGTTGATAGCGCGGAGCGTGAGATAGGGTTCGTCGGCAGAGTACTTGATCGTCTCTACCTTGCGCCCGTTGTCACTTAGCTGATGTACGTAGATGTCGCTATTCTCAGTGCGTACGTCCTGGGTGGGTGTCGTGATGAACTGCTGAGTAGTTACAGGCATGCCAGACTGAAGTTGATACTGGAGCTGCTGCTGGCTCTGCAGTTGCTGCTGCATGAGCTGAGTATGGCTGTCCTCGATCTTCTTGTCTAGGCGTGTCTCGAGGCTCTCGATCTTCTGTAGGAGAGCGTCGAGACGGCTATCCGTCGTCGTGGTGACTGTAGGAGCTGTCACCTGCTGGACAGGAGCTGAGAACTGGCTCTGAAGCGCAGGCTGAAGCTGACCGCTACGCATGGCGCCGATGAGAAGGATCTTGTCGAGATCGCTGAGCTTACCTAGCTCGCTGGTCTGTGTGCCACCCTTCGTGGCAGAGAGGACGCGAGAGACGATACGCTCGAGCTGACTTTCACTCATGACCACCGTAGCAGGAGATGCGAGAGCTGGAGCTATAGGTGCTACTGCTGGAGGGGTGGGTACTTCCTGGACGATGATACGCTCTACTTCGAGACGATTGCGCTCTTCGTCTACACGACGGCGTTCGTTGGCGAGCTGAGCGACACGCATGGTATCGAGCTGGCGTGCTGCAAGGACGAGTTCGCTATTGAGCTGGTTGATCTGCTCGTCGTAGGTAGCGCGCAGTTCGTTGATCTCGTCAAGGCGTGCTTCACGTTCGTTCATCACTTGGCGTGAGGCATAGTCACGGTAGAGGCGTTCGCCGGAGCGACTCTTCTTGCCAATGTTGAATCGTACACCCGTCTGGAAGAGCCAATTTACATTGACGGCGGAGGGTGAGGTAACGGCAGCTATGTCGGGATTCTCTTGCTCGGTGAGCATAACGTTTGCCTGACCGAAGAGGGCTACCGTACGGTGTAGGGGGATCTCAAGACCACCGCCACCCATGGCAAAGAGACCGCTGTCGGTCGTTTGCGTTTGTCCGTTGGTGTCGATGTAGTTGTTGTTCACGTTCATATAACCGCCACCGAGGGTTAGGTATGGCGTTACGCCACGTCCTACGTTGAGGCGGGTGATGAGGTTACCCCCATAGATCTTGATGTCGTCACCGAAGTTGAAGTCTAGCTTGCCAGCATCCTTGGTCGAGTGGTAGTAGAAACCACGTACGCCGACCGTAGAACTTAGGTCTACGCCGACCGATCCTCCGAGAAGCCACGTGTCGCGGAAACGAGAGTCCTTGTGGAAGTCAAAGTATGCTACGCTAGGCTCGATAACGAACTTGAGCCCGCGGAAGCCGTCTGAGAACATGTCGCGATAAGCACGTGTCACGGCATCGCTCGCATAGCGTGAGCCTCCGAGGTAAATGTCTAGTGAGGCAGCGCCACCCCAGTTGAGGAGGGTTTTGTCTGAGCCTGCTGTGGGAGCGAGGTAGTAGTTGCCCGCATCGACGTTGAAGATATGATTCTTCGCCTCGAGTGCGAGTGCTACACGGCGGGAGAGATTGATCTTGAGCCCTGCCCCGAGTGCTCCATAGAGCTGCTCCTCGCGAAGCTTGTCGCCGGTGGGGGTAGTAGCATCAGGGTACTTGAACTTAATAAGACCTGCGCCAGCTGTCAGATAAGGGGTGAGAATGGTGTTGCTCCAGAGGTTGAGCTTGAGTTCTCCGCCGAAGCGTTCGATGTCTACGTTAGAGTTCTCGAGGTTGCCTGCAAGGTTGTTGAGCACATTCCAGCTAGAGCTCTCGAGCTTGCCTTTGAGGTCAAAGCTACGCTCATACGAAGCACGGATCTCGAAGAGTGGACCGAATCCGAAGCCTGCGCGCACTCCATAGTAAGGCGCATCGCCAAGGTTAAGATTCTTGTCCCACACGGTATAACCCGCCAGCGGTGACACGGTGAAGCTCACATCGCTTACCTGTGCCTGTGCCTTGATGGCGGTGCCGAGGAGTAGAGCGGCACTCAGTGCCAGAGTCATTCTTTTCATCTTGTACTATTGTTTACATAGGTGGAGTACTGTTCGTGAAGGATGTGGTGGTAGGCGTGAAGCCTGCACACGTCTTATAACACTTCTCCACAAAATTAGCAAATATATTCTAATAATCCTAGTGGTCTAGGGTATAAATATCTATAGAGGGACAGTTTGATCTCTAGACGGACAAGTTCTCTTGTCTTCGCAGGAGGTGGATACCAAGCTCACGCAGTTTGTGCCGTAGGAGGTAGATCGTGACGATGAGGGTAAGTAGCTCTGCCACGGGGATTGCTGTCCAGAGCCCCGAGTCACCGAGTAGTCTCGGGAGCGCGAGCATCCCGATGACGAGGAAGACTAGACCGCGCAGAGTGGCGATGACGATAGAGCCGATGGGATTGCCAATAGCGGTGAAGAAGCTCGTGACGAAGATATTGATCCCGTTGAATAGGAATACGAAAGCATAGATGCGTACCCCTGTGACTGCTAGAGCGAAGGTCACCGAGGTGTGGTCTGTGAGGAATAGTCCCAGCAGATGTTCGCCCCAGAGCATGAGCGCAGCGAAGACCACCAGCCCGATGATGGCGTTCACGCTCATCGTGAAGCGCAGCATTGCCCGCATTCGGTTGGTGTCACGCGCTCCGAAGATGAAGCTCATCACGGGTATTAGTCCGTCCGAGATGCCTAAGAAAAGGAGGACGCCGATGAAGTTGATATAGTTGAGCGTCGTGTAGGCAGAGATACCACTGGCTCCGAGACGCTCCACGACGATAAGATTGATGATGAGCATGCTGATGGCAGTGGCTAGCTCGCTCACCCCCTCCGAGGCACCGTTGAAAACTGCCCCTGTGAGCATACGCCGATCAAACCGCCCGCGGAGCATTGAGATCCTTTGTCTCGAGCTAAATGATACGACTGCCGAAGCAACGAACGCACATGAGAAGGCGATACCCGTAGAGAGGGCTGTGCCGTACGTGCCCATCTCGAGATAGACCACGAACCATATCCCGAGGAGGATATTCAGCACCACAGCCGACCCCATGATAATCGTCGAGTAGAGCGGATGCCCCATAGCCTTGAGCATGAGATCCGAATAGAAGCACAGCGAGATAGGGAGGATAAAGGGAGCAAAGCCCCGCATGTAGTCTAGCGCATAGGGTCTAAGCACCTCATCAGCACCGAGTAGGACTACCGCTTCGCCTGCGAAGAACCACAGTAGTAGGGAAGCGATCGTCCCTAGGATAGAGAGGGTGACGAAGCCTGTCGTCATGGCGGTCTGTGCCTTGTCGGTGTTGCCTTCGCCGAAGCCATGTCCGATTAGCGTCTGACAGCCAATGCCCACCGTGAGCGAGATGACCATGAGGAGGCTAAATATAGGGGTGACGATATTCGTCCCGCCTAAGGCAAATTCTCCGATATAGTTACCAGAGATGTAGCCGTCAATGACGGACTGCAAGCCAAAAAACAGCATCGTGACGATGCTCGGCAGGGCATAACGCCCGAAAACCGAAGGGATACTGGCATGTAGGATATTATCTTCTTGGCTCGAGGTCATATCTTGAAATACATTAATCTATTCATCTACATCCTAAACAGCCAATCCCCTCTACTCGTTCATTCGGCATACCCACTGGGATGCCCTCCCCGAGCCTTAGAGGTGTAGAAGCCGATAGGGGGCGGGCTATCGGTCGCCTAATTTAAGCAGGACTGGGACTCAACTTAAGTCGCCCTCGGGACTTACAGTAAGTCGCCGAGACGACTTACTGTAAGTCGGAGAAGTCTTGCAATTTGGGGTGTGTTCGTCGTGTGCCGTGTGCGGGCTTGAGCAAGGCTACGTTTGCAGTCCTATGCCCCTGCTGAGGCGGAGATTGGCGATGCCATAGCAGTGGCGAGAGGAAGAACATTGTGCCCTGGGCTTGTGTTCCATAGACGTATAATGTTATATAACTACGACAAATTTATTCATGCGCAAGAGACTTTTAGCCCTCACGCTAGCCCTCACCAGCCTCATGCCCCTTGTGGCACAGAAGGCTCTACCCAAGGGTCTAGAGCATGTTGCCCCACAAAACTGGTGGGCAGGCATGCAGAACCCCAAGCTACAGATACTCCTCCACGGCCCAGGTATAGGTCGGTCTAGCCTCAGCCTCTCGGGGGCTAAGGGTGTCACCATCGACTCGCTGGTACAGACAGAGAATCCCAACTATCAGCTTCTGTACCTAGACCTGTCAGAGGCACCCGCTCAGATCTTCACCATCGAGCTACGACCTCAGAGGGGCAAGACGCTTCGCTTACCCTACGAGCTAAGACAGCGCGAGGCTGGGCGCAGAGATCTTGCAGGCTTCGATCCCTCCGATGTGCTGTACCTCATTATGCCCGATAGGTTCGCCAATGGTATGCCTACCAATGACCGCATCCGTGGAATGCGCCATCAGGGGCTAGACCGCTCAGACTCCTTTGCTCGTCACGGTGGCGACCTCATCGGTATAGAGCAGCGCCTAGACTATATCAGCGATCTCGGGGTGAGTGCCATATGGCTCAATCCTGTGCAGGAGAATGATATGCCCGATGCTAGCTACCACGGCTACGCCATCACGGACTACTTCCAGATAGATCGCCGTCTAGGGACAAACGAAGACTTTCGCCGTCTGGTAGAGAAGGCGCACGGCAAGGGGCTCAAGGTGGTGATGGATATGATCTTCAACCACACAGGCATCGAGCACTATCTCTATCGCGATATGCCTGACAAGACGTGGTTCAACTACGACGGGCAGTACCACCAGACCACGTACCGCACAGTGGTGCAGAGCGATCCCTATGCTACACCTCGCGCCTTCCGTGAGGCTATCGATGGCTGGTTCGTCTCTGTGATGCCCGACCTCAATCAGCGCAACCCCCATGTGGCAACGCACCTCATCCAGAGTAGTATCTGGTGGATCGAGTATGCGGGTATCAATGGCATTCGCCAGGATACACACCCCTATGCGGACTGGGATATGATGGCGGAGTGGTGCCGAGCTGTGCTGAGAGAGTATCCGCGCTTCAACATCGTGGGCGAGACCTGGCTAGGTAGCAACGTGCTGGTGTCGTACTGGCAGCGTGGGAGCAAGCTTGCTGCACCCCGCGACTCACAGCTCCCTACCGTGATGGACTTCCCTCTGATGGAGCTGATGAATAAAGCCTTCGATGAGCCTACGGGCGACTGGGGAGGAGGGCTCTTCGGCCTATATGACTATCTCAGCCAGGACATTGTCTATCCCAACCCCAACTATCTGCTCACCTTCGTAGACAACCACGATACCTCTCGCCTGGCTCGTACGCCCGAGCAGGCGTCAGACCTCAACCGCCTCAAGCAGGTGATGACCTTCCTGATGACGACCCGAGGGATCCCTCAGATCTATTATGGCACAGAGATGCTCATGGCAGCTGACAAGGAGAAGGGGGGCGACGGCGCTCTGCGAGCAGACTTCCCTGGCGGATGGGCAGGTGATGGGACGAACCTTTTCGATCCCAGCCAGCGCACGCCCCAGCAACAGGAGGCACACGCCTTCCTTAAGCGTCTACTGGAGTGGCGCAAGGCACGCCCAGAGCTAATGATTAGCCCGAACCTCAAGCACCTCACGCCACAGGGAGGAGTGTATGCCTATAGCCGTAGCGCAGAGTCCTCTGATGCCCAGGTGCTGGTACTGCTCAATAGTCGCAACGAGCCTGCACCCATCGACCTCGACTATATCGAGGAGCTTCTCCCAGAGGGCAAGCGCCAGGTGATGGTAGATGTACTCACGGGTACCAGGTACGACTTCACGGGTAGAGAGACGCTACATATACCAGCGCGTGGTGTCCTTGCCCTAGAGATTTCCAGGGGCAAGTAGCCCGTCGCTGTGTACAGCTCTGCCTTCGAGTACGGCGCATAAGCGCTCACCTCAGGGGGCATTGAGACGAGGGGTTGCCATCGGATGAACGATGGCAACCCCTCGGGCTATGAAGAAAGGAAGCAGGGCGGGCTTTGTTAGTCGGCGATGATGCCTAGCTCAGCACCTGCGGCATGCTCTGTACCCGTGTGTCCGCTTAGGGCGGTGAAACGGATGTAGCGCGTGCGGATGCTCTTGGGCAGGAGGACGCGCTGTAGATCCTTGTTGTCGGGGAATGCTCCACGGAGGACTTCTGTCCAGGTTTTGGCATCTTGACTCACCGAGAGTGTATAGTCGAGGACGTTGCCATTGCGGGCATCCTGACGAGGGAGGTAGGTGAAGCCACGGATCATACGTTCCTCACCAGCATCAAGGTCGATCCAGTGGGGATGTGGAGGAGTGGTCACGGTGTACATCGTGTGCCAGATGGTGTTTGGGTCGCCATCGAGGAGGTTGGTGGCGGGATTCCAGCTAGCATCTTCACTGCTCGCGTAGATGATCTTCACGGGTACAGTCTCGATGCGGGGGAAGGTCTGTAGCACGACATTCGTACGCTCGGCAATGTCACGCACGCGGATCGTCGAGGCATCGCGATGGATGAAGCTCTTGGTGTAGGGGACGAACTTGCCTCCATCGATGGAGTACTCATATCGGTGTCCCTGCATGCCGAGGATAGATACCTCACCACGGGGCGTGCGGTCGATGATGGGGGAGATCTTGCCCGTAAGTGCGACGCGCTCTACTACGCCCGAGCTGAAGGGGCGGATAGCAAAGGCGAATTGCTGAGCTGAACCGAAGGAACGGCATTCGGCGAGTGGTCCACCCTGTCCACAGCTATTACCGCCGAGACCATTGACACTAGCATCGAGATGTAGGTGTGTGCCACTAGATGCCGGTAGCTCATGGGGATGTGCTGCCTTCATCAGCTCGAGAGCTGACCAAGGGAGTGCTGAGGCACTCATCGTAGTGCCAGCCTGGAAGAGAACGCCCGAGCCACTTGCGTCGGTGAGCGTTACCCAGCGTACATCCTCGCGGTTGCCCATCGTCTGAGGCTTGGGGAAATTGACGAACTGATCTGCGACGGTGCTACGGTGTAGCTCGACGAACTGTGAGGTCTTGCGGTCGCTGTAGTTATTGATAGGACCACGACCGTAGTAGCTGTAATTCGAGTATTGACTAGGGAGCACCATGCCGTAGCCAAGACGTCCGAGGGCTACCGAGGGCATGTTGCTGATGATGGCGGTCTGCACCTCTATAGTGCCATCGGGGTAGATGGTGTACATCTGGGTAGAGGTGAGGCGGAAGTCATCGGGACCGAAGGGGCGGTCAGTCTTCTCTACGATGGAGAAGTGACCCGAAGCCTTCTGCATCTCGTACTCGGCACCATGGGGTGCCTGGCTCTCTACCGTGAAGCTCACCACGACAGATCCATCACGCTGTGGGGTGACAGCACTAGAGGTCGCACGGTGGCGGAGGTTGTGCAGGCCGTGCTTAGCCCAGACAGGGTAAGCCCAATTGTCATTGTCGCAGGGTGCTCGGAAGGCATCTATGCGGGGACCATTGCCCGTCTCGATGATCACCTTCTCGCCGTATATCAGGCGATCAATCCCTCCTTCATTGGGTTCAAACGCTACTGAGAATCCTTCGCCAGAGATCGTGATCGCAGGCTTAGCCTCGCCGCGCTGGTCGCTGATGGTCAGTTTGGTTCCCTTGGGTGCCTGGACGGCTAGAGGGCGGAGCTTGGCTTCGCGTACGAGTAGCTGTTCGTCAGCTTGTGCGTAGCCTTCCTTCGCCCAGGGCATATCCTTGGCGAGGACGAGCTCTACCTTGAGGAAATACTCCTTGCTGTCATCAGCGGGGAGGGTTAGGGGAAGGCGCACAGTGCTAGAGGTGCGGGGAGCGACGGCAGGTAGGAATGCTTCACCGCTATCGATGGCGATACCCTCTGCCGAGAGCGTCCAGCGGATGCGGTAGTCAGAGAGAGGGGTGTGGTAGCCCTTGTTGAAGATGCTGATGATCCCGAGCTCAATATCCTTCGCTGTGATGCCGACATTCTGGTAGACTTTCTTGACTTCGTAGTACTGGGGCTTGGGCGTGCGATCGGCGAAGAGGATACCGTTCATGACAAACATGCCATCGTTGGGGAAGTCGCCGAAGTCACCTCCGTAAGCCATGAAACGACGCCCGTCGGGCAGGTAGCGCCACATAGCTTGATCGACCCAGTCCCAGATAGCACCTCCACAGAAGAAGTTGGTAGACTCGATCGCTGTCCAGTAGTCTTGCAGTCCACCTACGGCATTGCCCATAGAGTGGGCATACTCAGAGATATGGAAGGGGTACTTGATCTTGTATTCGCCCTTGACAGCCTCACGCACCCAGGGGATAGAGGGATACTGATTGCTACCGATGTCCACGATGTCGTTGTTACGCTCGTACTGAACGGGGCGTGAGGAGTCTACTTTCTTGGTCGCGTTATACGAATTGACGAAGTTTACCCCAGGGCCTGCCTCGTTGCCAAGAGACCAGATGACGATGGAGGGGTGATTGATATGTCCGTAGACCATCTCCAGCATGCGGTTCGTCGTGGCGATGTCAAACTCTGGGACGTGCGAGAGGGATTCTTCACCATAGTAATACTGGTGGCTCTCAATGTTCGCTTCGTCCTCTAGGTAGATCCCGTACTTGTCAGCTAGGTAATAGAAGTATTCGTGGGTAGGGTAGTGAGAGTTGCGCACGTGATTGATGTTGGCACGCTTCATCAGCATGACCTCCTCGTGCATCATCTCACGGGTGATCGCATGACCCACTGCGGGGTGCGTCTCGTGACGATTGACTCCTTTGAGCTTGACAGGCTTACCGTTGATGAGGAAGTAGCGTCCTGCTAGACCGAATTCGTCTTCACTGGCAGGGACGTCACGCACTTCCACCTTGCGGAAGCCTGTGTAGGTAGATGCCTTGTCGATGGTGCGCCCCTTGGCATCGAGAAGTTTTGCCACGAGGATGTGACGATAGGGAGCCTCCGCACTCCAGAGACGTGGCTGGACGACGGTGATTGTTGCTTTGCTGTCGATGGACTGACCTGGAGCGATAGCCTGAGCAAGGCTCTGCTCGCTAGAGGCGATGAGCTGTGCGCCTTCGTCAGAGTAGAGCGTGGGGAGGCTGTATAGCTCGTAGACCATGCGTAGCCCCTTGACACCCTTGCTCTTGGATAGAGCATTGGTCGAGCTGGTGATGTCTGTAGCGATAGCGAGTGAGCCACTAGAGCCGTCACGCACCACGTCGGGGATGATCTGAAGATCTCGGATGTGGATCTTGGGCTTGGAGACGAGGGCTACCGATCGGTAGATCCCCGGCAGGCGAAACATGTCTTGCGACTCAAGGAACGAGCCATCGCTACTGCGATAGACCTCTACGGCAAGAGTATTCTCTCCTCGAGTGAGATAGGGTGTGATGTCAAACTCGGCAGAGTTTCGAGAGTTTTTGCTGAAGCCGACATAGTGACCGTTGATCCAGAGGTAGAAGAAGGAGTCTACACCATCGAACTGGATCAAGACATCACGCCCATCCCATTCCTTAGGAACGGTGAAGGTGCGTCGGTAAGAGCCGACTTCATTGCGGTGCTTGAACGTCGTCCATGTCTCGGGGGGCGTACGCATCACACCACCGCGCCAGTCGTCCTTCTTGACCTCGTGCCAGAAGATGACGGGCTGATTGACATAGATGGGCGTGCCATACTTGAGCGTGCCATCCTTCTGCTGTCCATAAACATTCCAGCTCATAGGGACGGTAACGACGTCCCACTGGGAGTCATTGTAGCCTTTCTGGTAGAAATCCGCGGGACGCTCCTCGGGATTCCCAACCCAGTGAAAGCGCCATTGCCCATCGAGGGACTGGTAATATTCACTGTGCTCGGGGAGTACTTTGAGGGCACGCGTCGTAGCACCGAAAGGGTAAAACTTGGCGTGTGGCTGGAGCTTGCCGTGTGCGTAGGCTTCGGGACTCTGCCATTCGCTTCCCGTAGGACCTGGTAGCTGTCCTGATGAGATCCCTCGCAGCGGTAGCGAGGGAGCTGCCGCTAGCGTGGTGCTAGTGATGAGGCAGGCTGCGATAAATTCCTTGATCATAGGAGTTAGGTCTTCTTGTGTATGATGGGGTTAAAATCTCGTGCGGGTTATTTCTCCCATACCTTCATCTGGCGATAGTAGTCTAGCTTGACGAGCAGGTAGGTGATAGCCTCCTCGATGAGGGTGTCACGTCCTCGGGCGACGTCTTCGGGCTTGAGCGACACGTAGTAGTGTGGCTCGATGCCGTGCTCTATGTGCTGGAGGTCCGTGTCGAAGGTCTGCGTCGAGGAGTAGCGTAGCGACCAGCCATTAGGCAACTCGCTAGTCATCGGCAGTCCTCCTCCTCCGCCTGTGCGGTCGCCCATGACGGTGACGAAGGGGTTATGCTTCATGCGTAGGGTAAAGTCATTGGCAGCGCTATAGACGGCGCGGTTTGTCAGTAGGACGACTGGGCGAAACCATTTAGTGCCTGTCTCGAGAGGCTTGAGGGTTAGGGACTGTAGCTCGGAGAAGTCGTTGTGCCCTGCTCCTGTCTTGTAACGGCTGTAGCCGACGACGCGCTCATCACGGACGAAGTGACGGGCGAATAGGTCGCTCGTCGTGACGTTGCCCCCGCCATTGTCTCTGATATCGATGATGAGAGCCTTGCATGCCGTGAGGCGAGAGAGTGCAGCGCTGACATTGCTGTGGCTAAGTCCGCTGGAGAAGCTCGCCAGGCGCAGATAGCCGATGCTGTCTGCCTCATGCCCGCCGTACTGGATACGGGTGTAGCGAAGACCTCCTGCGATGCGATAGTCATCGCCAAGGTAGCGGGAGACGAGCGAACCGCTGTAGTTGGCAGGGTAATCTTGATACCACTGCCAGTAACGTCCGTAGTCGAAGGGGGTGGAGAGATTGACATGTCCATCCTTAAGCTCTGCCATGAGCTGGGTCATGACGAGGAAGAGGGAGTCGGTAGTCATCCCTTGGCGGATCTTGGGCAGGTGCTTGTAATACATGTCCCGCCAAGAGGAGTCGCTCGGGAGCTTGAGGTCAAAGTAGGAATAGCGCTTGTCGAGTATCTCCCAGAGCGCATTATAGTTGTCCAGCGCACTGGAGGTGTATTCGTCCTCTACGGAGCAGGCGCCGAAGCTCCCGACCATAAGCAGGGAGAGTATCCAGCCATATAGGCGTCTCGTCAGAGGTAATATATATATACGTCTCATAGGGATGGCTATAAGGGGAGAGGTTGTCTGTCTGTGCCATGGCGCAGGGTCTGCCGTCCTCCACGTGGCTCTATATACTGCACGAAGCCAATGCCTGCGACATGCTCTGTCTGACGGCTACGAAGTCCATTGACCTCCCAGCCTCTATGCTGGAAGCGGTAGCTGAGCGAGACAATCGCCCGATCCCATATGGGAATATCTATCGAGGCACGGAACTGCTGGCTCAGCTGATTGCCCAGATGCACCAGAGCAAATCGATGATCTAGAGCCTCCGAGACATAGAGCATCTCATAATAGCTCTCGCCATATCGCTGGGAGAACTGCGTGCCGAGCAGATCCATGCGCGACATGAGGCGCAGCTGAATAGGGAAGGAGGGGGAGGGTAGCCGGTAGTCATAGCTCAAGGCGAGCGTCAGGCTGTTGTCCTGCTTGAAGGTCGCGGGGTTGTTGCCATTGCGCGTGCTGTATAGTCCGCCCACGCCTATGGCAAGACCTGGTCCTAGGCGCAGGCGTCCCCATTGCCCCTGATACAGCTGGTAGAGCCAAGCGGTCTCGTAGCGGGCTTGCAGACGCATGATGGTGGCATTGCCTGCGGGATTGGTCGTGGAGCCGTAGTCAGCGGCGAAGAACTGATGCCACAGCCAGCGGGGATCAGCCGTGCGTGGTGCAGTGCCCTTGATCCTCTGCCATAGAGAGGCATCCTCTTCTGACGGTGTGCGGTAGAGGTGGCGTGCGCGCTCATGCTGTAGGCTAATGGTATAGCCCCCATAGCTAAGGGGAGAGAGATAGTCTTCGGCAAGGAGAAGCCCGCCTGCTCCGAGATAAGTGGCGCGAAGCTGGAGGTTGTACCAGCGGGGTGAGCTGGCGATAGGGTCAGAGAGCCCCCCTGATAGAGCGGCGACTACATCCCTGCTCTCGACAGAGCGCTCACCTGCTGTAACGCTGAGGCTGTCTGTCGTCTGTGCCTGTGCTGAGCTACCTACGAGGAGCAGAGCAGAGGCAAGTCCGAGGGCAAGGAATCCCCGTGATCTAGCTTGTCGTCTCATCATCGTCATCGAATAGGAGGTTGTCATACATCGGTTCATCCTCGGGCGTGTCGCTCTCGGATGTGCCTGCTGGCGGAGCTGTCAGTGGGCTCTCGCGTAGTGGCTCGATCTCGCGTAGTAGCTCGGGGCGGAAGGTAGCTAGTCGCTTGCCTCGTGCGCGGATGCTCTTGACCATAGCAAATTCCTCTACTTCGATCTCGGTAGCCTTGCCCTCCTCTGGCTCTGCTTCGCGAGCGAAGACGAGACGTGGATAATAGGTGTCGGTCAGGAGCATGAGGCTATTGCCTGCGCCTTCGGAGACGATCGCCTCACGGCGCTGCTCGTGCTCGATGGGAAAGCGCTTGATATAGGGGTAGCCTTGCTCTTCGTCCCAATAGATGGCAGTCCAGAGCTTGCGCTCGTCGTGTTTCTCGATGCGTAGGATATGCTCCTCGAAGTGGTTGGAGTCGCTGAAGTCCGTCGTGTAGCATTCGCCTGAGGGCAGGATGACGAGGATGCGATCACGGGCATCAAATTCACCGAGATACTCACCCTGCCCATTGTAATTGAGGCGCATGATATCGCGATCGAACCATACCTGTCGCCCGCCTAGGGTAGAGAAACCCTTGCTGAGGAGCTTGACAGAGTTGATCGCTGCCTTGGTGACGAGTAGCCCCACGGCACTCTTGCCCTTGATGGGTATGTCGCTAAAGTCACGTTCGAACTCGAAGAGGCGTTGCTTGTGGCTATGCACCTTGAGCTTGATGGTAATCTTCTCAGCTTCGCCATTGCCATTGGCAGTGAAGTAGAGTACGCGCGACTTGTCCGAGCCACGGGTAAGATCGTAGACGCGATCGCGGATGATGCTCTGCAAGTTGAAACGCTTGATATAGCTCGCTCCAGTGGCTCCGTCCTGGTAGACGACATTATATATGGTACGGTCGTCGCCTCGGAGGTAACGATCGACATGGATAACTTCCTCACGCCCGTAGAATCGCTTGTCCTCTACCTTCATCACCTGATAACGTCCCGAGCGGAAGAAGAGAATAATATCGTCAATGCTCGAGCAGTTGCAGACGAACTCTCCGTCGCGTAGACCTGTGCCGACGAAGCCCCCCGTGCGGTCGATGTAGAGCTTGCTGTCTAGCTCGGCAACCTTGGTCACGGCGATAGAGGAGAAGTTGGTGAGCTTCGTGCGACGTGGGAAACGCTCGCCATAGCGTGAGATGAGGTACTCGTACCAGCGGATGGTGTAGTCGACGATATGCTTGATGTCGTGCTTGAGGCGGTCGATCTCTTGCTCGAGCTCGAGCATCTGCGCCTCGTGCTTGGGCAGGTTGAAGCGTAGGATGCGCGCCATCCTTATCTCCAGCAGGCGCTTGAGATCCTCAGCTGTGACAGGACGTAGCAGACGATCTGCGAATGGCTCGATGCGCTTGGCGATATGGCGTAGTGCCTCGTCTTCGCTGGCAGCGTCTTCGAATCCCTTGTCCTTATATATACGCTCCTCGATGAAGATGCGCTCTAGGCTAGCATGGAGGTACTGCTCCTCACGCTCGCCGAGCTTGAGGCGTAGCTCCTGGTCGAAGAGTCGCTTCGTTCGCTCCACCCCATAGCGAAGGAGCTCGCTCACGTTCGTGAATAGAGGGCGATCCTCGTAGATGACACAGCAGTTGGGCGAGATGCTTAGTTCGCACTCGGTGAAGGCATAGAGCGCATCGATCGCCTTGTCGCTCGATACGCCAGCAGCCAGCTGAATGCGTATGTCTGTCGTGGCAGCTGTCATGTCGTCCACGCGCTTGATGCGGATCTTGCCTTTCTCCACAGCCTTGAGAATGCTCTCGATGAGTGAGGAGGTGGTCTTGCCTGCGGGTAGCTCGGTGATGCTGAGGGTACGGCTGTCGATCTTTTCGATCTTGGCACGGCTACGCACGGAGCCTCCGCGCTCGCCATCGTTGTAGCGGGCTACATCGAGGAGACCGCCTGTCGGGAAGTCGGGATATAGGGTGAACTCCTCGCCACGTAGGTAATCGCAGGCAGCTTGGCAGAGCTCGACGAAGTTGTGCGGGAGGATCTTGGATGAGAGACCGACGGCGATACCCTCGGCACCCTGTGCGAGCAAGAGAGGAAAACGTACGGGCAGGGCAATAGGCTCATCCTGCGAACCGTCATAGGTGCGCTTCCACGTCGTAATGTTGTCGCCATAGAGGGCTTCCAGAGCGAAGTCCGATAGCTTTGCCTCGATATATCGACCCGCAGCGGCTTGGTCACCTGTGAGGATATTACCCCAGTTGCCCTGGGTGTCGATGAGATAACCCTTTTGCCCGATCTGTACCAGTGCGTCGGTGATGGAGGCATCCCCGTGTGGGTGATACTTCATCGTGTCGCCGACGATGTTGTTGACCTTGATGAGGCGGTTGGTATTCTTGATGTGCATGCAGTGCAGGATACGTCTCTGCACAGGCTTGAGCCCATCGTCGATATGGGGAACGGCACGCTCGAGGATCACGTACGAAGCGTAGTCGAGGAACCACGTCCGGTACATACGGCTCAGGTAGCTGATCTCGGGGCGGTAGCCTGCTGGCTGACTGGGTAGGTCTTCGTCGGCCTCTGCCTCTACATCCTCCGAGTCGGGGAGGGGCTGCACATCATGAGCGGGAGCCTCCTGCGGGAGCAGTGGCCCATCTGTGTCTTGATCGTGCTCGTGTAGAGGCTGAGACAGTTCGTCCTTTAGATCGTCGTGCTGGTCGTTCTCGTTGTTCATATCCTTATTACTCGATGTCTCCCTGCCTAAATAAGGCTAGGCATACAAAGATACATTTATCATTCGGTATATCCACATGCGATAATTAAATAATGCCAATTCGGTGGAGGGAGTAGGCTTGTGATTCTTCTTGTGGGTTTTTACTTCGGGAGTTATCTCTCTTGAGTTTCTATGCCTTGACCGTTTTTGGACGACTTGCGAGGTTATCCATTTAGAGATGGTAGAACTCTCCTCAAAAAAATGATAGAACTTTTCTCTCAAAAACATGGAACTTTTTCGTCAAAAACATAGAACTTTTTCGCCGAAAACATCGATGTTTTTGAGAGAAAAGTTCTATCATTTTTTTGAGGAGAGTGAGATCGGTCTCCCTAGAAGGGTGTTTGATTCTCTCGGGTCTGCTGTGGATTTTGATTTTTAGTTAGCTGAATGGGGGTGTTTCTACTGAATGTTCATGGATCTTGATCGAGTGGAAAACCTTTATTTGTATGTATCTATCGGGTGTTGATGTTTTCTATAAATAAAAGTGTGGCGAAATGTTTGTGATAATGATAAACTTTGCTTTATATTTGTATCGTGCTTTAGGGTATACCCCCCCTGATGCAATGATATTACTCACATCAAAATACTTCACAAGGTATGAGCAGACTAATTCTCTCTAGCCGAGCACGCTGTTGCTCACTGTTACTCCTCCTCTTGTTTGTGGCAATGCCACTGCTGGCACAGCGGAGCATCCGAGTAGGGGGTACAGTAACAGACGAAAAGAAAGAACCTCTCGCGGGTGTCAGTGTCTTAGTCAAGGGTACAGCACACGGTACCTCGACTGACCTCGACGGGAAGTTCTCGATTAGCAATGTCCCCTCGGGTGCTATACTCGAGGTTTCATTCGTAGGAATGAAGACTCTCCAAGTGCCAGCCCGCGAAGGGCAAATGACGATCGTCCTGCAGGAAGACAATGGGCTCCTGGACGACCTTGTCGTAGTCGGCTATGGCACACAGCGCAAAGTAAATCTCTCGGGTGCTGTCGCTGCCGTGGACAAGAAGAGCCTCGAGGCTCGACCACTGCAGAACCTCGCCAGCGGTCTCCAGGGTCTCGTGCCTGGTCTCGCTGTGACAGGTATGAATGGTGCGCCAGGTCTTGACAATGGTATCCTGCGCGTCCGTGGTACGGGTACGCTCAATGCTGCCGATCCATACATCCTCATCGACGGAGTGGAGTCAGGTACGCTCAATGCCATTGACCCCAGCGATATCGAGAGTATCTCTGTGCTCAAGGATGCTTCGTCGGCAGCCATCTATGGATCGAAGGCCTCTAACGGCGTTATCCTCATCACGACTAAGCGTGGACGCTCTGGTCAGACGCAGGTAAGCTATAGTGGCTACGTGAGTGCGCAGAACGCTACCAACGTCATCGAGCGCATGGGCTCGGGTGAGTATGCTGAGCGATACAATGAGCTCCTCGTCGCTGCTGGTGGTACGCCTCGCTTCACTGCTGCTCAGATCGAGAAGTTCTACAACGGCACAGACCCCAATTATCCCAATACCGACTGGTATAATCTCGCCTACAAGACAGGGGTAATGCACCGCCACAACGTGAATATCAGCGGTGGTGCAGACAATGCTCGCTACATGGCTTCGGTAGGGTATCTCAATCAGACGGGTATCCTGCCCAATGCTGTGCGTGAGCAGTTCAATGCCCGTACGAACCTCGACATGACGCTCTCTAAGAAGTTCCAGACTAAGCTAAGTCTTGCCTTCATCAAGAACGAGTACGCAGAGCCTAGCTCTGTCTATGCTGGTGGTAGTGTCGATCAGATCATTCGCCAGCTCAACGTCGTGTCGCCATGGATCCCCAACCGCCTTGCTGATGGCAGTGGCTATGGTACGGTGAGTGATGGTAACCCCATCGCTTGGCTTGATCTCGGTAGCGTGGTCAATCGCAATAATCAGAACTTCTCTGGCAACGCTGCACTGATCTACAATGCCACGGACGATCTCAAGTTCACGGCGAGTACCTCGTACACGAGCAACGTGCAGGAGTATGACTACTTCCAGAAGTTCATTAAGTATAACAACAACAAGTCTAGTGACCCCAACAGCCTCAGAGAACGTTTCTATCGCTGGAACCGCCTCAATGTAGAGGTGCTTGGTAACTACACCAAGAGCTTCGGCGATCACAATCTCGCTGTCCTCGGCGGTTGGTCACTCGAGGACTACAACTATGCTCAGAGCGAAGGCTTTCGTAAGACTTTCCCCAACAACTTGCTCACCGACCTTAACGCTGGTGATGCGAGCACGCAGACCAATGGCGGTTTCTCTCGTCGTCTAGCGATGCTCTCCTACTTCGGACGTATCAACTATGACTACGCAGGTAAGTACCTTCTCGAGGCTAACCTCCGTGCCGATGCTTCATCTCGCTTCGCCGATGGACATCGCTGGGGTTACTTCCCTTCATTCTCTGCTGCATGGCGTATCAGTCAGGAGAGCTTCATGCAGGGTGCTAGCTCATGGCTCAGCGACCTCAAGATCCGTGCTTCATGGGGTATGCTAGGTAACCAGGACGCTCTCGATGACTACTATCCTGCGATCAGTACCTATGCCATCGGGGCGAAGTATCCCTTCGACGGTACGCTCAATACGGGCTACTCTCAGAATGACTACAAGCTCTCTACCATCTCGTGGGAAAAGTCTACGACGATCGGTATTGGTCTTGACTTCGGTTTCCTAAACAACCGCATCACTGGTTCGCTCGATGTCTATGATCGTAAGACTACAGACATGCTGATGGATGTGACAGTACCTCGTGAGTTTGCTCTCAATCCTTACAAGGACAACGTGGGTTCTGTGGATAATAAGGGTATCGAGCTTAGTCTCGCTTATCGTGATAGATGGGGTGACTGGACCTTCGGAGCTGCAGGTAACTTCGCCTACAACCGCAATGAGATCGTAGACCTCGGTGGGGCAAAATGGCTCTCCAATACGAACGAGTGGAATACCCGCAACGCTGTCGGGCAGCCTGTCGCTACCTATTATCTCTACAAGGCTGATGGGCTCTTCGCCTCTCAGGCTGAGGCTGATGCTTTCACCGCCAAGTATGGCAACCCCTTCGGACGTAAGTTCATGGCTGGTGACCTCCGCTATGTAGATACCAATGGTGACGGCAAACTCACTGGCGATGACCGCATCTATGAAGGCTCTCCGATCCCTGCCTATACCTTCGGTCTTAACCTCAATGCAGGGTACAAGGACTTCGACCTCTCGCTCATGTTTAACGGTGCAGCCAAGGTACACCGCCTCTTCTCGGGTGAAGTCTGGGGTATGTTCGGTGGTGACACGGGGCATCCCTCTACAGCTTGGCGCAACGCATGGAGCGAAAGCAACCCTGGCGGTACGATGCCTCGTATGCACCTCGACTCTGACTCACCTAGTAGCGCACAGCGCGTCTCCTCGACCTTCTGGCTACAGGACATGAGCTACCTCCGTCTCAAGAACCTCCAGCTCGGCTATACGCTTCCACGCAACCTAGCCTCTACGCTCGGTGTGGGCTCTGTGCGCCTCTACTACTCTGTGGAGAACCTCTTTACCCTCGACAAGCTCGATGTCAATGTAGACCCCGAGGTGACAGGCTATCGCCTATCGAGCTATCCACTCCTGCGCACACACGCCTTCGGTATCAACGTGACATTCTAACCCTCAAAGAGACAGTAATATGAACAGCATAAATAAGCTAATAGCAGGGGTCAGCGTCGTATGTGCGCTTAGTGCTTGCTCTGCCAAGGACTTCCTCGATGCCTCGCCCAAGGACGCTCTAAGTCCTGGTACCGCCTGGCAGACACCCGACGATGCCCAGAAGTTCCTCACTGGGGTGTACGATGGATGGGAGTCTGGCGAAGACCTCCTGTATATGGACTGCACGAGTGACTTCGGCTTCAACTATCACCGCCACGAAGGCTGGCGTGTCGTAGGGGATGGCTCGCAGACGACGTCAAGCCCAGGGCTGGACTTCTACAACTTCGGGACGATCCGCAGAGCGAACCTCCTGCTCTCTAGCATTGATCAGATCGCCTTCCCCAGCGAAGATGCGAAGAACAGCATCATCGGTCAGGCACGCTTCATCCGTGCATACAAATACTTTGCTCTCGTATGGCACTATGGCAAGGCTCCCCTCATCGGTGATGCTACCAATGCCGATGAGGCGAAGATCGCTCCCAAGTCTGAGGCTGAGGTGCGCAAGTATGTAGAGGATGAGCTCGACGCCTGTATCAAGCTCCTGCCCGCCTCTCCTGCTCGTCGCGGTGAGATCGCTCGTGGTGCAGCTCTCGCGATGCGTATGCGTGTGGCGCTCTACTACGAAGACTATGCCAAGGCTAAGGAGATGGCTCAGGCGATCATCGACCTTGGTCAGTATGGTCTAGAGGATAGCTATGAGACGCTCTTCACGCCTGCAGGGCAGAGCTCTAAGGAGATCATCCTTGCCACGCAGTATATCAATAGCACGCGTGACCTCTGGGTGATCGGTGCGATGCTCAATAATAGTGAGGGTGGCTGGTCCTCTATCGTGCCTACAGCTAATCTCATCAATACCTATGAGATGGCGAATGGTCTGACGATCAACGAGGCTGGCTCTGGTTATGATGCGACACACCCCTTCAAGGGTCGTGACCCTCGTATGGCTATGACTGTGCTCTATCCAGGAGCAAGCTACACCGATATCAATGGTGACCCCGCGATCTACAATACCCTAGATGTAGAGATCGCAGGGAAGAAGAATCCAGACTTCCCCACGGCAGCCAACAACTCGTCCAAGACTGGTCTTACCTGGCGTAAGTACACCTATCCAGTGGCTCAGTACTCGGACGTGTGGTCTACGAATGCCTGTCCTATTGTCTTCCGTTATGCAGAGGTGCTTCTCTCATGGGCTGAGGCAGAGAATGAGTTGAATGGTCCGTCGGCTGAGGTCTATGCCAAGATCGATCTCGTGCGTCACCGTGCTGGTATGCCCGATGCTGATAAGGCGAAGTATGCGACGAAGGAAACTCTCCGTGAGCTGATCCGCCGTGAGCGTGGTGTAGAGTTCGCTGGCGAAGGTCTACGTCGTGCCGACATCGTACGCTGGAAGGATGCCTCTGGCAAGCTCGTAGCTGAGACCGTCCTCAATGGTCGCCTCGAGCGCATGGTAGGTACAGTCGATATGACTGGTGCCGATCCCGAGACCCGTGCGACGATCAACCCCGATGCTTCAGCAGCGGCGAAGCTCGTCGAGGAACGCGTCTTCAAGCCTCACATGCGCTACCTGCCCCTCTCGCAGTCTGTGCTAGACCAGAATCCTAACCTAAAGCCTACCCCAGGTTACTAGCCCTATAGGCTCTCACCTAATCGCCCTCGGGGCTGTGCATGACACCCGTCGATGCATAGCCCCGAGGGCTTTTGTGCCTATGCGCTGGCGGTCGGCACGTGAGTTCGGTTCATTGGAATATGGTCAATCAAATGTCCGCGTTAGGGTAATCAATCTCTATCCCAAACATTGGTTTATATAGACCAAAGCGTGGTCTACAGATGACTTACCTTGGGTCACTCGCTTGGGATGCAATCTCGGGGTGACCTGCATCCCCTAGAGTAGGTATTTTGCGTTCATCTAAGTCGTAGTGTGAGGGAAGTCTGTACCTTTGTCCCCAATCAAACCAATTATCGCGATGAGTAAAATCTTACATTCCGTAGTCCTGCTGGGACTACTCTGCCTATTTACAGGCGGACAGCTCCTAGGCACTAGCCTATCAGCACAGGGTGCGCGTATCGTCGGCACCGTCATCAACGAAGAGACGCGCGAGGCGATCCCCTACGCGCAGGTCGTAGTCGTCGGCACTACGCTCGGCACGGCTACAGACGCCTCGGGCAATTATCAACTGAGTGGACTTCCCGCAGGCTCCTACACGGTGCAGGCGACGATGATCGGCTTCGGAGCCGTCTCGGAGCGCATTACTCTGGGTGCCTCGGGTACGCGTCACCATGACTTTTACCTTCGGGAGCATGCCATTGATCTCGATGGCGTGGTGGTGACGGCGAGCCGACAGGAGACACTACGGCGCACCGCTCCCAGTCTCGTGACCGTCCTCGGGCGGGAGGTCTTCGTCAAGACCAATTCCGAGAACCTGAGCCAAGGGCTACGCTTCCAGCCTGGGTTACGTGTAGAGGACAATTGTCAGAACTGTGGCTTCAACCAGGTGCGTATCAATGGACTTGACGGTGCCTATTCGCAGGTGCTGATCGACAGTCGCCCGATGATGAGTGCGCTGGCTGCCGTTTATGGTCTGGAGCAGAT
>JBHACZ010000003.1:0-5810 GCA_041854825.1 Porphyromonas sp. | reverse complement strand
CCAAACATATTCGTCCCCAATAGCGTAGACAAATCAGCCTGCAATGCATTCACTTGATCGTTAGCCTGTACGTAGTCCACTTCTTCAAAGACCACCGACCGGTACTCCACTCGTCGAACACGATCAAGATGGAATAAACGACGAAAAAATAGCGTATAGGCCTCAAAGTTGAGCGTTGCTGAGTCTCGAGTCGCTTGATAGGTAAGAAGAATGCCTACTGGCAGTAGCACGATCGTACTGATCCACATACCAAACTCTACAGACATCTTCTGGCTAAGTATCATATTGTGCCCAAAAGTGTCAATGAGATAATAAACAATGAAAAACAGTACCGAGAATACGACGGGCATTCCCAATCCTCCCTTACGAATGATCGCCCCCATCGGCGCTCCGATAAAGAAGAAAACGATACAAGCAGCAGGAAAAGTAAACTTACGATGCCACTCTTGACGATTGGTACGAAACTCATAATAAGCCATCTTATCTACCTCTCGTCGTAATTCCGTCTCCGTACGCAAGCTCTCTGACTTTTGCCTTGCTCTACTTACAAGAGATAAGCTATCAGACAGAGGCATGTGCTGCATTACACTATCTATAACAATCGGCAGAGCCGTCTTCCCTATACCAATTAGGCTTTCACGCTGAGACATCGCCCACTGTGTGGTATCCAGTCGAGACGGCATCTGGGGACTATATCGTTCGCGCTCTTGAGCGTACGAAAGTAGCATGGCCGTCTCTTGACGAATACTATCGATACGAAGTGTTGTGGTGTCAATCGCATAGTTGAGTTCCGACAAATTCTTCCCCACGAAACGTCCTCGCATCTCATTCTCATCAGCTTGATGAAAGTTAGCATCAAAATGAATCAAGATCTCCTTATAGCCAAATCGCTCCTTAGCATAGGTAGTAGGTCGCTCATCCGTAGTATATGACGGTGTTGTAAGATTCTCGAATCCCTGCCCCTGATACAGTCTCCAAGTAAGAAACGTCTGTCCCGCATCCATCACGATACGTCCTGAGTCTGCTCGTACGATTCGCACCTGATCTGCCCCCTGCTTATGATCATAGATCATTACATCGTTCATGCGTCCTGTATGAACTTTGTCTCGCTCCTTAACAAAAATGCTGTATCCTGGGATCCCGTTATAGAATACCCCCTCCGGAATCTCCAACTCTGGAGATGCCTTACGAGCTGACAGAATGATGGTCCACATCCGAACCTGAGAAGTAATCATATAGGTATTCTGGAAGACTATCAATCCTATGGCAAGAAGCAATATGGTTACAAACACAGGACGCATAATCCTATATAGAGAGACTCCTGACGCTTTCATCGCCAAGAGTTCCAAACGCTCTCCTAAGTTTCCAAAATACATGAGCGAGGCAAAGAGTACCCCAAGGGCTAGCCCCAAAGGGAGCAGAGACATCGCTGTATAAAAGACAGCCTGAGCCACAACGATCAGACTTAACCCTTTACCGACCAGCTCATCAACATACTTCCATAGGAATTGCATCAGTACGATGAACCAACTAATCATTGAGGTCATCACTAATGTCGGAAGAAAGCCTCGAAGGATATAACGATCCAGTATCTTGAACACAGGAAAACGCATCTACTTTTCTCTACAAAGAAGTCTTATATATCACTCACTGTGACACGGACGTTATCCCCTCAGCTCTTTGCCGAGCCGTCAGGGCCTGCTGATAGCGACGTGCATTACGCAAATGCGTACCATAGTCTGCCGCAAAGCTATGATACCCATCAAAAGAATCTCGAGCGCACATGTATATATAGTCGTGTGTCTCAGCAGCCAATACACGATCAAGTGTCTCCGCTCTGACTATCCGAATCGGACCTGGAGGTAGTCCTACGACTCGGTAAGTATTATATGGAGAGTCGACTCTAAGATGCTCTCCCAGCACTCGGCGAATGCTGTAATCTCCGAGTGCATATATTACAGTAGGGTCACTCTGCAACTTCATACCACGGCGAAGACGATTAAGGTACAGACCAGCGATACGCCCGTACTCATCCACCTGAGCACTCTCACTCTCTACAATAGATGCAAGCGTGGATACTTCCGCTGGAGATAGCCCCAGCTGCTGAGCCTGCACGCGACGCTCTGAAGTCCAATAGCGTTCGTGATGACGATATAACGTGTCAAGCACGCCCTCAGCCGAAGTATCCCATAGCAATTCGTAGTTCCCGGAGAGAAACAATGATCTCACCTGTGCCCTCGTCACCCCCAAGGAGGACAATCGTGCACTATCAGAAAGCTCCTTCTCAAGCTCAGAACGAGATACTAAAAGATTTTCACTCAATCGATCAAGCAGCTCAGCCTCCGTGCGGACACCTATCAAGGAGACACGTACCGGCGTCTGCACCCCACTGAGTAGCGTCCTTATCATATCAACTATGGTCATCTCCGGAGTAATGGCATACCTACCGGGGCGCAAGCGAGATTTCGCATCATAGTAATCAAGTAAATAATCCAGCAAATAGGGATGATTGGGCCAGATTTTGGTTTGTATCTGCTCTCGTAGTTCGGAGAGTGTAGTCTCCTTGTCTATAAAGATATGTACCGTCTCAGTATGTCGCCCGACGGGAGCGTAGTATACTGTCCACGCACGCCACAGAGCCCCAACAAGCAATAGACAAAGGGCTATCCAAAGAACCCAACGCAAGACAGACTTACTGTGCTTATTGACACGCCCTCTGCCATATTGAGGACGATTAAGTCGCTGATAGCGAGCTACACTTGTTCTCTTACCCATTTTGTTCGAACTTTTACTTAACGTGGACTCCGAGCATCTCTTCACAAAAGAGATTATTCTCCAATCTCTACAGCCAGCTGCACCTCCGATAACACGCGTAGAAAGTTGCCACCCCAAAGCGCGGCCAGATCCTCTTGTCCATACCCTCTCTCAATCAACAGCATCGTTATACGAATAAGATCCTCACTGGTACGACATCCAATAAGCTCACCATCACCATCGAAATCAGAACCAATACCGACGTGATCAATCCCCACCAGGCTCACAATATGATCAATATGATCCACTGCATCTACGAACGAGGCCTCTTGCGGATCTTGGTGAATAAATCCAGCATATAGACAGACCTGAATAACACCACCCCTCATAGCGATAGCAACAATCTGCTCGTCTGACAGATTGCGCTCATGATCGCAGAGACTACGAGCGGAGGAGTGACTGGCGATAACAGGCGTAGTACTTATCTCCAACACATCTCGCACTGTTTCCTCCCCAGCGTGACTGACATCAATGACAATACCAAGACGATTCATCTCTCGAATCACCTCACGCCCTAGGCTACTTAACCCACCATGCGTCCGCTGGCTTCGGCGAGCCGAATCACAGAGCGCATTATCACCATTATGACAAAGGGTGATGTATGCTATAGAATATTTATCCCGATAATAACGAAGCAGCTCTATATCCGTTCCTATGGCATAGCCATTCTCAATCGCTGGAATGATGGCACGACGCCCGCCTCTACTCTGGATCTCGGCTGGTGTACGAG
The DNA here is from genome assembly GCA_041854825.1 of Porphyromonas sp. Taxonomy (GTDB): domain Bacteria; phylum Bacteroidota; class Bacteroidia; order Bacteroidales; family Porphyromonadaceae; genus Porphyromonas. The sequence goes on along the minus strand of JBHACZ010000003.1, from coordinate 2,266 downwards.
CAATCATCGCCCGCTCAGGATACCGCGCCACCTGGCGATGAAGCTCCGAGAGTTTTTCCTCTGCCAATGTACGGGCGGCAGCATGAACAGCGTCCGAGATCTCTCCTTGCGGCAGATATGCAACCATCACACTTGCAGAGACGTCTCCCAGCTCCATGCGAGTCAAGTCTACACGAGTCGTTCTCGAATCTCCAATATCAAACCCATCACAGAAGAACATGGGTGTATCTGTATGGGAGTCCAGAACCAGTGTCTTTCGATGAAACTCTCTTGCCTGTCGATAGAGACGACTTCGCTCTATCAAATATCTGAAGAGTAGCAACTGACGAGCATCCCCTCCAACAATCATCTGCTCCGGATGCCACTGCACCGACAGAATATCCCGCTCGGGATAGGCATCAATTGCTTCATTGACACCATCACTGGCAATCGCAACTTCCACAAACGGAGAGCACACCTCTCTTAATGCCTGATGGTGTAAGCTATTAACCCATATAGGGTCATCGCCATCCTCAAGCTGCAAGATATCATACAGCCTACTATCTGACTCTGTAAACAGTAGCCGATGGTGTGGTCTCGTGCGGGCTATCTCGGGGGCATGATCGAGAGCACCCTCCACATTGTACTGAGATACGAGGTCCTGAAACAATGTAGATCCATAGGCCACTCCCAGAACCTGATGTCCCCGACAAATACCCAACATAGGTAGAGAGAGTCGGTGGGCAATACGCACTACACGCAGCTCATAGCTATCTCGCTCCGACTGAACAACACCCAATCCGCGCACAGGCTCCTCTCCCATGTAGCGAGGATCCAAGTCGGCACCACCAGAGAGAAGAAGGCCATCCACCTGACGCAGCATCTCCAGCAGCACCTCTGTATCCTCCGTTATCGGCAAGATCAATGGGATGCCCCCGGCTCGTTGAACGGCCTCAGAGTATGCAAAGGCAAGGGCCGAGCGATCATCAGCACTATGTGCCGTGATGGCGATTCGCGGGCGCCCCTCCCCTCCAGCGCGAGCAAGCGTCCTATCTACCTCATCGTACAGCTGGCGAAGAGCTGGCGAGAGACTCTGACGATTATTAACCAGATGCATATTGAGAAAATCACCACGCCCACTCTGATCTCAGCACGGGGCTAAAGACAGAGTAGGCGTTACCCATGATAACACTGATGATCATGCGACGTACCTAAGCATCAATGCGTGCGTAGGTCGCATTCTCCTCTATGAACTCTCGACGTGGAGCTACATCATCTCCCATCAGCATGGAGAACGTCTTATCGGCCTCAGCAGCATTTTCGATTGTGATGCGCTTGAAGGTGCGATTCTCTGGATTCATGGTCGTCTCCCAGAGCTGCTCGGCATTCATTTCACCGAGACCTTTATATCGCTGCACCTTGACCTTCGACTCATCACCATCGGCCACTCTATTGATGAAGTCAAGACGCTGACGATCATTCCAGCAGTATTCTTGGATCTTACCACGAGAGCAGAGATAGAGGGGTGGCTGAGCGATGTACACGTAGCCCTGCTCAATGAGGCTACGCATGTTGCGGAAGAAGAATGTGAGGATCAGCGTAGCGATATGGCTACCGTCCACATCGGCATCGGTCATGATGACGACCTTGTGATAGCGTAGCTTCGAGAGATTGAGTGCCATGCTATCCTCCTCTGTACCGATCGTAACCCCCAAGGCAGTGTATATGTTGCGTATCTCTTCACTCTCGAGAATGCGGTGCTGCATCGCCTTCTCAACGTTAAGGATCTTACCGCGCAGAGGGAGAATGGCCTGGAATGCACTATCACGGCCTTGGCGAGCTGTGCCACCGGCCGATTCTCCTTCGACCAGGAAGATCTCGCTAACACTGGGATCCTTGCTCGCACAGTCTGATAGCTTACCGGGGAGGCTGACACCCGAGAGCGCGCTCTTGCGCTGCACGCTCTCACGAGCTTTGCGTGCGGCCTGACGTGCCTGAGCGGCAAGGATCACCTTATCAACGATGACCTTTGCCTCCTTGGGATGCTCTTCGAGATAAATCTCCAGCGCTTCACTAACAGCGACATCTACGGCACCTATGACTTCGTTGTTTCCGAGCTTTGTCTTCGTTTGTCCCTCGAACTGTGGCTCCGCGACCTTGATACTAATCACAGCCGTCAGTCCCTCACGGAAGTCATCACCGGTGATTTCGACCTTAGCCTTCTCTAAGGCCTTGGTATCCGTCGCATATTTCTTAAGCGTACGTGTCAGACCTCGACGAAAGCCTG
>JBHACZ010000002.1:0-22466 GCA_041854825.1 Porphyromonas sp. | reverse complement strand
CTCCCTACTACCGCTACGAGCGCTACACGTATGGTGGTCTCTCCTTCGTGCAGGATCCAGAGTCTTCTGATCTGATCAAGAATCTTGGCTTCTCGGGTGAGACGACCTCGCACGGCGTGGGTCTTGCCATCGGCGCACAGTGGCTCATGGGCAAGAAGAAAAACATTGTCCTAGACTGGACGATCTACGGTATGCACCGTGGCTGGGCTAAGACGAACATGAACGCGAGTGTAGATCTCAGCAAGTCGGATCGCTTCAGTGACCAGGATATGAAGGAGCTGGAGAAGGACATCAATGATGGTCTCGATCAGATCAGTGCCTTTGGCAATATCACGGGGAATGTGACCTTCGAGTCGGATGCCAAGGGGGCACACACGGTCAAGAGTGTTATCGATCACCCCTTCATCTTCTTCCGTGCCAATCTTTCACTCGGCTTCCGCTTCTAGGGAGTGAGTGATCGCTCCCCATGGGGGAGCTGGTCATGACGGCGGCATAGGTCTCCAGATGGGAGATCTATGCCGCTGTCGTTTGTTCGGATGCCCGAGTGCTACTGCGGGAGGGGTGGGGCTTGCCGTTCTCCTGCGCCTAGAGGTACCTATTATTTCCCCCAATTCTTCCATCGAATTCCCGAGTACATAGGGAGTTTCTTCCCAGTTTACCCATGGCGGATTATAAGTATAGTACTGTATTCGTATGAGTAAAGTACTATATTTATACGAGTAAAGTACTATATTCGTATAAATACAGTACTATATTCGTATAAATACAGTACTATACTTATAACTCTAGACCGATGTCTAGGGGAAAAGTCTAGGGGTCTCTAGGGAAATTCGATGGAGGTTCTCGGAGAAACGGTAGGCAGATGTCTCCATTGGTGTAGGATGGGAGGGTTGTCCATAGGGTGTCTTTGTGGGTTTGCCCTGGGCGTTGGGGCTGGTTCTATGGCACATTCGCTATTTCTTCGTATTTTTGTGGCGCTTGATATTTAAGGTGATAGAGAATATAGAATGAGTGTGTACAGATATATATGTGTCGTGATGGCTGTGGTGCTGGGCTCGGTAGTGGGCTTCGCAGCAGAGCGTTCGCGCAACAGCCGATTCGAGGAGTACATCCAGCGTCACTACCGTGAGGCTATCCGACAGATGGAGCGACACAGCATCCCTGCGAGCATCAAGATGGCGCAGGGACTGATAGAGACCGGCGCAGGTCGTAGCTCGCTCGCCACAGAGCACAACAATCACTTCGGCATCAAGTGCCACAAGACCTGGACAGGCAAGAAGACTTACAAGACTGATGACGCTCCCGACGAATGCTTCCGTAGCTATCGCTCCTGGGAGGAAAGCTATGAAGACCATTCAGCATTCCTTAAGGGAAGACGCTATCAGAAGTTATTCTCACTCCACTACGACGACTACAAAGGCTGGGCAAAAGGACTACAGCAGGCTGGCTATGCGACCAATAAAGGCTATGCCAACCTCCTCATCAAGGTTATCGAGGACTACGAACTCTATACCCTAGACCAAGGCAAGGCACCCAAGTGGCTTCGCGGAGGCGAAAGCACGAGGGAGAAGGTTCGTGAGCCTCGGCGTCGCGCAGAGGAGAAGAAGTCTACCGGTACTCATCGCCCCATCTATATGAGCTACGGGCTCCTGTATGTGCTGGCAGACCCCAACGATAGCTTCGAGCGTATCGGCGAAGAGCTCGGCATCTCAGCCCGCAAGCTTGCCAAGTACAACGATGCTCCCGTAGACTTTACCCTCCAGGAAGGCGATATTATATACCTAGAGCGCAAGGCGCGCGCTGCCGATCGTAAGTATTCGGAGCATCGCATAGGCATCGGCGACTCCATGCATAGCATCTCGCAGAGATACGGTATCCGCCTCGAGCGACTCTACAAACTCAATGACCTAGACGAAGATTACCTCCCAGAGGAGGGCGACGTCCTACGTCTGCGGTAACCATCCCATCAGCACTCATCCAGATTATGAACGAAAGATATATGCAGCGTGGCGTGTCCGCCTCCAAGGAGGATGTACACAACGCTATCCGACAGGTAGACAAGGGGCTCTTCCCCTCTGCCTTCTGCAAGATTATCCCCGACATTCTCGGCGGAGACCCAGAGTACTGTAACATTATGCACGCTGATGGCGCAGGGACGAAGAGCTCGCTGGCGTACATGTACTGGCGTGAGACGGGCGACCTGTCTGTGTGGCGTGGCATCGCTCAGGACGCGCTCATTATGAATATCGATGACCTGCTTTGCGTTGGTGCGACGGACAATATCCTTGTGTCCTCGACTATCGGACGCAATAAGCTCCTTGTACCAGGAGAGGTTATCAGTGCTATTATCAATGGTACGGAGGAGTTGCTCGCCGAGCTACGTAGCTGGGGCATCAATGCGATCTCTACAGGCGGTGAGACGGCGGACGTGGGTGACCTCGTGCGCACGATTATCGTCGATAGTACCGTGACCTGCCGTATGCGCCGTGACGAAGTGATCGACAATGGGCGTATCGCTGGTGGTGATGTGATCGTAGGTCTTGCCTCCTATGGGCAGGCTACCTATGAGCATGAGTATAATGGCGGAATGGGTAGTAATGGGCTGACCAGCGCACGACATGATGTGCTAGACCACAGCCTCGCGACGCGTTATCCCGAGAGCTACGATGCAGCAGTCCCAGAGGCACTCGTCTACAGCGGTAGCTGTCAGCTCACTCAGCCCGTAGAGGGTACACCGCTAGATGCAGGCAAGCTGATCCTCTCTCCCACACGTACCTATGCGCCTATTATTAAGAAGGTGCTGGATGAGATGCGCTCGCGCATTCATGGGATGGTGCATTGCTCGGGAGGTGCGCAGACCAAGGTGCTGCACTTCGTCAAGGGTAAGCGTATTGTCAAGGACAACATGTTCGAGATTCCACCGCTCTTTCAGCTCATTCAGCAGGAGAGCCAGACGCCCGCGAGCGAGATGTACAAGGTCTTCAACATGGGACATCGTATGGAGCTATACGTAGCCCCCGAGGATGCTGCGCGCATCATCGAGATTAGTCAGAGTATGGGTGTACCCGCCCAGATCATCGGACGCGTCGAGGAGGCAGAGACGAACAGTCTGCTCATTCGCTCACCTTGGGGCGATATTAACTACTAACCCCACCGCGTTGTAAATATATATGGCGACAGACAATGACTTGCTTAGCAGGATAGAGAGCCTAGAGATCCGTTTCGAGGAAGTCTCCTCTCTTATCACTGCACCCGATATTATTGCCGATCAGAAGCGTTTCATGAAGCTCAGTAAGGAGTATCGTGATCTAGAGCGCATTTTAGAGAAAGGCAAGGAGTATCGCAACCTGCTGGGGAATATCCAGGAAGGGCGCGATACCCTAGAGACAGAGAGTGACCAGGAGCTCCGCACGATGGCTCGTGAGATGATGAGCGAGGCAGAGGAGCGTATCCCTAGCCTCGAGGAGGAAATCAAACTCCTACTCATCCCAGCAGATCCCGAGGACGAGAAGAATGTCGTCGTCGAGATCCGTGGAGGTACGGGGGGAGACGAAGCTGCGATCTTCGCAGGAGACCTGTACAAGATGTATGTTCGCTACTGCGAGAGCCGTGGCTGGCGTACCGAGATCACGAGCATGAGCGAAGGTACAGCAGGAGGGTACAAGGAAATCATCTTCTCCGTAACGGGCGAAGGCGTCTACGGTATCCTCAAGTATGAGAGCGGTGTACACCGTGTACAGCGTGTGCCTGCTACCGAGACACAGGGTCGTGTGCATACCTCTGCCGCTTCTGTAGCGGTGCTGCCCGAGGCTGAGGAGGTAGACGTGGTGCTCAATCCCGCAGATATTGACTTCCACACAGCACGCTCGGGTGGAGCTGGTGGACAGAATGTGAATAAGGTGGAGACCAAGGTACAGCTGACCCACAAGCCTACGGGTATCGTCGTGGTATGTCAGCAAGCACGTACTCAGCTGGCGAACCGTGAGCTGGCGATGCAGATGCTTCGTACCAAGCTCTACGATATAGAGGTGAGCAAGCACAATGAGGCAATCGCTGCCAAGCGCAAGACGATGGTCTCTACCGGCGACCGCTCTGCCAAGATTCGTACCTACAACTATCCTCAGGGGCGTGTGACAGACCACCGTATCAACCTGACGCTCTATAACCTCGGGGCGATTATGAACGGGGATGTCCAGCCCATTATCGACGAGCTGATCATCGCCGAGAATATCGAGCGTATGAAGGAGGCAGCCCTCTAATCTAACCTAACTCATAATATTATGACACGAAAAGACTTATTCGAGCAGATTAAGCTCAAGCGTAGCTTCCTCTGCATTGGTCTTGATACAGATATTCGTAAGATTCCCCAGCATCTGCTGGAGCTGGATGACCCGATATATGAATTCAATAAGCGGATCATTGATGCCACAGCGCATCAGTGCGTAGCTTACAAGCCTAACCTCGCTTTCTACGAAAGCATGGGTTCCTTTGGCATTCAGAGCTTTGAGAAGACTGTTGCCTATATTCAGAAGCATTACCCAGAGCAGTTCATCATCGCAGATGCCAAGCGTGGTGATATAGGCAATACGGGAGAGATGTACGCGCGTAGCTTCTTCGAACACCTGCGTGTGGATGCTCTGACTGTCTCTCCTTATATGGGAGCCGACAGTGTACACCCTTCTTTGCAGTACCCTGGCAAGTGGACTATCCTGCTAGCTCTGACGAGCAACTCGGGTAGTGAAGACTTTCAGATGATGCGTGACGAGAGTGGTGAATACCTTTTCGAGCGTGTGCTACGCATCTCGAAGTCCTGGGGCAATGAGGAGCAACTGATGTATGTCATCGGAGCGACGAAGGCGCAGATGCTAGAGCGTGTACGCATGATCGTCCCCGGGCATTTCCTGCTCGTGCCTGGTGTAGGCTCTCAGAACGGTAGTCTAGAGGAGGTCGCTCGCTATGGGCTTAATGACCACTGTGGTCTTCTCGTCAATGCCTCACGCAGTATCATCTTCGCGGACTCTACAGAGGCATTTGCTCTGCGTGCGTCAGAGGAGGCAGAGAAGCTTCGTCACCAGATGACGGAGATCCTCCTGCAGGCCAAGCTTATCGAGGGGTAATAGCAATCGGACTCTATGACTTTACAGTTTAGTGCAGAGCAGATTGCACAGATCCTAGGGGGTAGGGTAGAGGGGAATGCCTCAGTGCTCGTCAGTGACTTTGCCAAGATCGAGACGGCTACCCCAGGGACATTGACCTTCCTTGCCAATCTCAAGTACGAGGCGTATATATATACGACTGGAGCTAGTGCCGTACTCGTGAGCGAAGACTTCGCGCCCAAGGAGGCAGTCGCTACGACACTCATCCGAGTCCCCGATCCATATGCAGCGCTTGCACAGCTGATGAAGATGGTCGAGGAGCAGACTCGTGTGAAGCCTCAGGGGATTCACTCTCGTGCTGTCACCGAGGGAGCTACTATCGGTGCAGGGGTCTATATCGGTGCAGGTGCCGTCGTAGAGGAGGGTGCTGTCATCGGTGATGACTGCCAGATTTATCCCAATGTATATATAGGTCGTGGCACGATCGTGGGTCGTGGCACGACGATTTATCCGAATGCGACGCTGTACCACGGTGTGCGTGTCGGAGAGCGCTGCATCATTCATGCAGGGGCTGTCATTGGGGCTGATGGATTTGGTTTCGCTCCTCAACTTGATGGTTATCATAAGATTCCACAGCTTGGCAACGTTATCATCGAAGACGATGTAGAGGTCGGTGCCAATACATGTATCGACCGCGCTGTCATGGGCAGCACCATTATCCGTCGAGGCGTCAAGCTCGACAACCTCATTCAGATCGCGCACAACTGCGAGGTCGGTGCTCATACCGTTATGGCTGCACAGGGAGGTATGGCTGGCTCGTCCAGCATCGGTGAATGGTGCCAGACGGGTGGTCAGGTAGGTCTCGCGGGTCATCTGCATGTAGGTGACCGTGTCCAGCTTGGTGGGCAGACGGGGGTGCTTGGTAATATCGAGAGCGATAAGGTGCTACTCGGTTCGCCAGCCATGGATGCGCGTACTGCTATGCGTGTCTATGCTACTCTAGGTAAGCTCCCAGATATGTATCGCCAGCTCGGCAAGCTCGAGCAAGAACTTAGCAAACTCAAAACACAAGAATAATGACAAAGCAACAAACACTCGCCGAGAGCTTCAGCCTTAGTGGCAAAGGGCTACATACCGGTTTAGATCTGAATGTTACCTTCCTGCCAGCACCTGCGGGTACTGGTCGTGTGATCCGTCGTGTAGACCTAGAGGGTCAGCCCGAGATCCCAGCTCTGAGCGAATATGTCAAGGGAACGGAGCGCGGTACTGTACTGATCAAGGGTGAAGCTCGTGTCAGCACTATCGAGCATGCGCTTAGTGCGCTCTATGCCTTCGGCGTGGATAACTGTATCATGGAGGTCAATGGACCAGAGTTCCCTATCCTCGATGGGAGCGCTATCCAGTACGTTCGTGAGATCAAGCGTGTAGGCCTTGTAGACCAGGGGGTAGAGAGAGAGTACTATATCGTCAAGCAACGCATGGAGGTACAGAGCGAGGATGGACGTAGTCGCCTGCTCCTGCTACCAGATAGCAATTTCGGTGTAGATGTTCACATCAGCTTTGACAGTCAGATCCTAAGCAATCAGTTTGCTTCTCTGGATGACCTCAGCAAGTTTGAGGAAGAGGTCGCGGCTTCACGTACATTCGTATTCGTTCGTGAGATCGAGCAGCTTCTCGCCCACAACCTAGTCAAGGGGGGCGATCTAGATAATGCACTGGTGATCTATGACCATCTGCTTCCTACGGAGGAGCTTGATCGCATCTGCGGTCTGATGGGTATCGAGCGCAAGGAGGGTGTCGGCACCGAGCTGGGCTACCTCAATAACGCCCCCATCATCTTCCCCAACGAACCAGCGCGTCACAAACTGCTCGATGTGCTAGGTGACCTTGCGCTCATTGGTCGTCCGATCATCGGTCGTGTCATCGCGACTTGTCCAGGGCACAAGATCAACAATGAGATGGGGCAGAAGATCCGCAAGGATATTAAACAGAACGAGTCCCAGGCTCCCGTATATGACCCCAACAAGGCTCCTATACTGGATGTCAATCGTATCCGTGAGCTTCTCCCGCACCGCTATCCATTCCTGATGGTCGATAAGATCATCGAGATGGGAGCAACCCACATCGTGGGCGTGAAGAATCTCACAGCTAACGAAGAGTTCTTCCAGGGGCATTTCCCCACAGAGCCTGTGATGCCAGGCGTCCTACAGGTAGAGGCGATGGCGCAGGTCGGCGGACTGCTCGTGCTGAGCACGCTGGAGGATCCAGACAGCTATTCGACTTACTTCCTCAAGATCGACAACGTGAAGTTCCGCCAGAAGGTCGTACCCGGTGATACACTGATCTTCAAGATCCGTCTCATCTCCGAGATGCGTCGTGGTATGGCGAACATGCGTGGTCTAGCCTTCGTGGGTGAGACGCTCGTATGCGAAGCTGAGTTCATGGCTCAGATCGTCAAGAATAAATAAGGACAAACAATATAATGTCAGAAACATTGATTAGCCCATTGGCTAGTATTCATCCCGAAGCGAAGCTAGGGCAGCGCGTCCAGGTCGGCGCATTTGCCGTGATCGAAGCTGGGACAGAGATCGGAGATGATACGATTATTCATCCCGGAGCGCAGGTACGCTATGGCGCTCGCATTGGTCGTGGCTGTAACATTCATCCTGGAGCTGTCATCTCTGGTATCCCTCAGGATCTAAAGTTCGTTGGCGAAGAGAGCGTTGCGATCATCGGCGACTACACCCAGGTGCGCGAATGTGTCACGGTCAATCGTGGTACAGCCTCTAAGAGCAAGACCGTCGTTGGCTCACACTGTCTGCTCATGGCATATAGCCATGTGGCGCATGACTGTGAGCTGGGCGATCACGTGATCATCGGCAATGCTACCCAGCTTGCAGGTGAGGTGATCGTCGAGGACTATGCTATCGTCAGCGGTGGTAGTCTTGCGCATCAGTTCGTTCGTATTGGTCGCCATGTGATGGTGCAGGGTGGTAGCCGTATTGCCAAGGATATCCCTCCCTATGCACTCGTCGGACGTGATCCTCTCGTGTACTGTGGGATCAATATCGTGGGTCTGCGTCGTCGTGGATTCACCAATGATCAAATCTACATCATCAACGACATCTACCGCACGATCTATCAGCGTGGGCTCAATATGACGCAGGCACTCTCAGCTATCGAAAGCGAACTGCCCGAGACTCCAGAGCGTCAGATCATCCTCGACTTCGTGCGTAGCTCAGAGCGCGGTGTCGTACGTGGCAATCTAGACTAACCCTCGCCGGTTACCGGAGTTCCTTCCTAAACTTAATCCCCTACAGCACGATGAACAAGATCTATAGTGCGGCACAGATCCAGAGCCTGTATCAATGTGCCTCGGAGATGTCTATTAGCCCCTCGGATCTCTGTGAGCGAGGAGCGGCTAGCTTCGTGCGTGCGCTTGATCGGCTGTATAGGGGAGACTCGATGATCTATCTCTTTGCGGGGCCTACTGACTGTGGTGCCTGGACGCTGGAGGTAGCCCGTCAGCTCTGGGAGGGAGGACGGCAGATACGTATCTATCTGGTTTATCATCAGGGGCGTATCAGTCAGCTTGCAGAGACCAAGCGACAGGAGCTGGTCAATCTCGGTATTGCGATTACGGAGATCACATCTCAGCTAGAGTTTCCCGAAGCTACGCAGGGTAGCATCATTATAGACGGGCTTTTTGGCTCGGAGCTAGAGCAGTCGCTAACGGGTGGGTTTGCTCACCTCGTGCGACGGATCAACGCTTCGGGTGCCAAGATCATTAGCCTTGATCTACCCTCGGGGTTATTCGCAGAGGACAACGAGTACAATGATTCTTCTGCTATCGTGCAGGCGGATCATACGTTCGTCTTCGAAGCGCCTCGCCTCTGTATGTTGCTCGCTGAGAATGAGCCATTCGTTGGGCACTGGGAGGTTCTGTCTCTCGGGCTAGATGAAGAGGTGCATGGACGTATCGCGAGCAATTACTACACGCCGGACGAGAGACTGCTTAGCCAGGTTCTTCGTCATCGCAAGGCATTCTCCTCTCGCGCGGACTATGGCAAAGCTTTGCTGGTCGGTGGAGCGGAGGGGCGCTATGGACATCTGAGCCTAGTGGCTCGTGGTGCTCTGCTCGCTGGATGTGGCGAGGTCGAGGTGCGTACTCAAGGTGCAGGGCTTATCCCTATGCAGATCGCTGTCCCCGAAGTCTCGTGCTATGATGCTTCGCGCATTTTCGTGCGTTGGGATGGGTATCAAGGGATTGCCGTCGGAGTAGGGGATTACGACACCCTCTCACGTGAGGATCTGGTGAGGATCTGTCGAGATGTTCGCCAGCCGTTGCTTCTCGATGACCATGCAGTAGACCTCATTGCAGAGGATCACGAGCTTCTGTCGATGCTTCCTAAGGGTAGTATCCTCCTCGTGAGCCGAGGTCAGCGAGCTGATCTATTGAACGTAGGGCAGGTGCATTCCGATTACCATTGCCTAGGTCGTGCATTGGCTCTGGCTCAGCAGCATGACTTGACTATTGTACTCAAGGGGACTTATACGGCGATATGTCGTAGCTCTCAGTCGGTATATTTCAATACGACGGGCAATGCGGGTCTAGCGACGCGCGGTGTCGGTCACGTCCTGCAGGGGTTGATCCTCGGTTTTATGGCTCAAGGGTACGAATCACTCACGGCTTGTATTTTAGCGAATTATATTCTTGGTTCGGCGGGCGACCTATATGCTGCCCGCTACTCGATGGAGAGCCTAACGGCAACTCAGCTCCTCGATCAAATCCCGAATGTACTCAACCAGCTCAAGGCGATATAGTCCTAGAGCGAAGACGAACCACATCTTACCGAGAAGGGTATAGGGTCTTACCGAAGGCTCTATACCCTTCGTGCTAACGAGCCATGCCCATCCCTAAGGTCGCGCATAGCTCTCGGGAGCATTTCGCTAGCATTATTCCCTGTGTCTTCGCCTTGCGCGCGACCGATTGCGAATTAGGCGTGCGCGTCTATATATGCGTCGCTAGGGTTTTACTTTAAGTTGCCTCGGCGACTTACCTTGAGTCCCTCGGGCGACTTACTGTAAGTCGCCTTCGCGATAAAACTTAAGTCTCGCTCCAGACCTCCCAGTTATCTTCTTGCGTGGTGTAGTCAAATGATTCTTTTTGTGTATCTTTGCGAGCGACAAATAGAGTGTGTAATAAAACTAGAAAGCAATTCAAGAAGAATCTATGCTAAATCCAATTCGCAAGAGCATTATACTGCCTGATGGTCGTGAGATCGTCATCGAGACAGGTAAGCTCGCCAAGCAGGCTGACGGTGCCGTTACCGTGACGATGGGAGGAACGATGCTCCTAGCTACCGTATGTGCTGCAAAAGATGCCAACCCCGGAGTGGACTTCATGCCCCTCCAAGTAGAATACAAAGAAAAGTTCTCAGCCGTAGGTCGCTTCCCAGGCGGTTTCACTCGCCGCGAAGGCAAGGCCTCTGACTATGAAATATTGACGTGTCGCCTCGTAGACCGTGCGCTCCGTCCCCTCTTCCCCGAAGATTACCACGCAGAGGTATTCGTTAATGTAACGCTTTACTCAAGCGATGGCGAGGATATGCCCGATGCACTTGCAGGTCTTGCCGCTAGTGCAGCGCTCGCAGTGTCTGACATCCCATTCAATGGTCCTATCAGCGAGGTGCGCGTAGCTCGCGTCAATGGCGAGTTCGTGATCAACCCAACGTTCGCGCAGCTTGCAGAGGCTGACATCGATATGATGGTGGGTGCTACACTCGACAACATCATGATGGTAGAGGGCGAAATGCAGGAAGTGCAGGAGAGCGAAATGCTCGAGGCTATCAAGGTGGCTCACGAGGCTATCAAGGTACAGTGCCAGGCTCAGCTCGATCTTAGCGCAGCTGTAGGCAAGCTCGAGAAGCGTGCCTATTGCCATGAGGAGAATGACGAGGAGCTTCGCAAGGACATCCACGACAAGTGCTATGCCCGTGCTTATGCTGTAGCTCTCTCAGGTACAGACAAGCATGCTCGTGCAGAAGCTTTCTCTGCCATCATCGACGAATATAAGGCTTCGCTCAGCGAAGAGGATCTTGCTGCCAAGGCAAGCATGATCGCGCGCTACTACCACGACGTGGAGAAGGAAGCTATGCGTCGTGCTATCCTCGACGAAGGTAAGCGTCTTGACGGTCGTAAGACGACGGAGATCCGTCCTATCTGGATCGAAACAGATTATATCCCTGGGCCTCACGGGTCAGCAGTCTTCACACGTGGTGAGACGCAGTCACTCACGACCGTAACGCTCGGTACGAAGAGCGATGAGAAGCTGGTAGACGATGTACTCAACTATAGCAAGGAGCGTTTCCTCCTGCACTACAACTTCCCTCCATTCTCTACTGGTGACGCTCGTCCACAGCGTGCCGTAGGTCGTCGTGAGATCGGTCACGGTAACCTAGCACACCGCGCCCTCAAGCGCGTGCTGCCCAAGGATTACCCCTATGTGATTCGCGTGATCAGTGATATTCTCGAGTCTAATGGCTCGTCATCTATGGCTACCGTCTGCGCTGGTACCCTCGCTCTGCGTGATGCTGGTGTAGCGATCACTGCTCCCGTGTCTGGTATCGCGATGGGTCTCATCAGCGAAAACAAGGGTCAGAACTATGCTATCCTCTCCGATATCCTCGGTGACGAAGACCACCTCGGCGATATGGACTTCAAGGTAACGGGTACCGCCAAGGGTATCACGGCTACTCAGATGGACATCAAGGTCGATGGCCTTAGCTACGAGATCCTGGAGAACGCCCTTGCACAGGCTCGCGAAGGTCGTCTGCACATCCTTGGTAAGATCATCGAGGCGCAGCCTGATGTACGTCCTGACTTCAAGGATCACGCTCCACGTATCGAGAAGCTTCGCATTGCGAAGGAATTCATCGGTGCTGTCATTGGCCCAGGTGGCAAGATCATCCAGGGCATGCAGGAGAAGAGCGGTGCTACGATCAATATCGAAGAAGTGGACGGCGTAGGCATCATCGAGGTGAGCGCTACGAACCGTGCAGCTATCGACTCTGCCCTCTCTATGATCCGTGCGATCGTCGTAACGCCAGAGGTAGGCGAGGTTTACCAGGGTAAGGTAAGCTCTGTGATGCCTTATGGTTGCTTTGTAGAGTTCCTCCCAGGTAAGGATGGTCTTCTGCATATCAGCGAGATCGACTGGAAGCGTTATGAGACGATCGAGGAGACAGGCCTTCAGCAGGGTGATCCTATCGATGTTAAGCTCATCGAGATCGACGAGAAGACTGGTAAGTTTAAGCTCAGCCGCAAGGCTCTGATGCCTAAGCCCGAGGGTTATGTAGAGCCCGTTCGTCGTCCCCGCCCAGAGCGTGGTGATCGTCCCGAACGCGGTGACCGCCCCGAGCGTAGCGAACGCAGAGAGCGTGGTGACCGTCGTCACTAGTCTCGACCTTCCCGACCAAAAGTACCGAGGGCTGCTGCATCAACAGATGCAGCAGCCCTCGGTACTTTTCTTTCCTTTGGTTCTGAAAGGCGGACTTTGGAAATAGTGAAAGAGAATCATCCTCGATTTGGCTTTTTGCCATTGATGGCGAGACTGCTTTCGGAGTGTGTCGAGATGGATATGTGGCATCATAGTGTCCATTGGTTAATGATTTGTTTTGTTTATTCGAGAAAAATGTAATATACTTTCGGTTTGATTGCGACCTGCATTTAGTGCCAGAAAATATATAATCAGCATTGTCAAGAGATGGGGTAGAGCTACCTGGAGCTGTTTGCTTCCAGAGCTTATTTCATATGTTTCTGTAATAGTGTGTTGCAATCATGGGAGTAGAAGAAAGATATAGAAGATGAAACAAATGAAACGATGGTTCTCTCTCGTCGTTGCCCTAGCAACCTTAGTAGCTTGCTCAAGTGATAGAGATGATGTAACCGAAAATCCCTTCCCATCCGCCTCGCGCTCAGGAGAAACTGTGATGATATCATTCTCGGTAGAGGTCTCTACCGACGAGGAGGACACCCTGCGTGCTCTAGGGATGAAGTATGGACAGAATGCTAGTGGCCAGATGATCCCGATGCCTGCATATGAAGATGGAGAGGAGGTGCCTGTGCATACATTCCTAGCTAGTAGTGATGGTCTCAGCGGATATGCATTACTGGAGTGGACATATGACAAAAGGGCTAAGAAGCTTGTCCTGTCTCAGACAGATGGCAGTATAGAAGTGGAGAACTTCAATAACGACATTATAGATCCAGACACTAATACGGAGCGCAAATGGTATATCTCGGGACTCATCGGAGGTGAGGCAATATCCACTCCGACGCAATGGTTCCCGGAGTTCCATTTCTCGAATAGAGGTCGCCAGCTCAGTGGTGGCAGAGCTGTAGATGATTTGCTCTCGTTTGAGGTTCCCTACAGCATTGACTGGACTGAGGTTTCCATTCAGACGGGCAAAGATAGTACTGGCGCATCATACCTTTATGGGATTGTCCCCCGAGTACTGGAGTTGTATTTAAACCTAAGGGGTCAGTGCTAGCGATACACCTAGGTAACAAACTTACAAGTGGCAATCATGATTTCGAGCTAGAGCGATTTACTCTGTATAGCGATGGCGAAATTTCAGACATTGATACTATTCGCATCCTCCCTGTAGCGCCAGCTAGTAGTGGAGCTGCTGTAAGTAACATCGTCACGAAGAGTGAATATCTCGAGCGGACAAAGTCGCTCATACAGTATTCTGTTGATAAGACCGTTATTCCGCATAACACAGTCGGGAAGGTTTACTAACATCTGGGTGCCGAGTTATCGTCGCTCCTTGACAAATGGCGAAGGTAACGTGGGTATTCACATTATGATGATTGGTAAGTCATCGGATACTTCCCGCTCGGACTACATTAATACCTACTATACGGACTACCTAACCAATACGGGTGTTTCATTAGTAGAAGGGAAAGTATATAATATCCGTGCAAACGCCACGCACAACGTACCTCTCCCTGCACAAGCACTTGCTGAGTACAACCTTGCAGGCGGACGGCAAAGCCTCTCTGGAGTAGCAGGAATACCTGAGGCTGGCACTCTAGGTGTCTTCCGATTCAGCAATCGCGATTTCGATGGACAGGTATGGCGTAATGCGAGTGGTACAGAAGATCCAGAGCTGGGACACCTCAATGATCGTAGTGGCTACTACTCAGGGCACTATATGTTCCCCACTGTGGCAGATAGTGTCTTTTTCCCTAACCCGGAGCCACTGGAGGCTAATATTATGGATGTGGACGGTCAGATTCGAGACTGGAACGATCTCTATTACCTCCCCGACCTCGAGAACTGGAGAGGGGTATTGCCGGATCAGCAATCGATGCAAGTAGAAGACGCATTATTAAAGGATATTAAGATCGGTCCAGGGTACGATCACAGGCAGTCCTTGAGACGTCGTTATAGGGCAGAGTACAGTGGTTTTATTGATGAAGTGAACAACGGGGTTAATGAAATCGTACAGTATGGTATACGTCTAGCTAAGCCACTAGCAGCGCAAGAGGGGTATACCTCATATCTTGGCTATACACAGTATACTCTGGGTCTTTGGCCCGCATACATATCAGCGCCCGACGACAACTTCAAGAGTGCATACCGCTATCGTTATCAGACGCATAGTGATCCGCTCAGAAATAGGCTAGTGATCGAAGTGATTCATCTAGGTGATGAAGGATCGTCCCCGACTCTCCTGGCGGATATTAGCAGCTCGGCTTGGTGGGATCAGCGTAAAACAGACATTCTTAGCCGTATAGTTCCACTCACGGGCTATATTTGGCGAGATGGATATATGTCCTATGATATGGATGGTAATCAAGAGCCCTATATAATGTCGCGGTTTGATGCTTAAGGCTCTGCGACAATGTATCAAACTATAATATCGGATGGTATGGACAGATCCTATAAGGTGGGAATAAACAGGGATCCTCGTGTATCCTGGTATTTCTCTCCCTTTACATATTATGGGATGCCGATCCGACTATTTCATAGATAGGGAGGTTGAGCGTGCTGGGAAGGCCGACAATTAGACATGAAGGAGGATTTATCTCGGGCCATGTACCAGTTGCAGAGTTTGTGTCTATTGCAGCCATGAGCCTGCTGGCATCACCCTTTGCGGAGGGTGGTTTCGAAGACCTCAAATATCTTGGCGATATATAGATGTAGGGCTGACAGCCTTTCGTCTGCATGTCTGAGGAAGGTCAAACTCGCATAGTATTTAACCTCCCCTAGTGTTGTAGCCCTTGCTCTTGTATAGAGCAAGGGCTACTCGTTTTGGTCACGTTGTCTACCGCACTATGGTTAGGTGCTGTAGACAGTGCTGTGGAGGGAACGGACAAGGGCGGGATATTCGTCGGGGGTAATGTCACGGGTGGACATCAGACAGAGGGGAATAGGTTTGGTCTCATTCGTGTAGGCTGGCTGGATATAGTCGAAAGGCTGAAGCCTTAGCCCAGAGCGTTCGTAGAAGGCGATACGACGCTGTGCGAGGGTACTAGTCGTCGGGGGCTCTACCTCGAGGAGGAAAGGACGATGTCGAGCGGTGATGTGCCGAGCGGTACGGAGGATGAGGGCACCAAGACCTCTCCCGCGCCATTCGGTGAGCGTCATCAAGTATTCGACGAAGCACCAGCGCTCCACGTCCCAGAGGACAAGGAAACCTATGAGGTCGGAGTCGTGATAGACAGCGTACGGATGCATACGCTCCGAGTGGTCTGGGGAGATGAGAGATGTCCAGGGGCGACGTTCGTCCCGAGGGAATGTATGACAATAGCCTTGCTCGAGATGAGCAAGGTCATCGGGAGCAAGGCTATTGAGAGGTGCGAGTGAGATCATCGGGATCGTCAGGTGGATTGCTGGTTAGCTCTGGCGGGACTTGTGCCAGCGGTCAGCCATTAGGGTGAGTTCGATAAACTGCTCTACGGATAGCTGCTCTGGGCGTAGGGAGAAAATTGGGAGACCGAAGTCTGGGTAATCGCTCCCGAAGAGCGCACGCACGGAGTTGCGTAGGGTCTTGCGACGCTGGTTGAATGCGGTCTTGACCATCGTCTTGAAAGCTCCCTCGCTACAACCGAGGTCTGTGCGGGAGTTGCGTACCAGACGGATGACACCGCTCTTGACCTTGGGAGGAGGGTTGAATACGTGCTCGTCCACTGTGAAGAGATACTCGACATCGTACCAGGCTTGGAGGAGGACGCTGAGGATGCCATAATCTTTATTGCCGGGAGGCGAAGCGAGACGGCGAGCTACCTCACGCTGTAGCATACCCGAGCAGACGGGGATGCGTTCGCGTAGCTCTAGCAGGCGAAAGAAGATTTGGCTGGAGATATTGTACGGGTAATTGCCGATGAGCATAAAGGGCTTACCCTCGGGGATACAGCGATCGAGGTCTATCGAGAGGAAGTCATCCTCAGTGATACGCCCCTCAAGGGCAGGGAAATGCTGCTGGAGGTAGGCGACACTCTCCGTGTCAATCTCGATGACATGCGTGTCGTGCCCGAGATGCAGGAGGTACTGTGTGAGCATCCCCATACCTGGTCCGATCTCGAGGACGGGCATACGCTCATAGTCGTCAAGTGTCCGCGCAATGCGTTCGGCAACGCTGAGGTCGGTGAGGAAGTGCTGTCCGAGAGCTTTCTTGGCTCGTACTGTTATCATATATAGTCGCTGTATTTAGTCTTGTTATTGGCGAATGGCTAGAGCAGACCTGCCTCGACGAGGCGTACGATGCGCTCTGTCACAGCATCGTCAGGGTCTTTGCTCGGATTGTATTCGCTTTTGAGATTGGCGCCCGTGAACTTGGCAAACTGATTCCACCACCAGGCTTTCCACCCTCCGAGGAAGGCTTTGACTAGCTCGTAGCCTGTCGTGCCACTCTGGCGATGGATGAGCTTGATGAGCACTTTCCCTTGACTAAGGGTAAGGCCGCGCATCTTGGGCTCCATCTCTGCCTTGAGCTCCCGCTCGACACGGCGCAGGTGTTCCTTTTGTTCTCGCTCGGGGAGCGTCTCCGTATATTCGTAGGTCTCTATGATCGAGGCGGCTACATACTTGGCGTAGGGGAGGGTCTTCTTGACATCGCGCACGCGTCTCCAGTAGGCCTGTCGCTCGGTGGCGGATAGAGGTTCTACGGGTAGTCCGCGCTGTACACGTATGGTAGGTAGCTCGATCGTGGGTGTAATGCTATCCCCCTCTACATGCTGAGCGCGAAGCTCTGCACTCGAGTAGCTGAGGCTCGCGAGCAGGAGGATAAGTGTAATAACTAGCCGGGGAGATAGCATAACCGATAGAGCTTGGGAGGGCTTTTAGAATACGCGTGCCTCTGCGTCATTGTACTCCGAGGCAAGACCACCCGTAGAGGTCTCTCGGTAGAGGCTCGGAAGGTCTTTGCCTGTCTTGCGCATAACCTCTACGACTTGGTCGAAGCTAACGCGGTGCTGACCATCGCTGAATGTACCGAAGGTATTGGCATCTAGGGCGCGGGCAGCTGCGAAGGCATTGCGTTCTATGCAAGGGATCTGAACGAGTCCGCAGACTGGGTCGCAGGTTAGTCCTAGGTGATGCTCTAGCCCCATCTCGGCAGAGTATTCGATCTGAAGGTTGGAGCCACCGAAGAGCTGGCATGCCGCCGCAGCACCCATAGCACAGGCGACGCCGACCTCACCCTGGCATCCGACCTCTGCGCCACTGATGGAGGCATTGGTACGTACCACGTTGCCGAATAGCCCTGCAGTAGCTAGAGCATAGAGGATGCGCTTGTGCGAGAAGTCACGAGTCTGCTGAAGGTGATACAGCACGGCAGGGATGATGCCACAGCTACCGCAGGTGGGAGCTGTGACGACACGACCGCCCGAAGCGTTATGCTCACTGACGGCTAGGGCGTAGGCATAGACGAGACCGCGGTTCTTGATACTTACCGAGCCATAGCCGTTGGCTTTGATATAGTAGGTAGCCGCCTTGCGCCTTAGACCTAGACCACCAGGCAATACACCCTCTGTCTCTAGTCCCTCGCGGACGGCTTGCTGCATGACATCCCAGACTTCTGCCAGGAAGTCCCAGATGTCGCTGTCCTCATACTGATCGACATACTCCCAGAAGCTCTTGCCTGAGTTGCCCAGTACGCGCATAATATCGCGCATACGGCTCTCTGGATAAACTTCGGCAGTGCGTGATTCGTTGAAGTTCTCATTGGCGAGTGTCCCGCCTCCGATGCTGTAGACTGTGAAAGTGTCGAGGAGACTGCCATAGCTGTCGAACGCCTCAAACTTCATCCCGTTGGGGTGGAAGGGAAGCTCTATCTCTGGGTACCACTTGATCGTCGTGGGTGCGATAGGCTCTAGGATCTTCAATATCCCAACGTCCGTCATATGGCCTACCCCCGTGGCAGCTAGGCTACCATAGAGAGAGACGACATAGCGGGCGGGCGAGGGGCAACGCCCTACGAACATCTCGGCGGCTCGTACGGGACCCATCGTGTGGCTGCTGCTAGGACCGAAGCCCGTGCGGAATATCTGCTTTATCGATTCCATCGTGTGACTTTAGTTGTCTACCCAAAGGTAGGTAAATTAACGCGAATTCGGCGGAAGAAAGTAGCCTTGTGATTCTCTTTCGGTTTCTCAATGAGGGACTTGCCTCTCTTGATTCTCTATATCTTTGGCTCCTCTCGAGTGACCTGCTAGGCTACTTCTCAGAAATGGTAGAACTTTTTCCTCAAAAACATCGACCTTTTTCTTCAAAAACATCGATGTTTTTCGTCGAAAACATTGATGTTTTTGCCAGAAAAGTTCCATCATTTTTGGAGGACTTGTATCTGTCTCTATAAGAATAGCTTGTTGGATTCAATTATCCTGGTAGTGACATAGTGTCGATGAGCTTTAAGCCGAACTCGCGTTAAACTATCTTGCCTTCAGGGCTTCATTTATCCCTCGAGCTGTAGAGACAGCTCTTCCCAGCGAGTGAGAAGTGCATCCTGCTCTTGGCGTAGAGCTTCGTATCGCCCGAATAGCTCGGGCGTAGCCTCTGTACTGAGTCGCTCCTCGATGCTGCGTAGCTCGCTGTCGATAGCTTCTGTACGATCCTCGACCTGCTTGATCTCGCGCTCGATGGCGCGGATACGCTTGCTCTCCTCCTTCTGCCGTGCGTAGTCGGTGGCTCCGCTGGCATTGGTCGAGCTCATTGTGTTGGATACGGTAGTGGCGCGGGGATTGGAGGGGGAGGCGTCTTGCTCAGTCTGCTTCTTGTGTAGCCAGTCATAGATACCGCCCATATGCTCGGTCACTCGTCCACGCTGAAACTCGAAGATGCGATCTACTAGCCCGTCTAGGAATACGCGGTCGTGCGAGACGAGAATGACTGTGCCGTCGAAGCCTGCGATGGCATCACGTAGTACCTCCTTGGATCGGATGTCTAGGTGATTGGTCGGCTCGTCAAGGATGAGCAGGTTGGCAGGGCGCAGTAGGAGCTTGATGAGTGCAAGGCGCCCACGTTCGCCCCCGCTGAGGACGCTAACGCGTTTCTCGCTGGCTTCACCTCCGAACATAAATGCTCCGAGGAGGTCATTGATCCTCGTACGGATCTCGCCCTCAGCTTCGCGATCGATGGTTTCGTAGACCGTGAGATTGCCGTCGAGTGCCTGCGTCTCGGTCTGTGCGAAGTAGCCCACCTCGACCTGATGCCCGAGAGTTAGTGTGCCAGTGTAATCGCTTAGCTCCTGCATAATGCATTTGATGAAGGTGGACTTCCCCGAGCCATTCTTGCCGACGAAAGCGACCTTCTCTCCACGCTTGATCGTCATATTGACATCAGAGAAAACGACGTGATCACCGTATGCCTTACTAAGACCCTCTGCTACGACTGGATATGTCCCAGAGTGGGTGGCAGGGATGAAGCGGAAATGCATTGCGCGGGTGTCGATCTCATCGAGTTCGATTCGCTCGACACGATCTAGTTGCTTGAGTCGGCTCTGTACCTGGACAGCCTTGGTCGCTTTATAGCGAAAACGCTCGATGAAGTCCTCAGTGGCTTTGATGCTTTTCTGCTGATTCTCATAGGCGCGACGTTGCTGCTCGAGACGTTCACGGCGTAGCTCCTCGTAGTGGGAGTAGTTCGTGCGATAGTCATATATCCGCCCGAGCTCGATCTCGATAGTGCGGGAGGTCGTCGCGTCGAGGAATGCTCTATCGTGGGATATCAGTATGAGTGCGCTGGAGCTCTGTATGATGAAGCGTTCTAGCCAGCTGATAGACTCGAGGTCTAGGTGGTTGGTAGGCTCATCGAGGAGGAGTACATCGGGCTTCTGCAGGAGGATCTTTGCAAGCTCGATGCGCATGCGCCATCCCCCGCTGAAGGCAGAGGTAGGACGGTGGAAATCCTCTCGCTCGAAGCCTAGCCCCATCAGCGTTCGCTCTATGAAGGCGTGGTAGCTCCCAGAGGAATTCATTGCTAGCTCGTCACTGCGTCGAGCATATAGATCGATGAGGTCTAGATATTCGCTACTCTCATAGTCGGTGCGCTCTGCCATCTCGGCTGAGAGGCGGCTGACCTCTGCCTCTAGCTCCTTGAGGTGAGAGAAGACTGTCTCGCACTCTTCGTAGACGGTGCGTCCATCGACGTGATTCATGACCTGCGGGAGGTAACCAATGCGAATGTCCTTGGGACGATCGACACTGCCCGAGGAGGGGGATTCTAGTCCCGCGATAAGCTTGAGGAGGGTGGACTTGCCTGCTCCGTTCTTGCCTGCTAGAGCGATACGCTCCTTGGGCGAGAGGACGAAGGAAACATCCTCGAAGAGGGCAAAGCTTCCGAATAGTACAGATACCTTGTTTATCGAAATCATAATGAAGTGGTCAGTCGTTCGCAGTCCGCAGGCAGACACGCGTCCTCGTGCGGGGCGGTCGTGGGTATGACGTAGGGCGTTTAGGCTCTACTGGCGGATCTGCTTGATGATGCTGTAGGCTTGATAGATGCCTAGTTCGCCAGCTCGGCTTAGATCCTGCGTGGCGGAGGGGATATTGCCTGTCTGTATGTAGAGCAGGCCTCTATTGAAGTATGCCTCAGCAAGTCTAGGCATAAGCTCGATAGCACGACTGTAGTCCGCGATGGCAAGCGCTGTGTCGCCACTCTGAGCGTAGAGGTAGCCCCGATTGTAGTACCCGTAGGCAAAATCAGGTGCCAGGCTGATGGCAATGCTTAGATCCTGCAAGGCACTAGGCAAGACATCCAGCGGACGTATGGTCTGTGGTAGGCTAGGTGTCGCTGTGCGGGAGGTCTGTCCAGGGATGAGTGCGCGGGATGTGTCTGCCTGACCGCGCAGTAGCTGTGTCTCGGCAGATGCGTTGCTAGCTGCTGGGCGGGTGCGATCGGCTTCGGCTTCGCGGTAGCGCGCTGTGGCAAGGGCTCGCGCGAAGTAAGCTAGAGCAAGCGTCTTGTCTTGGTCTATTGCTGATGTGTAATCAGCTATCGCCTGTTCGTAATCCTGTAGCAGGGTATGGGCGATGCCTCGACGTAGCGATGGCACGGCTCCCACACGCTCGCCGATCTCGGTCAGCTCTCGTTGCACATCGTCGATCTGTGCACTCGTGAGCGTCTGCAGGGTAGTCTGAATGCTTAGCTTACGCTCGGCAGAGAAAAGGTGCGCGTAGCGCTCCGTGACAGAGCTAAAGGAGGTGCTACCTGCCAGAGGCTTGCCATCAGCCCCGAGAGGGACATAATAAGAAAGATAAGCCAGCGGGATCGGCTCTGCCTGTACACGCCCATCTTGCACACGTCCACGGGCAGCGCTGGTGTAGCGTGCTTCGCTGGGGATGGACGATGAGGCAGCCTCGATTAGGAGGTTGTACTTGTCGATAGACAGGTCAGCACTCTCGCGAGTACGTCGTGCGCGCTGTGCCAGTGAACGGGCACGTGCCTGGGCTTGGTAGGACTGGTTCGTGCCTAGGTCGAAGGCGTGCCAGTGGTCACGCTCGGCAGCTCGGCGATTGCCCGCGCGCTTGTGTAGCTCGCTGCGTAGACTAAAGCCCTCCAGGAAAGAGGGATATTGCTCCAGCACGTGATTGAGATCCTCGATGGCGTCGCGTGTGCGTGTCCCGAGCTCATAGCAGAGCATAGCTCTATTGTAGCGGGCGATGAAGTTCGATGGCTCTAGGGTGATGAGCGTATCCCAGTCGGTGATCGCCTCGGCGAGTTCGCCCACGATCTGGCGTAGGAGTGCGCGGTTGTGCAGGCTGATGCGGTTGTGTGCATCGACGCCGAGTGCCGTCGTATAGTCTGCCATTGCCCCACGGAGGTTGTTCGTGTGGTAATGCATAATGGCACGATTGGCATAT
>JBHACZ010000001.1:0-7320 GCA_041854825.1 Porphyromonas sp. | reverse complement strand
CAATGGGAAACTGCACCCCCTCTATATACATATTGTGCCTGCCGTCGATATGCCTGTCATCCGCAGCGTCTTTCGGGAAACTTTCCGCTATCTGCCGTTGTGCTTGCTCTTGATATGCTTGTCATCTGCAGCGTTTGCTTCTTCCGCAAAGTTCGCGCATCCCTCATTCCGGACATCGTGATTTACCCGTTCGGGCATGCCCGGCTTCTTGTCCGCTCATGTTGCAGACGGACATGCAAATATGTCCGTACAATGATTTTTTATGAGACTCCTCTGCATTGGTATTCTGTTTTTTATTACTTTTGCCGGATAATTATACAAATGCGTAATGATACTTTTGAGTTTTGATATAGAAGAGTTTGACGTGCCTCGAGAGCACGGCGTGGACATCCCGATGTCCGAGCAAATCCGCATCTCGACCAAGGGAACGCATGCGATCCTAGATTGTCTGGAGCGGATGGGCGTACGTGCTACATTCTTCTGTACCGCACAGTTTGCCCAGAAGGCACCCGAGGTGGTGCAGCGTATCGTAGGGGCGGGACACGAACTTGCTTCGCATGGCTATTACCACTGGAGCTTCGAGCCTGCGCACCTGCTAGCCTCTCGTCAGGAGCTGGAGCGTATCTCGGGTGTAAGCGTCACGGGGTACCGACAGGCACGCATGATGCCTGTGCCAGAGGACGAGATTAGGCGTGCGGGATATGTGTACAATTCGTCTATCAATCCGACCTTCCTCCCAGGTAGGTACTGCAATCTCCATGAGCCACGCCGTCACTTCGTCCGTGAAGGGGTGCTACAGCTCCCCGCATCCGTAACTCCTTGGTTGCGTTTTCCGCTCTTCTGGCTCTCGTGCCACAATCTTCCCTTCGCCCTATATCGATGGTTGTGTACCCGCACATGGAGGCATGATGGGTATCTGGTAACGTATTTCCACCCGTGGGAGTTTTACGATCTAGAGCGACACCCCGAGCTTCGTCTGCCATGGATCGTACGTAGACATTCGGGAGCTGGTATGATCGATCGACTGACGCGCTGGATAGCCCACTTTCAGGAGCTAGGAGCATCGTTCATGACTCATAGAGACTTTGTCTCACAGATACCTGCATTATGATAAGACTAGCCATCATCTGCCCCTGCTACAATGAGGAATCCGTCCTTCCCCTCTCAGCTCCTCGCCTAGATGCCCTACTAGATAGCCTCGTAGGCTCGGGGCGTGTGTCGGCAGATAGCTTCGTCCTACTGGTCAATGACGGTAGTCGAGACCGGACGTGGGAGATCATCAGCGAGCTGTGTGCCTCCTCGTCTCGCTTCTCGGGGCTCAACCTCGCAGGCAATGTGGGACATCAGAATGCCATTATGGCAGGGATGATGACTGCACGCCCCCTGTGCGAAGCCCTCGTGACCATCGATGCTGATCTGCAAGACGACCTTGACGCTCTGGTAGAGATGGTGGATCGACACGCTGAGGGGTATGACATTGTCTACGGGGTGAAGG
Organism: Porphyromonas sp.; assembly: GCA_041854825.1. Lineage (GTDB taxonomy): Bacteria > Bacteroidota > Bacteroidia > Bacteroidales > Porphyromonadaceae > Porphyromonas. Next base: position 5,825 of record JBHACZ010000001.1, on the reverse strand, counting down.
TCTCGCGCACAGCAGATCCCGTGATGAAACGCACTCTGGCGGTGACTTTCTACAGGCTTCAGGAGGCTATGGGTATCCAAGCTGTGTACAATCATGCAGACTTTCGCCTGCTGAGCCGTCGTGCCGTGGATGCTCTCTCGCAGTATAGTGAGAGCAATCTTTACCTCAGAGGGCTTATCCCACGCCTAGGCTTCCGCTCTACCACGGTAGATGACGTTATCTCTGAGCGCGCGGCAGGCGAGTCCAAGTACAATCTCTCTCGGATGTTGATGCTAGCCGTCGATGGTATTACCTCCTTCTCTACCCGTCCTCTGCTGTGGATCACGGGTCTAGGGTTCGTCTCTCTGGGGGTAAGTCTGCTGATGGGAGGCTATATCCTGTGTTCGCTCCTGGGTGGATCTGCCGTAGCGGGCTGGACGTCTATCATGGCTTCGCTATGGCTGCTGGGAAGTCTACTGCTCCTCTCGGTAGGGATCGTCGGGCAGTATATCGGCAAGATATACACCGAGGTCAAGCGTCGCCCCCTCTATCACGTCGAGAGATTCGTGCCTCCTGGGCATACTTCTAGCTCAGAGGCAGAGACTAGGCAGGAGGAATAGCTTCCATTTCATCACCTCTATTACGCATCACATCATATATTGCCCGATTAGTCAATGACACCATCGGCCCTAGGAGAACGTCTCAGCCTACGTGATCGGCTGGCTCATTTCTTTGCTCTGCCTCTATGGCGTGAGCCACGTACGCTACTTATTCTCTGGACACTACTGCCCATCGTGGCAGCGATAGCCAAGATGAGCCGGCACAACAATTTCTTGATCTTCCGCCATGTCTACTGGCATGTGGTGGATCAGCTCCCGCTCTACGAGCTTTATCCTAATGAATACTTCGATTACAATCATTATGGTCCCGCTTTCTCGGTCGTAGTCGCTCCTTTTGCTCTCTTTCCTGCTGTATGGGGACACGCCTTGTGGTTGGTAGCCTTGTCGCTCGGATTGTACTTTGCTGTGCGCAAGCTCCCGATTCGTCAGGCGCACTTGGCGTTTATATATTGGTTTTGCGCGCATGAGTTGCTGACAGCTCTCTTCATGCAGCAGTTCAATATCGCCATCGCAGCCATCATCGTGGGGACTTTCGTCTGTATTGAGCGAGAGCGAGAGGGAACTGCTGCATTCCTTATTATGATGGGGACGTTCGTCAAGCTGTATGGTATCGTGGGCTTGTCGTTCTTTTTCTTCTCACAGCACCGTATGCGCTTCATCGGATGGCTCATCTTCTGGGCGGTCTTCTGGTTTGCTGTGCCGATGCTTCTCTCTAGTCCCGACTACATTATATCTCAGTATATGGCTTGGGTGGAGCGTCTCGGAGCGAAAAATCTGGGCAATCAGTTCTCGCTGATGCAGAATATCTCTTTGCTCGGGATGATTCGTAAGATCAGTGGGGTGGCTTCGTATAGTGACCTCATGGTTATTATCCCAGGGCTGGTGCTTTTCGGTTTGCCTTATCTGCGGGTGGGGCAGTATCGTCATGTGGGCTTTCGGTATGCACTGCTATCGTCTGTCCTGCTCTTCGTGGTACTCTTCAGTACGGGGAGCGAGTCTAGCACTTATATTATTCCCTTCGTGGGGATCGCGCTGTGGTATGTGTCTGCGCCGTGGACGCGTAGTAAGTGGGATGTGGGGCTGATGATCTTTGCCTTCATCCTTAGCAGTATGTCTCCGTCGGATCTATTCCCTGCATATCTCCGCAATACCTATATTATCCCCTACGCGCTCAAGGCTCTTCCCTGTACACTCATATGGCTTCGCCTCATTTGGGAGATGCTCACGCGCAATTACAATTACGCGCCACCGGTAGAGGTGCAGGCGGTGAGCGAAGCTTAGCTCTGCAGTGGTGAGGCATTCTTGCGGGTTGGGATATTATCACTACCTTTGCAGACGATAAGACGGCTCACCCTCTAGAGGGATGAGGCGAGATCCCCGAGCATGATCATGCAGGGGATGCCTTCACGAAGTAAGCGATCTACGCCGAAATCAGTGTATAGGCTAGGGTGGAGAAGTCCTCTGCCCTAGCCTATATGCTTAAAGGAGGGGCTGTCATACATCAAGGTACAAGGATGAAGATAAAGCAAATACTCACCGCTCTAGAGGCTGCGCTTCCCCTGTGGATGCAGGAGAACTGGGATAATAGTGGTCTGCAGGTCGGAGACCCCGAAGCAGAAGTCACGGGTGTACTCATCGCTCTCGATCCGCTGGAGGCGGTCATCGAGGAGGCTGTACGCTGTGGGTGCAATCTTGTGGTAACGCATCATCCGCTCCTCTTCCGTGGACTCAAGCGCATTAGCACCTCTACCGATGTGGAGCGTGCCGTACGTCTTGCCATTAGGCACGACATCACAGTGTACTCGGCACATACCAATGCAGACAATGCCCCCGAGGGGCTAAACTATCTACTCGCTCGGGAGCTGGGGCTAACGAATGTTCGCCCACTTACGACACTAGAGCATAGTCTAATGGAATTGTCTGTATACGTCCCAGCGTCTCACCTAGAGATCGTGCGTGAGGCATTGTGGTCTGCGGGTGCTGGTCGTATCGGGCAGTATGATAGCTGTAGCTTTGCTCATCCAGGGCAGGGAACATTTCGCCCGTTGGATGGAGCCAATCCTTATATCGGGAGTATCGATACGCTAGAGCAAGTGAACGAGCATCAGCTGACCGTAGTCCTCCCTCGTGGTGCACGCCATGCTGTAGTCTCTGCTCTGGAGCGCGCTCATCCTTACGAAGTCCCAGCCTATAGTTTGCGCATGCTCGACAATCAGTTACCTACGGCAGGCTCAGGCATCGTGGGAGACCTGGAGGCAGAGGAGGAAGCAAGCGCATTCTTCGATCGTGTGCGTGCGCTCTTCGCTACGGACAAGATGATGGTAGCAGGGGCAGATGCTCCGACCACGATCCGTCGCGTCGCTCTCTGCGGAGGTGCTGGTGCCTTCCTTCAGTCCCATGCTAGACGTGCAGGCGCAGATGTATTCATTACGGGCGAGGCGAAGTACAATGACTATCTCGATGCCGAGGGGCTATCCTTCGTAACCGTCGGACACTATGAGAGCGAAGTCATCGCTACACGTCTATTCGCTAAAATTATCGTGGAGCGTTGTCCTGAGGTTAGGCTTCTCACGACCGCCCTAGACAATAACAAGATTAAATCATTATAAAAACGAGCAATCATAAGTATGGCTAAGAAAGCATCAACCCCAGAAGCTCCACAGCAGGAGAAGACCATCGCAGAGAAGCTGATGGATCTGCGTACCCTGCAGGTAGCTTATTCGTCTATCGATCATATCAAGACCCTCCGTGGCGAGCTTCCTCTCGAGGTGCGTGACAAGGAGGACGAGATCATCCAGCGCGAGACGCGCCTAGCTACTGCCGAGGACAAGGTCAAGGAGTATAGCCAAGCTACGGCAGGTTACAAGGCAGAGATCGCTGAAGCGCAGACCAGCATCGAGCGTTACAACGAGCAGCTCCAGGGCATCACCAATGTCAAGGAGGAAAGTATGCTCAAGAAGGAAATCGAATTCCAGGAAGGGCGCATCCTGCTCGCTCGCAAGCGCATCGGCGAGGTGTCAGACCTCCAGGCGGTAGTCAAGGGTGAGATCGCTACGATCAAGGCAGAGATCGATCTGCTCAACGAAGAGCTGAAGATCAAGAAGGACGAACTAGAGCAGATCAAGAGCGAAACCAAGGCAGAGGAAGAAAGCCTCCGTCAGACGGTCAAGAACCTTGAGGGCGTGATCGAGGAGCGTCTCCTTCGTGCCTTCCACCGTATCCGTGAGGGTGCTCGCAATGGTCTTGCCGTGGTAAGCGTAGAGCGTGATGCTTGCGGAGGATGCTTCAATAAGATCCCACCCCAGCGCCAGCTCGACATCAAGCTCCATAAGAAGGTGATCGTCTGCGAATACTGCGGACGCATTATGGTGGATAGTGAGCTAGGCTTCGAGAGCGAAGAGTAAGGCACGAACCCACAGTAATAACTTCACGCGAGGCACAGCCCTTACGTACGGATCGGGCATAGCCAAGGATTCGCCCGTGAGTGCTGTGCCTTGCATTTTATTCTAGATCATGAAGCTCCCTAACTCATATCGCTTACCTCAGGTGGTGCAGGCGTGTATCACGCATCGAGGGCTGTGTCCCCGCGGAGCGCATGTCGCCGTAGCACTTAGCGGAGGATCGGACTCTGTCGCTCTGCTACTCGCTCTGCGGGAGCTAGGCTATGAGCTGGAGGCTCTGCATTGCAACTTTGCCCTGCGAGGTGAGGAGAGTGATGCAGACGAGGCATTCGTTCGGGATCTATGCCACTCTCTCGGTGTCGCGTGTAGCGTACGGCACTATGATGCGCGTGCATATGCCGAGGCACAGGGTGTATCTATAGAGATGGCGGCTCGTGCGCAGAGGTATGAATGGTTCGCCGAGTGGGGGCGGGAGCATCCGACGAGCTATATTGCTATCGCGCACAATGCCCAGGATAGGGTGGAGACGTTTCTACTCAATCTCTCCATGGGCACTGGACTTCGTGGACTAAGCGGTATGCCTTATAGTCGAGACGCTGGGCAAATCATTCGTCCGATGATGGATGTGATGCCGAGTGATGTGGAGGAATATCTTCGTGCTCGGGGGCAGTCCTGGCGTACTGATAGCACTAATGCTGATGAAGCCTATCAGCGCAATTATATTCGACACAGTGTCATTCCCACGCTGGAGGGCTTGCGTCCGTCCTTCGTCCAGAGTGTGTCGCGTACGATGGAGCATCTCACAGGAGCAGAGGCATTCTATCTAGAGGCTATCGCACGCTATCGCGAGGAAGTGATGTGTGATGGAGCGATAGACGTAGCTAAGCTGAGGCGTGTGCCAGATGTCGAGACGCTTCTTTTCGAGATCTTGCGGGAGTATGCATTCTCTAGTGAGCAGTGTCACGACTTAGCGCGGGGACTATCTACCCTGTCGAGTGGTAATGCCTTCTATTCGTCCACACACCAGCTCTCGTACAGCTGGGGCAAGCTGTATATTACATCTATTGCAGAGGCAAAGTCTGGAGAGCTGATCGGACTAGAGCCTCGTGATGGTCTCTCGGCCGAGATCCCAGGTGGACGGCTAGAGCTACGCATATATCCACGCACGGAGATCTCTTCGCTACGTGTTTCCCGCTCGGAGATTCTTCTAGACTGGGATGCTTTGGGTGAATGGGATGGCACGCCTCGGCTGGTCGTCCGCTCTGCGAAAACTGCCGACAGGCTTGAGCCCTTCGGTCTCTCGGGGTCGAAACTCATTAGCCGTATTCTTATCGAGCACAAGGTGCCACGCCATCAGCGTGAGCAGGCACTCCTGCTGACCGATGGTGTGCAAGTGCTGTGGCTCATCGGGCATCAGGCGGCGCGCCACTATGCTGTCGGTGCTGGTACCCAGCAGGTCTTGCATATCCGCTTCATCCCGCATGTGGCGAATCCCTCTGTCTCTATCCCCAGTATATAGCCCCGTTCCTTAATCTATTCAGCATTATGAATCTCTCTCGCACACTCGGCTCTCTAGCACTGGCTTGTCTAATAGCCACTTCGCTCTCCGCACAGTCTTTCGAGGCACTTGTCAAGAAGGTGAGACTGGGCGGTGCGGTGCGTATGACCTACGTCTACGACACAGCTTCGGAGCCTCTCCAGCACACGGCGGGTCAGTTCCGCTTCGATCTCTTTCGTCTCAACGTACATGCAGAGTACGGCAAGTGGCAGTTAGCTTCTGACTTTCGTCTCTATCCTGAGTATTCTGGTGGACCAATGCTCAAAT